>NZ_JASJPC010000020.1:0-60155 GCF_031426875.1 Sulfuritalea sp.
TTCATCTGGCATGTACCATCGTCTGGTTGGCTTGATTGAGAACACGCCCTAGGCTATCGCGAGATAGGATGATAAGCAGAGGAAATAGTGCCAAGTCATGTCCTCGAAGGTAGACATTGTGTTGCCCAAGAGTTGGCTATCGCTGCACTCGCCGTCCCGTCAGCGCCGACTCTTTGACAGCGCCAAATGTTGTACGCGCCGCCCTCAGCGAACTGAACTTAAGGCTTGTCGTATGAATCAATCGGACTTGGCAAATCTAGGCGCAAGAATGTTCTTTCCTCCGCTACGAAAATTATCAATGACGTCCGAATAGGGACAGCGGTGGCTGATCTGACTCTGAGACTCGCCAAGGGAGATCAACTCAATGTATTGATCCCTACGGTCGATCATTAGTCGAGGGATGTTTCCCCATCCAGCTTGCCGGAGATTACCCATCAGGGCACGGCGGGTTGCATTCGTCAGGATATCTACCATCTCCAAGCCGGGCTCTGGATCTGGCGAAAAGCGAAAGCTCTCAGTCATTATCTTTTTCGCGTCAAGCCCTGTTCTCTTGGTGGGGTCGTTAAGGTGTGGATGCAAATAGTCGGGAATATCCGTCTCAAACCGTTGAAAATACGAATAGTCGCTGCCTATAAGGCGGGACAATGGTTCACGAAATGACCGTGATTGAATCATCGGCATTACGGTAAATGCCCACCAACTTTCCCAGTCAGTTACGGATTGTCGATCTTTCGCATCCACTACCCATTGGAATTGTCCAAGAGTTTTTGGGTGACGCTGGCTAAAGTACAGGGTAGATAGCCGAATCGCCGTGGCGATCAATTCAAATGTCACCACGCTTTGCACATACAACTGGTGTGGCATCCGTTCCAGGCGGTGACGTAACTCCCACACACTTTTTCGGAGATTAGGGTGGAACTCATCTGTCAGATTTGCGGTGAGCGCGTCTTCTTGGTCCGCCTTGTGCTGCTCAACTTGTGCCAGCGAATGTCTCGCCATGTCGATTGCAACTGCCTCAAACAGAACCTCATTTTTCGCAAGCATGGTTACCACACGATCGACGTGCTGCTCTGAAAGCAAACGACCTTTAACCTCGCCGTGATCTGTAGGAAGTGCGTTTCTGATGGATTGGTACTTGCGCTCTATGAATTTCATCTTCCCTTCGGGGATTATGAGTGCGCCAACAACGGAAATCGCCGCCGGGCCAGACTTAGGCGCGAAGGTTCCCGATTCGTCGATGAAAATTTGCATGAAGATATTCCAGATAACCGTTTGCGATGCTTCGTGGAATCTCAGTTATCGCCCAAAGCGTCTGCTTTTCCGAGTCTCACGCCGCCTTCAGCACGAAGTCCACATGCACCGCGTCGTACGGAAAACGAAACCCTGCGTCGTCGCGCTCGATCAGTCCGACGGCCAGCAGGGAATGCACGTCCGTATGCACGCCGCGCACGTCGCGCCCCACGCGCCGGGCGATTTCCCGCAGCGCTAGCGATCCCGCACCGGTCATCACCTTGAGGATGTCCCAGCGCAGCGGCGTCAGCGTGCTCCACAGCGCGCGCTCGTCGACAAAGCCGATGAAAGGCGCTGCACGCTTGCCCGTGGTCATCGCGCGCATGAAGCGGGCATTGATGTCGTCGCGCGAGGCGACGCCGATGGTTACGGTGTTTGTCATGTCACATTCTCCAATCATCGACGGCGAACCAGAAGTCCGCCAGAAGTTGTTCCAGCGAGGTGAAGTCGTACTGCGCCTCAGTCTCACCGCGATGGAAATGGTCACCCTTGCCGGCTTCGTTGTCGAAGCGCAGCACGCACACTCCATCCACCACGTATGCCAAGCTGTATTTCAGGTCGTGCATGCTGCCGGGAACCTGGTCCGGCACGCGGAACACACGCACAACCACGAATGCATGATCCCCTTGCGGGTAGCGGTCATCGAGGATCAGTAGGGCTTGCATGTTGTAAATGGTAGCAACAGTGTCGGGTGTTGTAAAGAATTTCAACGGACGGGAACTGCCGCGAAGAGGTACAGCCAGTGCTATGACTTCCCGATTGCATTCCCCGTCAGCGGGCGGGTGTCGTCAACGGCAACTCACCCTGCGGCGATACATCTGCTGCTGGCAGCGCGCTGCTCGATGTCAGCGCACTGGTGCGCACGCCGAGCAGGCGCAGTCTCTTTTCCAGCGGCACGCGGCGCAGGCACTCGCCGGCGGCGCGGCGGATCACCGCCGGGTCGGCGGTCGGCGCCGGCAGGGTCAGGTCTCGAGTGGCGATGCGAAAGTCTTCGTAACGTAGCTTGATGCCGATGGTGCGGGCCAGAAAGCCCTTGCGCTGCAGATCCGCGGCGACGCGGTTGCACAGCGAGGTGAATATCTCGGACAGGGCGGCGCGGTCGCGGCGCGCATGGAGGTCGCGCTCGAAGGTGGTTTCGCGGCTGATCGATTTCGTCTCGGACTCGGTCACCACCGGGCGGTCGTCAATGCCGTGCGACACGGCATGCAGCCATTCGGCGTAGCTGCGGCCGAAGTGGTCTTGCAGCAGCGCCGGATCGGCGCGGGCCAGTTCGCCGATGCTGGCAATGCCCAGCGCGGCGAGTTTTTCGCCGGCCTTGGGACCGATGCCGTTGATCTTGCGCACCGGCAGCGGCCAGATGCGCGACGGGATGTCGCTCTGGTCGAGCAGCGTCAGCCCATCGGGCTTTTCCAGGTCCGAGCCGATTTTCGACAGCAGCTTGCTGGGGCTGATGGCGATCGAGCAGGAGAGTCCGGTGGCGTCCTTCACCGCCTGCTTGATGCGCTGCGCGAGGGGCAGCGTGTCGTCGGGCAGGTCGCTCAGGTCGATGTATATCTCGTCGATGCCTCGATCTTCGATCTTCGGTGCGATGGCCGCCACGGCCGCCTTGAACAGGCGTGAGTAATGCCGATAGGCGTCGAAGTCGACCGGTAGCAGGATGGCGTCCGGCGCCAGTTTCGCCGCCTTCATCATGCCCATGGCGGAGAACACGCCCAGCGCGCGGGCTTCGTAGGTCGAGGTGGTGATGACGCCGCGGCCGACATAGTCGCGCAGGCGGAAAAAGCGCCGACTGCCGTCGGCCAGCAACTCCGGCTGCTGGTCGCGACGGCCGCCGATCACCACGGGCAGACCGCGCAGTTCGGGGTAGCGCAGGAGCTCGACGGATGCGTAGAAGGCATCCATGTCGAGGTGAGCGATGCGGCGTTGATTGAGGTCCATGCGCCCGGAACCATACCGGAAACTCCGGCTTGCGTGCGGCGGGTGATTGCCGTCGCTCGCTCGGGGCGCCGGCCCCGCACCAAGCCCGCCGGACGGCCGGCAGCTAGGAGATTCTCTCGGCTTCGTGTACCGGGCGGATCGGCCGCACAGTCCGTGCCGGATCGACTGCGCCGGGCGGAACCCCCAGGGCGACGCTGGCCTGGTAGCGATATACGGCCGCGCCCATGGTCATCGAGGCGGCGAGTTCGGCGTAGCGCGGTTCCAGGGTGATGGAAGCGCCCGGGGTATCCGTCATGGCGCGCAACGGCGCCGGCGCGGGATTCAGTGCCGCGGCGGTCGGTGTGGCAGCGCCACTCTGGGCTGTCGCCTGCAGGCCTGCCGCGCTGGCGCGTGGCGCGCTTGCTTCGGTGATCTCGGTCGCGAACAAGGCCTGCGTATTTCCGGTCGGCGCAGCCTCGTCGGCGCGGCTCGGTGTCTGCAGGGCAAGCCGGACCAGGGATTCCGCCGACAGACCCTGCGCCAGCGTGAGTTCGTCGGCTGTCAGGGCAGCTTCGCCAACGAGCGCCGCCGCGTCTGTCGCCGCTGTCAGCAGCGAAACACCCGACAGGAGCAGATCGCTTGCACCCGCGGAGCCGCCGGGGCGTCGGCGCGGCCGGCTGGTGTCGAGTTCGCTGATCGCCTGTTCCAGTCGGGTTGCCAGCAACCTGTTGAAGGCCAGACTGGAGGCGTCGTTGAGCGCGTTGTGGGGCAAGCCGGCGTCGCCGATTCCCGTATCGAGCGCGGTGGCCGCCAGTCCGAGTTCGGCCGTCGGCAGCGCGTTGAGCGCCCTGAGCGATTCGTCGGCAGACGCAGCCCGCAGCACGCCGCTCGTATTGACCACGGAGGCGGCTGCCGTTGTCCGGTCCAATCCGGAAGACGAAGCGTTCAGGGTCTGGGCCAGCAATTCCCGCAGAGCCTGCTCGCTGCTCGCGCCGGTCGTGGTGTCGAGGCCGTCTGCCAGGACATTGTTCAGCGCCTGCAGCGAATCCGCGGAAAGATTGGCGAGCGATCCTATCGAGTCGGAAACTCCCAAACTGCCGGCCTCGGAGTTCAGGCCGAGCACTGTTTCGAGATTGCCCTGCAACTCGGAGGAAACGGCGCCGGGGTCCGCGCCGGATGGCAGGGCGTCGGCGGTATCGAGTCCGACCAGGGCGCGCAACAACCCGGCCGAGTTGTAGAGCTGCGGCGCGAGGGTGGTGGCACCTATCGTCACCGCGACACCCGGACCGGCGAGCGAGGGAATCTGCTGAGCCAACGAATTCGCATCGCGCACCGACACGGCACGTGTCGCGATTACGGTGCCGAAGCCTGAAATGGGCAGTGTCGAACTGATTGCCATATGAAAATAATAGACGACCGGGCGCAGTCTGCAAGCCCCTGCGCCAAGGAGCGGCGCAATCCTGTCCTCGCCACCCTCCGGCGAGGCTGTTAGGATTCAAGATAGTGAGAATTTCAATCCGAGGTGGATTTGCAATGATCGACGACATCCTGCCCAACCTGACGTCCAAGGTCGCCGTGCTGCGGCGCGACATCCACGCGCATCCCGAACTCGCCTTCGCCGAAAAACGCACTGCGGCGAAGGTGGCCGACTATCTTGACGGCCTCGGCCTCGAAGTCCATCGCGGCATTGCCCGCACCGGCGTCGTGGCCAAGCTTGCGCTGGGCACCAGTGCGCGTGCGATCGGCCTGCGTGCCGACATGGATGCGTTGCCGCTTACGGAATTGAACAGCTTTCCGCACCATTCGACGCATGACGGAAAAATGCACGCCTGCGGCCACGACGGCCATACCGCGATGCTGCTGGGGGCGGCCGAAGCCTTGTGCCAGTTGCGCGACTTCGACGGCACCGTGTATTTCATTTTCCAGCCGGCCGAAGAGCACGAAGGCGGCGGCCGCGTGATGGTCGAAGAAGGCCTGTTCGAGCGCTTCCCGATGGACATGGTATTCGGCCTGCATAACTGGCCGGGCATGGCGGTCGGCAGCTTCGGCGTCACCGAAGGACCGGTGATGGCCGGTACCGATCGTTTCGAGATCGAGGTCACCGGCCGCGGCGGCCACGCGGCCATGCCCCATCAGGCGGTGGACGTGGTGCTGGCCGGGAGTGCCCTGGTGCAGGCGGTGCAGTCGCTGGTGTCGCGCAATACCGATCCGCTGGCCGCGGCCGTGGTTAGCGTCACGCGCTTTCATGCCGGCCATGCCGACAACGTGCTGCCGGAAACGGCGGTGCTGGGCGGCACGGTGCGTACGCTCAATGCCGAATTGCAGGATGCTCTGGAACAGGGCTTGCGGCGCATCTGCACCGGCATCGAGTCGACCTACCGGGTCAGCATCGACCTGCGCTACGAGCGTGGCTATCCGCCCACCGTCAATGCAAGCGAACCGAGCTTGCTCGCCCGCGAAGTGGCACGCCAGGTAGTGGGCGAGGCGCAAGTGCTGACCAACTTGCCGCCGAGCATGGGCGCCGAGGATTTCGCCTACCTGTCGCGCGTCGTGCCCGGCTGCTACGTCTGGCTCGGCAATGGCCCGGGCGAGGGCGGCTGCATGCTGCACAGTCCGCACTACGACTTCAACGACGAGATCATCGCCACCGGCATCCGCTACTGGGTCAAACTGGCGCAGCGGGTGCTGGCGGTTTAGGGCGAACTTGTAGGGCGGACTTGTAGGGCGGACTTGTAGGGCGGACTTCAGTCCGCCATCGTTATCTGGCCGACTAAAGTCGGCCCTACAACGCCATCGTTATCTGGCCGGCTGAAGCCGGCCCTACAGCACCGCCGAGGTATGCTGGGCCGGCTGAAGCCGGCCCTATCGCGCTTACTTGATAACCCGGTTCTTGTACTCGCCGGTGCGCGTGTCGATTTCGATCCTGTTGCCGATCTCGACGAACAGCGGCACGGGCAGTTCCATGCCGGTGCTGATCTTGGCCGGCTTCATGACCTTGCCCGAGGTATCGCCCTTGACCGCAGGCTCGGTGTAGATCACTTCGCGCACGACGCTGTTGGGCATTTCGACCGAGATGGGCTTGTCGTCGTAGAACACCACTTCGACGGGCATGCCGTCCTCGAGGTAATTCACGGCATCGCTCATGTTCTCGCCTTCGACTTCGTACTGGTTGTACTCGGCGTCCATGAACACGTACATCGGATCGGCGAAATAGGAATAGGTGCATTCCTTGCGTTCGGGCACCACCTGCTCGAACTTGTCGTCGGCCTTGTAGATGGCCTCCGAGGCGGCGCCGGTGAGCAGATTCTTGAATTTGAATTTGACGACCGCCGAGCTGCGGCCGCCCTTGTTGTATTCGGCCTTTTGCACGACGAGCGGGTCGTTGCCGACCATCACGACGTTGCCGGCACGGAGTTCCTGGGCGATTTTCATGGCGAGCTTCCTGCAGCGGAATTTTAAAACCCGCTATTTTAGCCGTTCAAGGCAGAACTTTACAAGCCCGCTGGCGAGATCGGGGCGGCTGGCCAGGGTCTTCGCCCAATGCCGGGATGGGGCTTCCAGGGCCGGCAGGCCGGTGGCGAAAGTCGGCCAGTCGAGGCTGCCGATGCCGTTCCAGGCCAGCCAGAACGGCCGCAAGGCGGCGCCGGCCGGGTGCAGGGCGAGGAAGGCTTCCAGCTTGACCAGGTGGGCGTCCTCCGCCTGCGGATAGATCTGCCAGATGAAGGGCCTAGCCGCCCACTGGGCGCGAACGAAGGAATCCTCGCCGCGGACGAAATTGAGGTCGCAGGCCCAGAGCAGTTCGTCGTAGCGGCGCTGCGGCAGGAAGGGCAGGGGCTGCAGGCTCAGGTGGCCAATGGTCCGGGCGGCTTCCTTGCTGCCCGGACGCAGCACGCGCAGGGGGCGCTCCGGGCTCGCCCAGGCGACCCAGGCCCGGATCAGATCCGCAAGCGCCGGATTGGGGTAGCTGAACAGGGAAACCGTCAGTTCCCCGGGCAATCGCGGCGGCAAGGCAAACTCCGCACGGAACGCCATCTCGTCGAAGGTTGAGCGCCGCGAGTCGTAGTCGCGCTCGCGCAGAAGCCCGCCGGTGCCCGCGGCGAAGCCCGGGAAATAGAAATGCTTGAGCAGAGGCAGGCGCGGGTGCGGCGAGGGCAGGCCGTGGCTGTCGGCGACCCAGGATTCGGCCGAGAGGTATTCGAGATTGAGCCAGACCGGCGCGCGGGCGCTGCCGGCCATGGCCTCGATGTAGGCCGGCGGCGGTTCGCAGGCGAAGGCCTCGATCACTACCTCGGCCGTATCATCCGCGGGCCAGGGGGCGGGTGCAGGCCAGGGGCGAACCGCTACCGGGCCCGCTGCGTAATCCGGCGCCAGTTGGTGCAGGGGCGCGAGGTCGTCCATCCACAGCCTGACCCGCCAGCCGTGCTCGATCGCCAATTGGCACGCCAGCCGCCAGCAGACGGCGGCATCGCCGTAGTTGTCGACGACGGCGCAGAAAATGTCGCAGCGGATCGGTTTGCGGGTCATGGCGAGGCGGTATCCTAGCCTAATGAACGAACTATTACGCTGTACCGATTGCCCGCGACTCGCGGGATTCCTTGCCGACGTGCGCAGCCGCCGGCCCGACTACCACGCCCGGCCGGTGCTGCCCTTCGGCGACCCTCAGGCGCGCCTGCTGATCGTCGGCCTCGCACCTGGCATGCACGGCGCCAATCGTACGGGACGCCCTTTCACCGGCGACTATGCCGGCATCCTGCTCTACGAGACGCTGCACACCTTCGGCTTCGGCTCCCTTCCGGAATCCGTTGCCGCGGACGACGATCTGCGTCTGATCGATTGCCGCATCACCAACGCCGTGAAATGCCTGCCGCCGGAGAACAAGCCCGAGCCGGCCGAGATTCGGACCTGCAACCGCTATCTGGCGGCCGAGCTGCAGGCCGCGCCGGAAGTCCGGGTGATCCTCGCCCTGGGGCTGGTGGCGCACAAGGCGGTGCTGATGGCGCTGGGGCTCAAGCAGTCGGCGCTGGGTTTCGGCCATGGCGCGCGCCACACCTTGCCGCCCCATGAGTTCGCGCCTTCGGGCTCGCGCGGCCGTATCCTGATCGACAGCTACCACTGCAGCCGCTACAACACCCAGACTCGCCGTCTCACCAGCGCCAACTTTCAGGATGTCTTCCGCAAAGTCCGTGACGAACTCGACGCAGGCTAGCGCGGCTTTCGATTCCCGCGAGTTCCTGGCGACGCTGACCGAGGCGCCGGGCGTCTATCGCATGCTCGATGCGGACCGGGCCGTGTTGTATGTCGGCAAGGCGAAAAACCTGAAGAAACGGGTGTCGTCCTACTTCAACAAGGGCGGCCACAGCCCGCGCATCGCGCTGATGCTGCAGCAGGTCGCCGCCATGGAAGTTACGGCGACGCGCTCCGAGGCCGAGGCGCTGATCCTCGAAAACACGCTGATCAAGAAGCTCACGCCGAAATACAACATCCTGTTCCGCGACGACAAGTCCTATCCCTATATTGGTCTGTCGGGCGGCGAGTTTCCGCGGCTGTTCTACCACCGCGGCGCCTTCGAGAAGAAGTCGCAGTATTTCGGACCCTTCCCCAACGGCCTCGCGGTGCGCGAGAGCATCCAGTTGATCCAGAAGACCTTCCTGCTGCGCACCTGCGAGGAGTCGGTGTTCGCCAATCGTTCGCGGCCCTGCCTGATGCACCAGATCAAGCGCTGCAAGGCGCCCTGCGTGGGTTTCGTGTCACAGCAGGATTACGCGGCCGACGTGCGGCTGGCGGAAATGTTCCTGCGCGGCCGGCATTCGGAGGTCATCGAAGGCCTGACGCGGCTGATGGAGGCCGCCGCGACCGAACTGCGCTTCGAGGAAGCCGCTGCCCTGCGTGACCAGATCCGGTCGCTGCAGGCCGTGCTGCATCGGCAGTACGTGAGCTCGACCAAGGATGCCGATGTGGACATCATTGCGGCGGTGGTCGAGCGCGGCAGCCTCTGCGTGAATCTGGCGATGGTGCGCGGCGGACTGCATCTGGGCGATCGCGCCTACTTTCCGCAAGCCGCCGCCGAGGCGGAAGCCGGCGAAGGCCTGGCGGCCTTCGTCGCCCAGCACTATGCCGAGCAGCCGGTGCCGGCGCGGTTGATCCTGAACCTGTATCCGGTCGAGGACCTGCCCGAGGGCCTGAATGCCGGCGGGCCGAAGAACGAGATGGAGCGCGCCTGGGTCGAAATGGCGCTGACCAACGCGCGCCTGGCGGTGCAGGCGCGCTGGCAGGCCAAGGCCCGCAGCAGCGGACGCCTGACCGCCCTGCAGGAGGCGCTGGACCTGGCCGAGCCGCCGCGACGCATCGAATGCTTCGACATCAGCCACACCATGGGCGAAGGCACCGTGGCGTCCTGCGTGGTCTGCGTCGACGGGGCGATGAAGAAGGGCGATTACCGCCGCTTCAACATCGAGGGCATCCAGCCCGGCGACGACTACGCGGCGATGCGCCAGGCGCTGACGCGACGCTATGAAAAGGTTGCCACGGGCGAGACCGCGGCCCCCGACCTGGTCCTGATCGACGGCGGCAAGGGCCAGCACCGCGTGGCGCGCGAAGTCTTCGCCGAGCTGGGCCTGGATCATCTGGCCAGCATCGGCGTGGCCAAGGGCGAGGACCGCAAGCCGGGACTGGAAACACTCTTCGTGCATGGGCGCAGCATGCCGCTACAATTGGGCATGGACCACGCAGGCTTCCACCTGATACAGGAAATTCGCGACGAGGCGCATCGCTTCGCCATCGTCGGCCATCGGGCGCGGCGGGCCAAGGCGCGCGGACGGTCCAAGCTCGAAGACGTCGCCGGGGTCGGCCCGGCGCGGCGCAAAAAGCTGCTGGCGCAATTCGGCGGCCTCGACGGGGTCAAGGCCGCAACCATCGAGGACCTCTGTCGGGTCGATGGCATTTCGCGACGCCTCGCCGAAGAAATTCACAAGACATTGCGCTGACATGCCGCTGAACATTCCGAACCTGCTGACCTGGGCGCGCATTCTGCTGATTCCACTGGTGGTCGGCGTCTACTATCTACCGCTGACCATCGCCGAGCAGAATCTCGTGGCGACGGCGGCCTTCCTGGTCGCCGCGATCACCGATTGGGTCGACGGCTGGCTGGCGCGCAAACTGAACCAGACTTCGGCCTTCGGCGCCTTTCTAGATCCGGTGGCGGACAAGCTGATGGTGGCCGCCGCGCTGGTGGTGCTGGTGCGGCTCGACCGTGCCGACGTCATGCTGGCCTTCATCATCATCGGTCGCGAAATCGCCATCTCGGCGCTGCGCGAATGGATGGCGAAGATCGGCGCGGCGAAGAGCGTGGCCGTTTCATTGATCGGCAAGCTGAAAACCATCGCGCAGATGACGGCGATCCCGCTGCTGTTGTGGCACACGCCGATCGGTCCGCTCGACGTGCATCTGGCCGGCACCTGGTCGCTCTGGATTGCCGCGCTGCTGACGCTATGGTCGATGATTTATTACTTGAAGAAAGCGTGGCCGGAAATCTCGGCGCGCAGTCGTTGACACATCGAAAGCGGACGCTATAATGCGCGCCTGTTCTGCGGGAGTAGCTCAGTTGGTAGAGCGCAACCTTGCCAAGGTTGAGGTCGAGAGTTCGAGACTCTTCTCCCGCTCCAGAATTCTGGGGGAAAGCAATTGCTTTCCCCCTTTTAGCTTCAACAAGTCCTTCGCGGCGCGATGGCAGAGTGGTTATGCAGCGGCCTGCAAAGCCGTGTACCTCGGTTCGATTCCGGGTCGCGCCTCCAGTATTCCTCCTTGCCTTTTTCAGAGCTTGCGAAGAAATCGTAGCGAGCGGGCCGCAGCGGGGTGCGGCCGGAGCGCAGCTACCGGAATGTACGTTTCTGTACATGAGGATAGCGAGCACCGCCCAAGCCCCGATCCGGCACGCGCAGTAGATTTACGCCGCGCAGCAAGTCCCCTGGCGGGATTCACAAGCTCTCGGGCCCGGGTGGTGAAATTGGTAGACACAAGGGACTTAAAATCCCTCGGCGCAAGCCATACCGGTTCGATTCCGGTTCCGGGCACCAGCCATCCAAACGCGTGATAGTTCTCAATCTTCTCTGCGACCACGGACACCGTTTCGAAGGCTGGTTTGCTTCGGGCGAGGCATTTCGCGATCAAAGCCAACGTCATCTGGTGCACTGTCCTCAATGCCAGACCTCGACGGTGACGCAACTGCCATCGGCGCCGCACGTCAAGCGTGGCGTCAGCGATGTGGCATTGGCGGAAAAGCAGACAAGCCAGGCTGGCGCACCCGGCATGAGCGCTTTGAATCAGGCCTTGGTCAACATGGCGCGGCGGGCCGAAAACGTCGGCGAGCGCTTTCCGGAAGAGGCGCGCCGCATTCACTATGACGAGGCGCCGGCCCGTACTATCCGCGGTACCGCCACGGCCGATGAGACCCGCGAACTGCTCGACGAGGGTATTGCCGTGCTTCCGGCACCCGTGCCGCCGGAAGACGAAATTCATTGAGCTTCAGTAGGCTTGCGGCGGCGGTGTCCAGACACGCGGCGAGAAGCTGAACACCTGCGGATCGGCCGCATCGACCTGGCCCCTGATCCAACCGAAAAAGGGCGAGCCGAAGGTTTCGACGCGGGTGAAATTCCTGACCGTCTCCCCCGTATCGGGGTCTGCCATCGGCTGATCGATCCGATGCAGATGCGTATCGCCATGGACCAGCACCACCTGGCCGGGAAAGGCTCGGGTTTGCTCGCGCAATTGGATCAGGAAATCGCGGTAGCCGGGGCTGGGCTTACCGGCATTGGCGGCATGAAAACCGGGATTGCCCTGCATCGCGATCAGGATGCCCGCCAGTCTCCTGCTGCGCGCGAACGCGAACGCCTCGGCCAGCCAGGTCCGGTTGGCGGCGCTGCGCTCTATGAACTCCGGCACCGGTCCGCCGCCGCGCCGCGTGCCGTGAAAGTTGTTGTCGCTGCCGGGCACGTTGAGCCCGACGAACAAGGCGCCGCCGGCTTCCCAGCGCACGTTTTCGCGGTAGCGGGCAAATGCCGGATCACGACTTTGGCGTTCCAGCTTCAGCGGTCGCCGGCCCAGCGCGAAATCGTCGGGGAAGAACCATAGTCGCAGCTTGCCGAGACGTTCCAGCGGATCGTAGCGGCCGTTGCTCTTGCGATGGCAATCGGTCCAGTCGTTGTCGCCCGGCACATAGACCAGCGGATGCCTGGATATTTGAAAGACAGCCTGAATATCCTGCAGCGCCTCGTCACTGCAGGCGCTGGCACCGCTCTTGATGTCGCCTATGTGCACCACGAAGGCCAGACTTTCGGCATCCATGGCCGCGATCAGGTCGGGCAGATGTGTGCGCTCCCAGCGGTTGTAGGGCGTGTCGCCGAACAGGCCGAAGGCGAGCGGTTCGGCATGCGCTGAAAAGGCCAGCAGCGCCGCAGCCAGCAGCGTGAAAAGTCGCTTCACGACTTGGCGAGCTTGTGCAACTGATAGAGCTTTTCGAGCGCTTCGCGCGGACTCATTTCATCGGGATTGACGTCGCGCAGGGCGTCAAGCGCCGGATGCGGCGGTTCGGGCAGGGGCGGCGCGCTGGCGAACAGGTCGGGCTGGGTCAGCGAGCCGACTTCGCGGTTTTCCAGCAGCGTCAGCCGGCGCCGTGCCTCGCGCACCACGGCCGAGGGCATGCCGGCCAGCGCCGCGACCTGCACGCCATAGCTTTGCGAGGCGGGGCCTTCCTCGACGGCATGCAGGAACACGATCTTGTGGCCATGCTCGACCGCGTCGAGGTGCACGTTGGCGCATACCGGGTAGTCCTGCGCCAGCCGCGTCAGCTCGAAATAATGCGTCGAGAACAGGGTCCAGGCGCGGTTCTTCTCGATCAGGTGGCGGGCGATGGCAAAGGCCAGCGCGACGCCGTCGAAGGTCGAGGTGCCGCGGCCGATTTCGTCCATCAGCACCAGCGACTTGTCCGTCGCGCCGTTGAGAATTGCCGCCGCCTCGGTCATCTCGACCATGAAGGTGGAGCGCCCGGAGGCGAGGTCGTCCGAGGCGCCGATGCGCGTGTAGATCGCGTCGATCGGTCCCAGCCTGCAGCGCGCCGCGGGGACGAAGCCGCCGCAGTGCGCGAGCAGCACGATCAGCGCGGCCTGGCGCATGTAGGTCGATTTGCCGCCCATGTTGGGGCCGGTGATCAGCAGCATGCGGCGCGCCGGCGAGAGGCGCGTGTCGTTGGCGATAAAACTGTCGATCTGCCGTTCCACCACGGGATGGCGGCCGCCGTCGATCTCGATCGTCGCCTCGTTGCAGAACTCGGGCTGGCGGTAGTCGTGGCGCACGGCGGCTTCTGCAAAGGCGGCGAGACCGTCGAGTTCGGCGATGGCGCGCGCGATGCGCTGCAGCACCGGGATGTGGATCGCCAGCGCGCCGAGCAGCTCGTCCCACAAAGCCTTTTCCAGCGCCAGTGCGCGCTCGTTGGCCGACAGTGCCTTGTCCTCGAAGGCTTTGAGTTCGGGCGTGATGTAGCGCTCGGCGTTCTTCAGCGTCTGCCGGCGGCGGTAGTCCTCGGGGATCTTCTCGACGTTGGAGTGGGTGACTTCGATGTAGAAGCCATGCACCTTGTTGAACTCGACCTTGAGGTTGGCGATGCCGCTGCGGGTCCGTTCGCGCGCTTCGAGTTCGATCAGGAAGGCGCCGCAGTTGTGCTGGATCGCGCGCAGTTCGTCGAGGTCGGCGTTGTAGCCCGGGGCGATGACGCCGCCTTCGCGGATCAGCGCGGCGGGCTCGATCGCTACCGCCTGGGTCAGCAGGCTGACGCAGCCTTGCGGCGTGGCGAGTGCGGCAGCCAGTTCGGCGAGTCGCGACGCCGTCTCGCCAGCGCCAACTATTGAACGGATGCCGTCGAGGCGCGCGAGGCTGTCGCGCAGCGAGGACAGGTCGCGCGGCCGGGCGCTCTTCAGCGCGATGCGGGCGGTGATGCGGTCGATGTCGGCGAAGCCGGAGAGCGCCTTGGCCAGTGCCGCGAACGGGCCGTTGCCGGCATCGCCGATCAGCGCCGCGACGGCCTCGTGCCGCGCGCGCGGAATGCTGCGCTCGGTCAGCGGGTGGTGCAGGCAATGGCGCAGCCAGCGCGAGCCCATGCTGGTGGCGCAGGTGTCGAGCAGCGAGAGCAGGGTGGGCGCCGCTTCGCCGCGCAGGGTTTCGGATATTTCCAGGTTGCGCCGGGTCGCGGCGTCGAGGCGCAGGAAGGCGCCTTCGTGCTCGACGGTGAGCTGTGTGACGTGCGCCAGCGCCTGCAGCTGCGTGGCCTGGGCGTAGCGGTAGAGCGCACCGGCGGCGGCCAGCCCGAGTTCCTCGTCATGGACGCCGAAGCCGGCCAGATCGCGGGTGCCGAAATGCTCGGCCAGCGCATTGGCCGCGGCGCGTGCGTCGAAGTGCCAGTCGGGCAGGTGCTGGCTGACCGCACGGTGCTCCGGCACGCCGCTGCGCAGTGCGTCGGGCAGCAGCAATTCCGCCGGGCGCAGGCGCTCGAAGTGGGCGGGCAGGGCGTCGAGCGAGGTTTCCAACAGGCGCAGGTCGCCGTTGGCGAGATTGAGCCAGGCCAGACCGGCGCGCTGGCGGTCGATCGTCAGTGCCAGCAACAGGCTGTCGTTGCGGTCGTCGAGCAGGTTGGCGTCGGTCAGCGTGCCCGGCGTGACGATGCGCGTCACCGCGCGCTCCACCGGGCCCTTGGCCAGAGCGGGATCGCCGATCTGTTCGCAGATGGCCACCGAGACGCCCAGCTTGACCAGCTTGGCCAGGTAGCCGTCTACGGAGTGGTAGGGAATGCCGGCCATGGCGATCGGCTTGCCGGCCGACTGGCCGCGTGCGGTCAGCGTAATGTCGAGCAGGCGCGCGGCCTGCTGGGCATCCTCGTAGAACAGCTCGTAGAAATCCCCCATGCGGAAAAACAGCAGCTTGTCGGCATGCTCCGCCTTGGCGCGCAGCCATTGCTGCATTACGGGGGTGTGCGCCGCCAGTTCGGCGGCCGTCATGGCGGCCGACATCGTCAGCGCTTCTGCAGCCACTGTTCGGGCGTAAACACTTCCGCAACACCACGGGCGCGTTCGAGCATTTCGGAGTCAAGGGTAACCAGCGGCATTCGGTGCGTGACCGCGAGGGCGACATACACGGCATCGGCGCCGCGCAGCTTTCTGGAACCGGCGATTTTCGCCGCTTCGTGTGCCAGCGACTGGTCCATCGGAATGCTTTCGATCAAACGCAACGCACGGATAATGCTAACCGCATCGTGACCGTTCGCGGCGACGCCGGTGCGTCTAGCGATCGCGCCAGCAACCTCCGGCCAGGCCAAGACGGGAATGACGAGGCGAGATTCGCATTCCAGCAGGGCCGTGATGCAGGCCATGGCGATACCATGATGCCGGTCGTCAGCAAGAAATCTGGCGACCCATACGGAAGCATCGACAATCATGCGCCGAGGTCCCGCCGCTGTTCGCGGATCGCAGCGACAGCATCCTGCGGCCCCTGCCATGCCGCAGAAATTTTCTTCGACAGTTGATCGAGTTCGCGGTTGAACGCTTCAATCTCTTGTTGCCTATCGCCTTGCGGCGCCGTGGCGCCAGCACCGACTTCCCTGCGCAGGACATCCGTCAGCCAGTCTTTCATGCTCATCCCATGCAGCGCCGCAACGGCCTTGGCCCGGCGGAACAGGTCATCGGGCATTTCGATGGTGGTTTTCATTTGACGGTCTCCGTAAATATGGGATTACGGCTTTTATGGTATTCCCGTACTTGGAACATTTCAACCTCGAGCGAACGTTCTCCGGGGCTGGCCGGGTCTGGGCAGAGCGAGAGGTCAGTTCGGCTGGCAAGGACGACACAGGTGTGCTTGCTACCTTGGAGTGTAGTCAGCATTCCGCGACTACACCTCCGATGAGTTGCTGAGCATTAGAAGGACGAAGACGATAGATACAGGGCCCTAGATCGGAAAATGTGAGAGTGACTGCTGCCGGCGATGTAGACTTAACTTGGGCCGCACTGGTCGTGCCAAAAGAGGAGGGAGTGACAGTGAATCAATACGAAACGCGCGGTCAAGCCATACGTCTAGCCGCGAAAGAATTAATGCTCGACTTCATGCGGGCAACAAGTGACTGTCAGCCAGGTCAAGATGGAATGCGTCTTTCTCCTTTGTTCCGAGCATGTGGCTTTGATTGGGGCGAGTACCCGAAGGCTACATCGTCAAATCAGCAATATTGGGTAGTCGCGCTTGTTCGCGAACTTGAAGCGGAAGGCAAAGTCGAGCACGTATCACCGTCGGGACCTTGGAGGCTCAAGTGATTGATCATTTCGCTGTTGGGTTCGGTGAATATGCGGCCGATCGATGGCTCAGAACGACCAAGTGTCGTGAGTGATCCGCAATAGTAGAAGCCCTAGGCCGACAGCTTCGCGTTCAGATGCGGAGTGATGAGCTGCAGCAACTGCGCGAAGATCTTCGGGTTGCCGCCGATGATGTTGCCGGTCTTCATATAGTTGGTCTCGCCGGCCAGGTCGCCGACGAGGCCGCCGGCCTCGGTGATCAGCAGCGTGCCGGCTGCCATGTCCCAGGGCGAGAGGCCGAGCTCCCAGAAGCCGTCCATGCGGCCGCAGGCGACCCAGGCCAGATCCAGTGCGGCGGCGCCGGGGCGGCGCATGCCCGCGGTGCGCTGGGCGACGTCGCGGAAAATCGCCAGGTAGGCGTCGATGTGGTCGAACACGCGATAGGGGAAACCGGTGCCGATCAGCGCTTCATCGAGCTTGGTGCGCTTGGCAACGCGAATGCGCTTTTCATTGACGAAGGCGCCGCCGCCCTTGCTGGCGGTGAAGATTTCGTTGCGGTTGGGGTCGTACACCACGGCTTGCGTCATCACGCCGCGGTGGGCGAGGCCGATGGAAATCGCATACTGCGGCAGGCCGTGGATAAAATTGGTGGTGCCGTCGAGCGGATCGATGATCCACTGGTATTCGCTGTCGGCGCTGGTGCCGGCCAGGCCGGACTCCTCTGCTAGAATTCCATAGCTCGGATAGGCATCGCGCAACACTTCGAGGATCGCGGCTTCCGCGGCGCGGTCGACCTCCGTGACGTAATCACTCTGCTGTTTCACGTCGATCCTCAGCTTGTCGACGTCGAGACTGGCGCGGTTGATGATCTGGCCGGCGCGACGCGCGGCTTTGACGGCAATATTTAGCGTGGGATGCATGGATTTTTAAGGCGGAGCAAGCCAGGAGGGGCGCATTTTGCGCACGAAGTCTGCAATTCTATCCCGGGATACCGTCCCGACCCAAGGGGACCGGGACACATAATATGAACACCACGCCATTGTCCGCTCCTGCCGTCCTCGATCGCATCCGCGTGGTGCTCTCGCATCCCAGCCATCCGGGCAACATCGGCGCCGCGGCGCGGGCGATGAAGACCATGGGCCTATCGCACCTGGTGCTGGTAAATCCGAAAGCCTTTCCCGACGCCCAGGCCGATGCCATGGCGGCCGGTGCCACCGACCTGCTGGTGCAGGCCGAGGTGGCGGACTCCCTGGCGGAGGCGCTCAGCGGCACCGTGCTGGCCATGGCCATGACGGCGCGTCGGCGCGAGTTGGCGGTGCCGGCGCTGTGGGCCCGCGACGGCGCCGCGGAACTGGTGGCCATGGCTGCCACGGGGGATGTTGCGCTGGTGTTCGGCAACGAGACCTCGGGACTTTCCAACGACGAACTGGCGATGTGCCGGCGTTGGGCGATGATTCCGGTCAACGCCGAGTTCAGTTCCCTGAATCTTGCCGCCGCGGTGCAGGTGCTGTGCTACGAGCTGCGCTTGGCGGCGCTCGATCCCGGCCTGCCGCCGGCCATCTCGGGTGCCGGGCTGCTCGCCAGCCATGACGAGGTGGAGGGCTTGATCGCCCATATCGAACGCGCCGCGGTGTCCAGCGAGTTTCTCGACCCGGCCAGCCCGAAGCGCCTGATTGCGCGTCTGCGGCGCATGTTTTCCCGCGCCGGGCCGGAGAAGGAGGAGGTCGCGATCCTGCGCGGCCTGTTCGCGGCGTTGGAAAAAGGCTTGTGCGCCCCATCTGGAGTGGATACGGCGAAATCTTCGCGCAAAGTCGACAACTGAATTGCTAATTAAAGCTTGACCCCGACGCTCGGGATTTCTACCATTTCAGAAAGTACTAATGGATCAACCGGATCAATCCATGTTCTCCCGTCTGCGTGAAGATATTTCCTGCGTTTTCGAACGCGACCCGGCCGCCCGTTCCACCTGGGAGGTGCTGACCTGCTATCCGGGTTTTCACGCCCTGACGCTGCACCGCGTTTCGCACTGGCTGTGGGGGGCGCGCATGCGGTGGTTGGCGCGCTTTGTCTCGCATTTCACGCGCTGGATCACCGGCATCGAGATTCATCCCGGCGCGACCATCGGCCGACGCGTGTTCATCGACCATGGCATGGGTGTGGTCATCGGCGAGACGGCGGTGATCGAGGACGAGTGCACGCTGTATCACGGCGTTACGCTGGGCGGGACGTCGTGGAACAAGGGCAAGCGGCATCCGACCTTGCAGCGCGGCGTGGTGATCGGCGCCGGCGCCAAGATCCTGGGGCCCATCACCCTCGGTCAGGGCGCCAAGGTCGGGTCGAACGCCGTGGTGGTGCGCGACGTGCCGCCGGGTGCGACGGCGGTGGGTATCCCGGCGCGAATTATCGAGGACCGCAGCGAGATCGACCGCGAGGTCAAGGCCGGCCAGATGGGCTTCTCCGCCTATGCCGTGACCCGTGCCGAGGACGATCCGCTGGCGCAGGCGATTCACGGCCTGCTCGATCATGCGGTGGAAACCGACCGCAGGATAGAGGTCTTGCTGAAGACCATGGCAAAGTCAGGGGTATCGCTGGAAGACGATGTGGCCACTGCCGACAAGTTCGATCCGAACTATTTGTCGAAGATAGTTGACTAAAATGATCGGGATACAATATAGTTGATTGAAACGCTCAAGTATTGTTCTTGAAGCGTTTCCAACGTAACCACCCGACGGAGATTTCTCATGAGACTGACGACCAAAGGACGTTTTGCCGTAACTGCGATGATCGATCTTGCCCTGCGCCAACATACCGGTCCGGTCACTCTGGCCGGCATCAGCGAGCGGCAGAAGATTTCCCTTTCCTACCTTGAGCAGCTGTTCGGCAAGTTGCGTCGCCGCGAGCTGGTTTCGAGCGTGCGCGGACCCGGCGGCGGCTATTGCCTGGCCAAGCCGCTGGAAGGCGTGTCTGTGGCCGACATCATCCATGCCGTCGACGAGTCGCTCGATGCGACGAATTGCGGCGGCAAGGGCAATTGCGCCGAAGACCAGCGCCCCTGCATGACCCACGAGTTGTGGACCAGCCTGAACGAGAAGATGTTCGACTATCTCAGCTCGGTCACCTTGGCGGAACTGGTAGCCCAGCAACGCGAGAAGACCGGCGCCGCTGCGGTATTGCACGACGAACGGCCCTTGCGCCGCGTCCGTCGTCCGGCCGAGGACCTCGTCGCTGCCTGATTGCGCCACGAGCCTGCCGCCATGTTCGCTCCTGTCTACTTGGATCACAACGCCACCACGCCGCTGGATCCGCGCGTGCTGGAAGGCATGTTGCCTTACCTGCGCGAGCAGTATGGCAATGCCTCCAGCCGCCACGAATACGGCCGAGCTGCGCGGCGTGCGATCGACGAGGCGCGGCAGCGGGTGGCGTATGCCGTGGGTGCCCATCCGACCGAAGTGGTGTTTACCAGCGGCGGCTCGGAGGCCAACAATCTTTTCGTCAAGGGCGCAGCGGCTTGCCTCAAGCCCGGCGTCGTGGCGATCTCGGCCATCGAACATCCCTGCGTGCGCGAACCGGCGAAAGCTTTGCGGCGCGCCGGCTGGACGCTGCGCGAGATCGCCGTCGATGAAAATTGCCGTGTCGCCAGCGCCAACTTTCAAGCCGTGCTCGAAGAAAAGCCGGCGCTGGTTTCGGTCATGCTGGCCAATAACGAAACCGGCGTGGTACAGGACATCGCCGCCCTTGCGGCCCAGGTCAAGCCCATCCGGGCGTGGTTCCACACCGATGCAGTGCAGGCATTCGGCCGGCGTCCGGTGGATTTCCGTGCCTTGAGCGGTGCCGGCGTGCATGCCCTGACGCTTTCCGCGCACAAGCTGGGCGGGCCGAAGGGTGCCGGCGCGCTGGTGGTGGACAAGCGCGTCGAACTGCAGCCGCTGATCGCCGGCGGCGGTCACGAACGCGGCCTGCGTTCGGGCACCGAGAATGTTGCGGCAATTGTCGGTTTCGGCCTTGCCGCGGAACTGGCGGTCGCCCGACTCGATCAAAATGGCAGAGGCTTGGCTGGACTGCGTGCGGAACTCGAAGCCGGGCTGGTGGCGCAGGGTGCGACGATATTCGGTGCCGGCGCCGAGCGTCTGCCCAATACAAGTTATTTCGCGTGTCCCGGCATCGATGGCGAGACGCTGGTGGGCAAGCTTGATCGCGCCGGTTTTGCCGTGGCGGCAGGGGCCGCTTGTTCCAGCGCCAATCCGGAACCCTCGCACGTGCTTCTGGCGATGGGCATTCCATCCTCGCTGGCGCGTGGCGCCGTGCGGGTGAGCCTGGGTCCGGACAGTACCGCGGCGCAGGTGGGTGATTTTCTTGCCGCGCTAACTACTACAATCTTGCAACTCAGGGGCCTGACTGCCCTTACAAGCTGAACTGGAGAAACTGGTAATGAAAGCAGGCATGAAACTGCCGGTGTACCTCGACTACTCGGCGACCACGCCGGTGGATCCGCGCGTGGCGGCGAAAATGATTCCCTGGCTGACCGAGCACTTCGGCAACCCGGCCTCGCGCTCCCACTCTTATGGCTGGGAAGCCGAGAAGGCCGTCGAGGAAGCGCGCGAGGAAGTCGCCGCGCTGGTCGGTGCGGATTCCAAGGAAATCATCTGGACCTCGGGCGCCACGGAATCCAACAACCTGGCGATCAAGGGCGCGGCGCATTTCTACGCCGGGACCAAGGGCAAGCACATCATTACCGTTTCGACCGAGCACAAGGCGGTGCTGGATACCGTCAAGGAACTGGAACGCCAGGGCTTCGAGGCGACTTACCTGGTGCCGCAGGAGAATGGCCTGATCACCGTCGAGCAGTTCAAGGCGGCGCTGCGCCCCGACACCGTGGTGGCTTCGGTGATGGCGGTGAATAACGAGATCGGGGTGATCCAGCCCCTGGTCGAGATCGGCGAAATCTGTCGCGAAAAGGGCGTGATGTTCCACGTCGATGCGGCACAGGCCACCGGCAAGATGCCGATCGACCTGTCCAAGCTGAAGGTCGATCTGATGTCCTTCTGCGCGCACAAGACTTACGGCCCCAAGGGTATCGGTGCGCTCTACGTCAGGCGCAAGCCGCGCGTCCGGCTCGAAGCGCAGATGCACGGCGGCGGCCACGAGCGCGGCATGCGCTCGGGCACCCTGGCGACGCACCAGATCATCGGCATGGGCGAGTGCTTCCGCCTCGCGCGCCTGGAAATGGCCACCGAGAACGAGCGCATCCGCATGCTGCGCGACAAGCTGCTCAAGGGGCTCACGGACATCGAGGAAACCTATGTCAATGGCGACATCGAACAGCGCGTGCCGCACAACCTGAACGTCAGCTTCAATTTCGTCGAAGGCGAGTCGCTGATCATGGCGATCAAGGACATCGCCGTGTCCTCCGGTTCGGCCTGTACCTCGGCCAGCCTGGAGCCCTCCTACGTGCTGCGCTCGCTGGGCCGGTCGGACGAACTGGCGCACAGCTCGATCCGCTTCACGCTCGGCCGTTTCACGACGGAAGAGGAAATCGATTTCACCATCAAGCTGCTGCACGACAAACTGGGCAAGCTGCGCGAACTGTCGCCCCTATGGGAGATGTACAAGGACGGCGTCGACCTGAACTCCGTTCAATGGGCGGCACATTGATGCGGCAAGCCGCATCGATGTGCCGCCCATTGGGCAAAATGGACTACCCACCCCCCAGCCCCCACCCCGAGGGCGGGGGTGACTAGACGGAGAAGCATCATGGCATATAGCGAAAAAGTACTGGATCACTACGAAAACCCGCGCAACGTGGGTTCCTTCAACAAGGACGACGAAGGCATTGCCACCGGCATGGTCGGTGCGCCGGCCTGCGGCGACGTCATGAAGCTGCAGATCAAGGTCGGCAAGGACGGCATCATCGAAGATGCCAAGTTCAAGACCTACGGTTGCGGCTCGGCGATCGCCTCTTCGTCGCTGGTGACGGAATGGGTCAAGGGCAAGACGCTGGATCAGGCCCTGGACATCAAGAACACCCAGATTGCGGAAGAGCTTGCTCTGCCGCCGGTGAAAATTCACTGCTCGATCCTTGCCGAGGATGCGATCAAGGCCGCCGTGGCCGACTATAGAAAGAAACAGGGAGCCTGATCATGCCGGTGACACTTTCCGAACCTGCGGCGCAACACGTCGCCAATTTCATCGCCAAGCGCGGCAAGGGCGTCGGCATTCGCCTGGGCGTCAAGACCTCGGGTTGTTCCGGCATGGCCTACAAGCTGGAATTCGCCGACGCATCGGAGCCGGAAGACCATATCTTCGAAAGCCATGGCGTCAAGGTGCTGGTCGATCCGAAAAGCCTGCCCTATCTGGATGGCACGGAGCTCGATTACACCCGGGAAGGCCTGAACGAGGGATTCAAGTTCAACAACCCGAATGTCAAGGATGCCTGCGGCTGCGGCGAGTCGTTCAATACCTGATGCTTGTTCGATGACCACATTCGACCTGAATTTCGCTGCCGATCATTTCACGTTGTTCGGCCTGCCGCGTGCGCAGTCGCTCGATCTGGAAAGTCTCGAGAACAGCTTTCGCGCGGTTCAGGCCAAGGTGCATCCGGACAAGCACGCTCATGCCGGCGATGCCGACCGGCGCCTGGCCATGCAATGGGCGACGCGGGTCAATGAAGCCTTCCAGACGCTCAAGTCGCCGGGCAAGCGTGCGCGCTATCTGTTGAGCCTGCTTGGGCACGATCCGCAGATCGAAAGCAACACCGCAATGCCGACCGAATTCCTGATCAGCCAGATGGAATTGCGCGAAGCCGTGATCGAGGCGCGTGCTGCGGCCAACGAGGATGCCCTGGATGCGGTCCGCCTGCGCCTGTTGAATGAAATCAAGGTCGAGTACCAGCGTCTTGCCGAACTGATCGACGTCGCGAAGGATTTCGCGGCGGCGGGCAATCTGGTGCGGCAACTCATGTTTCAGGAAAAACTGCTGAACGAAATCGACGACGCGCTCGAAGCCGTCACTGCTTAAAATAACAATATGGCACTTCTTCAGATTGCGGAGCCGGGGGAATCCGCCGCGCCCCATGAGCATCGTCTTGCGGTAGGCATCGACCTCGGTACCACCAATTCGCTGGTAGCGACCGTCAGAAGCGGCATGAGCGTGGTGCTCAACGACATGCAGGGACGGCCGTTGCTGCCTTCCGTGGTTGCCTATACCGCCGACGGCAGCGTCGAGGTGGGTTATGGCGCCGAGGCCAAGCAGTCCATCGACCCCAAGAACACCATCATTTCCGTCAAGCGTTTCATGGGCCGCGGCCGGCACGACATCGCCCACATCGAGACCTTGCCCTATGACTTCGTCGATGCCGAAGGCATGGTCAAGCTGAAGACCATTGCCGGCATCAAAAGTCCGGTCGAAATCTCCGCCGAAATCCTCAGGACCGTGCGCAATCGGGCCGAGGCTTCGTTGGGCGGCGAATTGACCGGCGCCGTGATCACCGTCCCGGCCTACTTCGACGACGCCCAGCGCCAAGCCACCAAGGATGCGGCGCGCCTTGCCGGACTGAATGTGCTGCGTCTGCTCAATGAACCGACGGCCGCCGCGATCGCCTATGGCCTGGACAATGCCGCCGAGGGCATCTACGCGGTATTCGACCTGGGCGGCGGGACCTTCGATATTTCGATCCTGCGGCTGTCCAAGGGGGTTTTCGAGGTCATGTCCACCGGGGGAGACTCGGCCCTGGGCGGCGACGACTTCGATCATCGGATCTTCTGCTGGATCATCGAACAGGCGAAACTGGCACCACTGTCGCTGCAGGACGCACGCCTGCTGCAGATGCGCGCCCGCGAAGCCAAGGAACAACTGTCGCAGCACGGACAGGTGCCGATCACGGTCAAGCTCGGCAGCGGCGAATACGTCGATCTGACGCTGACCACCGAAGTGTTCACCGAGATCACCCGCACCCTGGTGCAAAAGACCCTGGTGCCGACCAAGAAGGCCTTGCGCGACGCCGGCCTGACGGTCGACGAGGTGCGCGGCGTGGTCATGGTCGGCGGCTCGACGCGCATGCCGCAGATCCAGCACGCCGTGGCCGAGCTGTTCAAGCAGGAGCCGCTCAACAACCTCGATCCGGAAAAGGTGGTGGCGCTGGGCGCGGCGACCCAGGCCAACCTGCTGGCGGGCAACCGCGCCGCCGGCGACGACTGGCTGCTGCTCGATGTGATCCCCCTGTCGCTGGGCCTGGAAACCATGGGCGGCCTGGTGGAAAAAGTCATCCCGCGCAACTCGACGATTCCGATTGCGCGTGCGCAGGACTTCACGACCTTCAAGGATGGCCAGACCGCGATGTCGATCCAGGTCGTTCAGGGCGAACGCGAACTGGTTTCCGACTGTCGCAGCCTGGCGCGTTTTGAATTGCGCGGCATACCGCCGATGGTGGCCGGGGCGGCGAGGATCCGCGTCACCTTCCAGGTCGACGCCGACGGCCTGCTCTCGGTCACGGCGCGCGAGCAGACCAGCGGCCGCGAGGCGCGCATCGAGGTCAAGCCGGCCTACGGCCTCAGCGACGACGAAATTGCCGGCATGCTCAAGGACAGTTTCAGCCATGCCAGCGACGACGCTTTCCGTCGCGCCCTGCGCGAGGCTCAAGTCGAGTCGCAGCGCCTGATCGAAGCAACCCAGTCGGCACTGGCCGATGCGGGCGATTTGCTGTCGGTGCTGGAGCGCGCGCATATCGACGCCGCCATGACAAAACTGCAGACGGTGATGATCGGCGACGATCGCCGCGCGATCGATGAAGCCATGCAAGCCTTGAGTGCCGCCACCAACGAATTTGCGGCGCGCCGTATGAACCAGAGCGTGAAGCGCGCGCTCTCCGGCCGGAATGTTGACCAGATATCCCTATGACGCAGATAATTGTTCTTCCCCATGTCGAGTTGTGTCCCGATGGTGCGGTGATCGAGGCCGCACCGGGTACGTCAGTCTGCGATGCGCTGCTCGGTAACAATATCGAGATCGAGCATGCCTGCGAAAAGTCCTGTGCCTGCACCACCTGCCACGTCGTGGTGCGCGAAGGTTTCGAATCGCTCGCCGAGGCCGAGGACATCGAGGAGGACCTGCTCGACAAGGCCTGGGGCCTGGAACCCAACTCGCGGCTTTCGTGTCAGGCGCTGGTCGGCAAGGTTCCTTTGGTGATAGAAATCCCGAAATACACCATCAACATGGTCAAGGAAGGGCACTCCAAAAAATGAAGTGGACTGATTCTCTGGAGATCGCGATCCAGCTCGCCGAAGCCCACCCCGAAGTCGATCCGACGCGCATCAATTTTGTGGACCTGATGCGCTGGGTCATGGCGCTGCCCGGTTTCGAGGAAAACGAGACCCACTGCGGCGAAAAACAGCTCGAAGCAATCCAGCAGGCGTGGATCGACGAAGTCGAATGAGGTATTTGATCCATGCTGGTCGATACCCATTGTCATCTCGATGCTGCCGAGTTCGATGCCGACCGCGTCGCGGTGGCGGCGGCGGCGATACAGGCCGGCGTCGGGCTGATCGTGGTGCCGGCGGTGGAGCGGGCCAATTTCGGTGCGGTGGCTTCGGTCTGTCGTGAGCATGCCGGCTGCGGCGCGGCCTATGGCATT
Source organism: Sulfuritalea sp. (assembly GCF_031426875.1). Classification (NCBI taxonomy): domain Bacteria; kingdom Pseudomonadati; phylum Pseudomonadota; class Betaproteobacteria; order Nitrosomonadales; family Sterolibacteriaceae; genus Sulfuritalea; species Sulfuritalea sp. The sequence continues at coordinate 26,155 of NZ_JASJPC010000020.1, forward strand.
CATCCCATGTATGTGCAGCGGGCCCGCGAAGTCGATCTCGACATCCTGCGCGAAACCGTTTTGCGCGAGCATCCGCTGGCGGTCGGTGAAATCGGCCTCGATCGTTTCGTCGAGCCGCGCGACGATGCAGAGCAGGAGTTCTATTTCAATGCACAGCTGAGGATTGCGCGCGACGCCAGCCTGCCGGTGCTGTTGCATGTGCGCCGCGCGATCGACCCGATACTCAAGCAACTGCGGCTTTGCCCGGTGACCGGCGGTATCGCGCATGCCTTCAACGGCAGCCGGCAACAGGCCGACGAATTCATCAAGCTGGGCTTCAAGCTGGGTTTCGGCGGCGCGATGACCTTCCCCCGCGCCAGCCGCATCCGGGAGCTCGCTGCCACCCTCCCGCTCGATGCCATCGTCCTCGAAACCGACGCGCCGGACATTCCGCCGGAATGGAAGGCCGGTGCCCGCAATACGCCGGATCAACTGCCGCGCATCGCGCAGACCCTGGCCAGCCTGCGCGGTATCTCCGTGCAGGAAGTGGCCGCGGCGACCACGGCCAATGCTGCCGCCGTGCTTCCCGGTCTGGCGCGGATACATTAGACTATTTCCTTTACCCCTAAACCAACGCAAAACAGGAGCGACCCATGAGTACAACCATAACCCTGCGCGGCACCCCGGTCCAAGTCGAAGGCGATCTTCCCTCTGCCGGAGCGAAGGCGCCCGACTTCAAACTCACCAGCGCCACGCTGGCAGACGTTTCGCTCAAGGACTTTGCCGGCAAGCGCAAGGTCCTGAATATTTTCCCGAGCATCGACACGCCGACCTGCGCCACTTCGACGCGCAAGTTCAACGAGGCCGCGAGCGAACTGGCCAACACCGTCGTACTCTGCGTTTCCGGGGATCTGCCCTTTGCCGCCAAGCGCTTTTGCGAACTGGAAGGCCTGAAGAACGTCGCTCACTTGTCGACTTTCCGCCATCCCGAATTCCTCAAGCAGTGGGGAGTGGGCTTTGCCGACGGCCCGATGGTCGGCCTCACGGTTCGTGCCGTGGTAGTGCTGGACGAGAACGACAAGGTGATCCACGCTCAGATGGTGCCGGAGATCGCCCAGGAGCCGAACTACGCGGATGCGCTGAAGGCGCTGAGCTAGGCCGGTATTGGCGTATCGCCAGCGTCAACTCTTGATCCGCGTGGATGTCCCCAGCCGGAGGCTGGCAACACAATAAAAACGGGAGCCGCGGCTCCCGTTTTTTTTACGCCGACGCCTTGTTGGCGCGCTTGCGTTCGATTTCCGTGAGGAAGCGCTTGCGCAGGCGGATCGACTTCGGCGTGATTTCGACCAGCTCGTCGTCGGCGATGAATTCGACGGCCGACTCCAGCGTCATCAATATCGGCGGCACCAGGCGCACGGCTTCGTCGGTACCCGAGGAGCGCACGTTGGTGAGCTGCTTGCCCTTGATCGGGTTCACCACCAGGTCGTTGTCGCGGCTGTGGATGCCGATAATGATGCCTTCGTACAGCGGATCGCCGTGGCTGACGAACATGCGGCCGCGATCCTGCAGCTTCCACAGTGCATAAGCGACGGCGGAGCCGCTATCCTGGGAAATCAACACGCCGTTGCGGCGTTCGGCCATGACGCCGGCCATCGGGCCGTAGTCGTCGAAGATGTGGCTGGCCATGCCGGTGCCGCGGGTCGCCGTCAGAAATTCGCCCTGGAACCCGATCAGGCCGCGGGCAGGGATGCGATATTCGAGGCGCACGCGCCCCTTGCCGTCCGATTCCATGTTCAGCAACTCACCGCGCCGGCGCCCGAGTTCTTCCATGACGGTGCCCTGATGCTCGTTTTCGATATCGACGGTGAGCAGTTCATACGGTTCGCACTTCTCGCCGTTGATTTCCTTGAACAGCACGCGCGGGCGCGACACGGCGAGTTCGTAACCTTCGCGGCGCATGGTTTCGAGCAGGATGGTCAGGTGCAGTTCGCCGCGGCCGGAAACCAGGAATACGTCGGCATCCTCGGTCTCTTCGACGCGCAGGGCGACGTTGGCCAGAAGTTCCTTTTGCAGGCGCTCGCGGATCTGGCGGCTGGTGACGTATTTTCCTTCCTTGCCGGCAAGGGGTGAGGTGTTGACCTGGAAATTCATGGTCAGCGTCGGCTCATCCACTACCAGCGGGGGCATGCCAACGGGCGCGGCCGGGTCGCAAATCGTGACGCCGATGCCGACTTGTTCGATGCCGGTGACCAGCACGATGTCGCCGGCTTCGGCTTCGGTCGCCTGCTCGCGTTCGAGGCCGGTGAACATCATGATCTGGGCAATTTTTGACTTGCCCTTGTTTTCGTCACCGTACATCACGGTGACTTCCTGACCGGCCTTCATGCGGCCCTGCTTGATGCGGCCGATGCCGATGCGGCCGACATAGCTGTTGTAGTCGATGGAGCAGATCTGCAGTTGCAGCGGTTGGTCTACATCGACATCGGGCTGTGGCGTGTGCTTGACGATGGCCTCGTAGAGCGGGCGCATGTCGGTGCCGGGCTTGGTCGCGTCGAGCATGGCGAAGCCGTTCAGTGCCGAGGCGAAGACCACGGGGAAATCGAGCTGTTCCTCGGTCGCGCCGAGCTTGTCGAACAGGTCGAAGGTGTGGCTGATGACCCAGTCGGGGCGGGCGCCGGGGCGGTCGATCTTGTTCACCACCACGATCGGCTTGAGGCCCAGGGCCAGCGCCTTGCGCGTGACGAAGCGGGTCTGCGGCATCGGACCTTCGACGGCGTCCACCAGCAGCAGCACGCCATCGACCATCGACAGCACGCGCTCGACCTCGCCGCCGAAGTCGGCGTGTCCCGGGGTGTCCACGATATTGATGTGGGTGCCTTCGAAGTCGATGGCACAGTTCTTCGAGAGAATGGTGATCCCGCGTTCTTTTTCGAGATCGTTGGAATCCATTACCCGTTCGGTGACCGCCTGGTGGGCGGCGAAGGTGCCGGATTGGCGAAGCAACTGGTCGACGAGGGTGGTCTTGCCGTGGTCAACGTGGGCGATAATGGCGATGTTTCTGAGGGCGCGGGACATAGGGGCGTATTGGCGTTGTTGCGATGCGGAAAGCCGAATATTTTACCACGCCCACGCTCTTGTTCCGATTGAATTTTCAGGGGATTTTTTATGCTCGGCATCATAGGCGGCAGCGGCTTGACCCAACTGGCGAATCTGGACGTATCGCACCGCGAGATAGTGCGCACGCCTTATGGCGAGCCCTCCGGCCCGCTGACCTTCGGCCGCGTCGGCTGCCAGGACGTGGTGTTTCTCGCCCGTCACGGTTACGGACATACCATCCCGCCGCACTTGGTGAATTACCGCGCCAACATGCATGCCCTGGAGGCGTCCGGTGTGACGCAGGTCGTTTCGGTGGCATCGGTGGGCAGCGTACGCAGCGATCTCGGGCCCGGCTCCCTGGTGGTGCCGCATCAGATCATCGACTACACCTGGGGCCGCGAGATGACCTTTCAGTCCGGCAACGACGGCCCGGTGGTGCATGTTGACTTCACCGAGCCCTACGATGCGGCGGTGCGCACGCTGTTGCTCGACGTTGCACTGCGGATCGGCGAAAAAGTATTCGACGGGGCGGTGTATGCGACGACCCAGGGACCGCGGCTGGAAACCGCTGCGGAAATCGATCGATTGGAGCGTGACGGCGCCGACATCGTGGGCATGACCGGCATGCCCGAAGCCGGGCTGGCGCGCGAACTGGACATGCCCTACGCGGCGCTGTGCGTGGTGTCCAACTGGGCCGCGGGACGCGCGGATTCCGCACACGGCATCAAGTTCGACAGCCTCGAAGCCGTGCTGCATCTGGCCATGGCGCGTGTGCGGCGGATCATCGAAGGGATTTGCGAGGCATGATCCTTGAGGTCCTGCGCATGGGCGATCCGCGGCTGCTGCGCGTGGCGCAGCCGGTAACGGACTTCGCTGCCCCGGAGCTTCACGCCTTGCTGCAGGACATGCGCGACACCATGGCGCAGCTCGATGGCGCCGGGCTTGCCGCGCCGCAGATCGGCGTCGATCTGCGCGTGGTGATTTTCGGCGGCATGGCAAATCCCCGCTATCCGGATGCCCCGGCCGTTCCCGATACGGTGCTGATCAATCCGCAACTCGATCCGCTTTCTGACGAAGAGGAAGAGGGCTGGGAAGGCTGTCTCTCGGTTCCCGGCCTGCGCGGCTGGGTGCCGCGCTGGAGCAAGTTGCGCTACGCCGGCTTCGACGAGGCCGGCCGGCGATTCGAGCGCACGGTGGATGGCTTCCATGCGCGCGTCGTACAGCATGAATGCGACCATCTGGATGGCATTCTTTACCCGATGCGGGTGCGCGACTTTAGGCGTTTCGGTTTTACCGACGTGCTGAACCTCCCCGGCGTCGTCGAGGACTAGTCCACTGCGCCGCTGCGGCGGACTGCCGGCGCCGCCGTGGCGCCATCGCCAACTCTTGCCGCTCAGGCGGCCGATCAGCCGGCCTTGGCGCGCTTGGCCTGCAGGCGCTGCGCGGTCTTCTCGATGCCGACGATGAAGCGGTTGTGCTTGCCGCGGGCGACTTCTTCCACCGCGTCGCGTGCGCTGAAGTCGAAGCAGACGGCTCCGCCGTTGACTTCGGTCAGGGTCACGGTGATCTCGACCCACATGCCCATCAGGGTGGCGCCGACATGGTCCAGCTCGACGCGGGTGCCGACCGAATCCTTGCCGGCTTCGATGTTCGCCAGCAGCAGATCGCGGCAGGCCATTTCGATGTCATAGAGCAGGTTGGGCGTCGAGTAGACGCGGCAGTCGTCGCCCATGAAACTGATGGTGCGGTCGCGGTCGATTTCGACGCGGCGGGTGGCGGTGAGGCCGGCTTTCAGGGTGTCGCTCATGCTGTGTCCTCCAGTAGTAGTTTGATTGTCGGTTTTGCCGGTGTGTTCAGTTGCGGGTTCTCAGTGCGTCGGCATACAGGCGCGCTTCGACGTAGCGCACCAGCGCCTTGGTGCCGCGCGCGCAGTTGCGGAAGACGCAGACGCCCTGGTCCATCAGACGCGCCGACATGGCGTCGTAGAGTTGCCCGCCATCGACGATGCCGATCACCGGCTTGTCGTTGCGCGCGACCAGCGGCGGCATCAGATGCACGGTGCTCTTCGCGTCCGTGATGTCGAAGCCGGGGCGCAGCTTGCTCGATTCGAGGGCGCGCACCGAAGGTGCGGTGGGGTCGAGGCCGACCACGACCGCATCGATCTCCGGATCCTGCAGGAAGGCTTCGACGATTTGCAGGTGGGCCTCGTCATCCGCACCGGGATTGATGTCGATCGGATTCCTGACTTCGACCAGCGCGTTGAGTTTCTTCGCCAGCAGGATTTCGTCGAGCTGGCTGACAGTACCGGCTTGCAACTCGCCCATTTCCATGGCGAAGTTGTCCGACTCGATGAAATCGGCCATGCCGACCGCCTCGAAGCCGGCGCCGCTGATTGCGCCCAGGCGCTTGCCGCCGATTTTCTTGCCATGCAGCGCGCCGGCAATGTAGAACAGGTCGTCGAAGCTGTTGAAGTCCTCGGCGACGATGGCGCCCGCCTGGCGCACCACGGATTCGAACAGGATCGGTCCGCCCGCGATCGAAGCGGTATGGCCCATGACGCCGCCCATGCCGGGCGCCGTCTTGCCGGATTTGTAGACCACGACCTGTTTGCCCTTGAGCACGGCCTTGCGCACCGCCCTGGCGAAGTCGAGTCCGTCCAGATCCTTGAAGCCCTCGATGTATATGCCGATGGTTTCGATTTCGGGCAGCTCGGCAAAATAGTTCAGCATGTCGCCATGAGTCAGGTCGGTCTGGTTGCCCAGGGCCAGCATGTAGCGCGGATCGAGCCACGGATTCTGGCTGATGCGGGTGATCATGAAGGCGCCGCTCTGGCTCAGCATCACCGAATTGCGCTCGGCCTTCTTCTGCGGCTTGGGCAGGCGCTCCAACGGAATGAACCAGGAGTCGTAGGAGCCGGGATGGGAAACCACGCCAAGGCAGTTGGCGCCGAGGAACACCGGACCGCCGCCGGGTTTGGCATGGGCGGCGTTGATGCGTTCGGCCAGCGCGGCGGCGGGTTCGCGGCTGGCTTTGGTTTCGCCGAGGCTGCCGGGAATCAGCATGACCGATTCGACCGAATCGGTCTCGATGATTTCGTCGACCAGTTCGTAGACCGCGCTGGCGGCCACGGCGACGATCAGTAGATCCAGTTTGTGATCGAGCGCCTTGAGGTTTTCGACGCACCTGACGCCGTCGATCTCGGTTTCGCCGGGACGGATGATGCACATACGTTCCTTGGCGTAGCCGCTGCCCATCAGGTTCTTCAGGATGATGCGGCCGAAATTCATATTGGTGGACGAGACCCCGATGATGCCGATCGACTGCGGATGGATCAGCTTCTCGATCTTGCGGATCGGTCGCGGCAGGCGGACGGCAGGAGCGGCACCGAACTCGCATTGCGCCTGGCGCACGGTCAGTTGCTCGCCGGCATGCGCCGGATTCAGTTCCAGGCTGCGCAGCACGAAGGCGGCGTCGGGATTGCCCGGCGAATAAATGGCGGCCAGCGCAAGCAAGGCCTCGAAGCAGGTCTTGAGTTGCCGCTCCGGGAGCGGCAGGCCATCTCGCCTGGCGATGGCGGCCAGCCTTTGCCAGGCCAGCGTGCGCTTGAACAGGCCGAGGAAGTCCGCGGCATCGGTCAGTTCGGTCGCGGCGTAGACCGATGCGCGATCCTTTTTGAAATTGCCCTCGTCCAGATCGGCATCCAGGCCGCCCATGCCGGCGCTGATGACCATGCCGAATTCGCGGGTGTTGTTCAGGCTGATGCGCAGATCGACGGCGGACGGCCGATTTTCTGCGGGTGCCTCCGGGGCGAACGCGATGCCCACAGCGGAGAGCAGGGTGAGTAGTTCCGTGCTGTCGAGCATTCCGCGTCCGGCAGCGGAGGCCTGGCGAAAGAGGGTCGCGGCGGTGTTGCTCGCGAACTGCGGCGTCGCGGACTGTGGCGATTGGTGCATGGCAAGACTCCCCTGGTGCAGCGTGGTCGGCAGGATGATACCGGGGGCTAACTATAACAGATACAGAATAATCAAGAAAAGTAACTAAAAATGTATCGGTTGAGGTCCAACAATTTTAAGCTTGATCTTAATCAGCGGGCGGTATCGGGCAGCTTGAGGCCGCCGAAGCGCTCGTAGAAATACGGGGCGGCCGGCGGCAGCGGGCCGTTGGCGGTCTCGCAAACCGAGAGCAGGTGCTGCTGGGCGAGCGGATAGGTCAGGCTGTAGAGGTCGTGGCACAACTGGCGAGCGATGCCGCCGCTCCAGTTGGCCGGCAGCAACTGTGCCGGCAGTTGCGGATCGTGCAGCAGTGCCCGGCGGAAGTCGTGCATCAGCAGCGTCTGCACCATGAAGCACTGCTCCGGATCGAGCGTGCCGGCGGCGCGCATGGTACGCAGCACCGGCCTGAAAAGCTCGATGAAGTCGTGGTACCTGGCTGCCAGGGTATCCAGGTTCCAGCACTCGCGGACCAGTTCCTGCAGCGGCTTGCTGGTCAATGCGCTGATGTTCTGCGCCTTCATGGCCACCACCTTGTCGTGGGCGCCGTTCTCCTGCAGGATATCCAGCAGCGCTTCGGTGTCGGCCGAAGGATGCGCCAGAATGCCCGATGCCAGCGTGCCGTAGCCGGCCCAGGCCAGATCCTTGCGCAGGGCATCGCGTGGCGTGCCGCCCAGCGATCCGGGAATCAGCACCAGTTGCCACTCTCCGGCCCAGGTGTCCTGCGGCGCGAAGTAAATCCGGCGATAGGCGTGTTCGAAGCGACGGCGGCCCGAGGTGGTGAGGCTGTAATAGCTCTTGCGCCCGAGTTGTTCGGATACCAGCCATTTTTCCTGAGACAGCCGATAGACGCTGGTGCGCACCATGCGTTCGTTGAGGCCGAGCGCTTGCACCAGGCGGATGAAGCTGCCGAGCCAGACCGTGCCGCCGTGCGGGGCGATGAAGTCGCCGTAGATCGTGATGATCAGGGAGTTGGCGCGGCTTGGATGCTTGTCCAGGAAATCCTTGATCCACTGGCTGATGTGTCGACTCTTCACATTTTTTCCATTCGACGTTTGTGTGGGTTGCGGCTCGATCCGGTGTCCGTGGCAGCGTATTTGCGCCGGCTGGCCATTGTATTGGATGCGTATGTATCCCGTATGCAGTATAAGGTAATTCTAATGTGATACAGAATTATTGATTTAGCGCCGGCAAAAGTGTATCGTATTGCCAGTGGGGGCAAGTTTGCTCCTGCACCACGTGACGGGGCGGGCAATGCAATCAGAGGCGGGTCCAGGCATCGAGGCACATAACAGCTACCGCGCGCAGCGCTGGGTGGATGGCGCTGCCATGCCTTGCGCGGAAACCGTGGCGGAAGAGGTGCCCGTGGCGCTGGTCTATAACGGCATCTCGCATGCCGTGATGCTGGCCACGCCAACCGACCTGGAAGACTTTGCCCTGGGCTTCAGCCTCAGCGAATGCATCGTCGGACGTCCGGGTGAAATTCACGATCTGGAAATCTTCGAGCGGTCCAACGGCATCGAAGTGCACATGCAGCTCTCCGCCGAGCGCGCCCATGTGCTCAAGCAGCATCGCCGGACCCTGGCCGGGCGCACCGGCTGCGGCCTTTGCGGCACCGAAAGCCTCGACCAATTGGCGAAGCGCGCCGCTACGGTCCGCTCCTCGGCCGTGCTGAGCGCCGGCGCCTTGCCGCGCGCCTTGTCGCACTTGCAGGAAATGCAGCAGCTGTTCCAGCTGACGGGTGCGGTGCATGCCGCCGCCTGGTGCGACTTCAATGGCGGCATCGAGGCGGTGCGCGAAGACGTCGGCCGGCACAACGCGCTGGACAAGCTGATCGGCGCCCTGGCGGTGCAGCGCAAGGGCTTCGATGGCGGCTTCGTGCTCATGACCAGCCGCGCCAGCTACGAAATTGTGCAGAAGGCGGCTGCCGTCGGCATTGCCGTGGTCGCGGCGGTTTCAGCCCCTACCGGAATGGCGGTCAGGGTGGCGATCGACTCGGGGGTGACGCTGGTCGGCTTTGTCCGCGGCGAACGCCACTGCGTCTATTCGCATCCGGAACGCGTTCATTAAGTCGAGGAAACAGGTGAGCAAAATGAGCATGGAAGCAGCCCAGCCGAAATCCGTGAAGCACGTTCCGACCTTATGCTACAACTGCGTCTCCGGTCCGGATTTCATGTGCGTCAAGGTGGTCGATGGCGTCGCCACCGAAATCGAGCCGAATTTCGCCGCAGCGGATATCCATCCGGCCAAGGGCAAGGTTTGCGTCAAGGCCTATGGCCTGGTGCAGAAGACCTATAACCCGAATCGCATCCTGACGCCGATGAAGCGGACCAACCCGAAGAAGGGGCGCAACGAGGATCCCGGCTTCGTGCCGATCTCCTGGGACGAGGCGCTCGATCTGGTCGCCGGAAAACTCAATGCGGTACGCGCCAAGGGCCTGGTCGACGAAGCCGGACTGCCGCGCGTGGCCGTCAGCCTCGGGCACGGCGGCACGCCGTCGAATTACATGGGGACCTTTCCCGCTTTCCTCGCCGCCTGGGGTCCCGTCGATTTCAGTTTCGGCTCGGGCCAGGGCGTCAAGTGTGTGCATTCCGAGCACCTTTACGGCGAGTTCTGGCATCGCGGCTTCACTGTTGCCTCCGATACGCCGAACGCCCGCTACGTGATCTCCGTCGGCGCCAACGTCGATGTGACGGGCGGCCCCTGCGCCGTGATCCGCCACGCCGATGCCCGGGTGCGCGGCTACAAGCGCGTCCAGGTGGAACCGAGCCTGACCGCGACGGGCGCCTGCTCCGCCGAATGGGTGCCGATCCGGCCCAAGACCGATCCGGCCTTCCTGTTCGCGCTGATCCACGTGCTGGTGCGCGAGAACGGCCTGGCCAAACTCGATATTCCCTTTCTGCGCGACCGCACCGCCTCGCCCTATCTGGTGGCCCCCGACGGCCTCTACCTGCGCGATCCGCAAAGTGGCAAGCCGCTGGTCTGGGACGAAGTCACCGCAACTGCCGTGCCGCACGACACAGTCGGCGCGCGCCCCGCAGTGGCCGGCAGCTACCGCATCGCGCAGGCCGTGGTGGTCGATGCCGACAATGAGCGCCGCGAATATTCCGACGTCGAAGGCAAGACCGCTTTTGAGATGCTGTCGCAGCATATCGACAAGTACACGCCGGAGTGGGCCGAGACGATCTGCGACGTGAAGGCCGAGACCATACGCCGCATCGCCAACGAATACCTCGAAGCCGCGAGTATCGGTGAAACGATCGTGATCGACGGCCAGACGCTGCCGCTGCGGCCGGTCGCCATAACACTGGGCAAGTCGGTGAACAACGGCTGGGGCGCCTTCGAGTGCTGCTGGGCGCGCACCGTAATGGCGGCCCTGGTCGGCGCGCTGGAGAATCCCGGCGGGCTGGTCGGTACCACGGTGCGACTCAACAAGTCGCGCGACAACCGCCATCTTTCCGTGAAGCCCGGCGAAGACGGTTTCATGGTGCAGTACTTCAATCCGACCACCAAGGAGGAATGGCAGTCGGCGCCGTCGACGCGCAACCTGCACCAGACCCTGGTGCCCATCGTCGGCCACAACGGCGCCTGGAGCCAGGCCCTCGGCCCGACGCAACTGGCCTGGATGTTCCAGGGCGAGCGTCCCGACGACTGGTCGATGCCGATGCCGACGCTGCCGGACGTGTGGCTGGTCTACCGATCGAATCCTTCGATTTCCTTCTGGGACACGAAGCACCTGGCGGAGGTCGCGGCACGCTTTCCCTTTATGGCCTGCGTCGCCTACACGGTGGACGAGACCAACTACATGGCCGACGTGCTGCTGCCGGAAGCGACCGATCTCGAATCGACGCAGATGATCCGCATGGGCGGCACCAAGTACATGGAGCAGTTCTGGGATTACAAGGGCGTGGTGCTGCGCCAGAAGGCCGTCGAGCCGCAGGGCGAGGCGCGCGACTTCACCTGGATCACCACCGAGCTGGCCAAGCGCACCGGCCTGCTCGACCCCTATTTCGGCGCGATCAACAAGGGCGTCTCGGGTGTTTCGCCGCTCAAGGGCAAGGATTACGACTTCAGCCTCGATCCGGCCAGCGAACCGGGCTCCGAGCAGATCTGGGACGCGGTCTGCCGCGCCGCCACGCTCACGCTTTCGGAAGGCCGCGAGGAGCACGACCTGGAATGGTTCCGCGAGCATGGCTTCTATGCCGTGCCAATGTCGCGGCTGGAGTGGTATCTGACGCCGACCATGGAAAAGCTCGGTCTGCGCTATGAACTGCCCTACCAGGAACGCCTGCTGCGCACCGGCCGCGAACTCGGCCGTCGCCTGCACGAGCAGAAGATGAACTGGTGGGACGAGCAGCTTTCCGAATACACCGCGCTGCCGGAGTGGCACGACGTGCCGGGGCGCTGGATCCGCAACCTGGAAAATTCGGGCGCCAAGATCGAGGACTTTCCGTTCTGGCTGCTGACCACCAAGAGCATGCAGTACCACGCCGGCGGCAATGCCGCGATCGAGGTCATGCACGAAGTGGCGCAGAACCTGCGCGGCCACGCCGGGGTGATCATGAACGCGAAGACCGCGGCGGGTCTCGGCATTGCCGAGGGCGACCGCGTCGAGGTGCGCTCCCACATCGGCGCCACCTACGGCAAGGCCTCGCTGATGCAGGGCATCCGCCCCGACACCCTGGTCATCATGGGCCAGTTCGACCACTGGGCGACGCCGTTTGCCAAGACCATCGGGGCACCGAGCCTCAATACCATCGCGCCGATGTCGCTCGACCTGACGGATGCGACGGGTTCCGGTGCCGACATCGTGCGGGTCGGCGTGCGCAAGGTGGAAGGAGTGGCAGCATGACGCGCTATGTGATGAGCATCGACCTGCGCCGCTGCGTCGGCTGCCAGACCTGCACCGCTGCCTGCAAGGGCGCCAACGCGACGCCGCCCGGCATCCAGTGGCGGCGCGTGCTCGATATCGAGACCGGCGAGTTCCCCGACGTGCGTCGCACCTTCCTGCCGGTCGCCTGCATGCATTGCGCCAACCCGCCCTGCGAGGCGGTGTGCCCGACCCGGGCCACGACCAAGCGCGCCGACGGCCTGGTGGCGATCGACTACGATCTCTGCATCGGCTGCGCCAACTGCGTCATGGCCTGTCCCTACGATGCCCGCTCGATCGTTCATGAATCGCATTTTGCCTACGGCGACACGCCGATGGCCTCCGAGGCCAAGCGCTTCGATCCGGATCGGATCGGCGTCTCGATGAAATGCACGTTCTGCGTGGATCGCATCGATCTCGCCGCGATCACCGGACAGGTCCCGGGCGTCGATCCCGAGGTGACGCCGGCCTGCGTGAATTCCTGCATTTCGGGCGCGATGCAGTTCGGCGACATCGAGGATCCGCAAAGCAGCGTCAGCCGCCTGCTGAAAGAGACGCAGCACTACCGCATGCACGAGGAACTGGGCACCGAGCCGGGCGTGTACTACATCTGGGATCAGTCATGAAGAATCCTATCCTTCGCGCCGCCAATCTGGCGGCCCCCAAACAGCAGCGCAACTGGGACTGGCGCGCGGCGAGCAACTTCATCGCCGGCGGCGCCGGCGGCGGCCTGTTGCTGCTCACTTTGCTCGCTGTCTCGCTCGCCGGCTTCGCGCCCGAGGTCACCCGCAGCGCAATCCTGTTGGGCCTGATGCTGATCGGCGGCGGCCTGACCTGCGTCTGGTTCGAGATCGGGCGGCCGTGGCGTGCATTGAACGTCTATCGGCATTTCTCCACCTCGTGGATGACGCGCGAGGCGGTGGTGGCGCTGGTGCTGTTCAGCTTCGGCGCCCTGGCGCTGCTGACGCTGCATCCGGTGTTCGTCGTGGTGAGCGGAATTCTTGGGCTGGGTTTTCTCTATAGCCAGGCACGGATCCTGGCCGCCAACAAGGGGATTCCGGCATGGCGGCATCCGCGCAGTATTGCGCTGATGGTGGCCACCGGGCTCGCCGAGGGCGGCGGTTTTCTGGCCTGCGTGGTCGCGATTTCCTCCGCCGCGCTCGCCGCGCCGGCCTTGCTTGCGCTGATCGCCCTGATCGCCATCCGCGTCTGGTTCTGGAAGGCCTATCTGGGCGGAATGGTGGCCGACGGCGCACCCGACGGCGCGTTGCGGGTACTGAGCGGGCTCGATTCGCGATTTGTGGTGCTGGGTCACGTCCTGCCGGCACTTGCCGTCACCGCGGCCCTGGCCGGAATGCCGGGGCGGGCCGGGTTGGTCTTTGCGGCCGGGATCATGGTGGTTGCCAGCGGCTGGTTCCTCAAGTATACCTTGGTCAGGCGTGCGGCTTTTACCCAGGGGCTGGCGCTTTCGCGCTTGCCGGTGCGCGGCCGCGGGCCGGCCGGTGCGGCCACCAAGCCCGGCTGGAAGGCCGTGCCGGGTACCAAAACGGGATAATCGGTTTCAGGGAAGCAGACAAGAGGCGGGACCAAGCAGTCCTGCCGAATTGGAGGAGACAGGATGTACGAAGTACGCTTTCATGGCCGCGGCGGTCAGGGCGCCGTCACGGCGGCCTCGATGCTCGCGGCGGCATTGCTGGAGGAGGGGAAGTACGCGGTCTCGATCCCATCCTTCGGGTTCGAGCGGCGCGGTGCTCCGGTGGTTTCCTTCCTGCGCTGCAGCGATCGCGAAATCCGTCAACTGACCAATATCTACACGCCCGATTGCCTGATCTGCGTCGATCCGACGCTGGCGAAGTCGGTCGATATTTTCAGCGGTCTCAAGCCGGGCGGCACGCTGGTGCAGGCCACGCACAAGCCGCTGGCTGAAGTGGTGCTTTCGCCCAACGTCGCCACGGTGGGCCTTTGCGATGCGATCGGCATCGCGCTCGAAGTGTTCAAGCGCCCCATTACCAACACGCTGATGCTCGGCGCCTTCGCCAAGACGACCGGCATCGTTTCGCTGGCCGCCTTGCAGCGCTCGCTGGAGGATTCCGACTTCCGCGATGCCGGCCTCAAGCAGAACATGGTCGCGCTGGAGCGCGGCTATAACGAGACGACGGTGCACACCATAGAGCGGAGGGTTGCAGCATGAGCCGGCATGACAGCTATCCGCTGTTCGACATGAAACAGGCCAACGTGCCGGACGACCTGTGCCCGGTGGCCACCGAGGTCAGCCCGATGCTGCCCGGCGACTGGCGCAGCATGCGTCCGGTGGTGAATCGCGACAAGTGCGTCAAGTGCGCCGTGTGCTGGCTGTATTGCCCGGTGCAATGTGTCGAGGAAAAGGCGGCCTGGTTCGACTTCAACCTGAAAACCTGCAAGGGTTGCGGCATCTGCGCCAATGAATGCCCGCAGCGCGCGATCACCATGATCCCGGAGGCAACATGAATCGGAAGACCGTGGAAAACGCTTTCGACGCAGAGAGCGCAGAGGCGCAGAGAACGCAGAGAAACCCAAAGTCTTTGCTCTGGTTTCTTTCAATGCCTTTCCTCTGCGCCTCTGCGTCCTCTGCGTTAAAAGAGTTTCGCCGTATCGCCAGCGCCAACTTTCAAGGGACGATTGACCAGCGGCGGATTCCCTGTAGGAGCGAGCTTGCTCGCGATATGTGTAGATCGCGAGCAAGCTCGCTCCTACGTCGAGGAGGTCAAGCATGACAACTGCCACCGTCACAAAAGCCCCGCAAGCCGCCGCCGCGGCCAAGCAGAAGGTCATCCTCTGCGAAGGCAACGAAGCCGCCGCGCTGGGCGTCGCCCTGGCGCGGCCGGACATGGTCGCCGTGTATCCGATCACGCCGCAGTCCTCACTGGTCGAACACGTCGCCAAGCTGATCGCCGACGGCCGCATGGATGCCGATATCGTCGATGCCGAAGGCGAGCATTCGGTGCTGTCGGTGCTGCAGGGCGGGGCCCTGGCCGGCGCGCGGACCTATACCGCGACCTGCGGGCCCGGTCTGGCCTTCATGTTCGAACCGTACTTCCGCACTTCGGGCATGCGCCTGCCGATCGTCATGTCGATCGTCACGCGCGACGGCATCACGCCGCAATCGGTGTGGGGCGGGCACCAGGACGCGATGACGGTGCGCGAGGTGGGCTGGGTGCAGGTGTATTGCGAGACGGTGCAGGAAGTGCTCGACACCACCATCATGGCCTTCAAGATCGCCGAACATCATGACGTCATGCTGCCGGTGAATGTCTGCCTCGATGGCAACTATCTTTCCTACGGCACCTCGCGTGTCGAATTGCCCGATCAGGCCGAGGTCGATGCCTTCATGGGCGTCAAGGACGTCAACTGGCACGTGGCGCTCGATCCGCTGCGGCCGATGGCGGTCGATCCGCTGACCGGCGGCTCGGGCGGCAAGGGTCCGGCCACCTTCGTCCGCTATCGCAAGGGGCAGTGCCGCGGCATGCAGAACTCGCTGCGCGTGATCGAGGAAGTGCATGCGGAGTGGGCGCAGCGTTTCGGCCGCAGCTTCGCGCCGCTGGTCGAGGAATACCGGCTCGATGGCGCCGACTACGCGATCATGACCCTGGGCAGCATGACCGGCGCGGCCAAGGATGCGATCGACGAGGCGCGCGACGCGGGCAGACGCGTCGGCCTGATCAAGATCAAGACCTTCAGCCCCTTCCCGGTGGAAGCGCTGATGAAGTCGCTGGGCAAGGTTCAAGCCGTCGGCGTGGTCGATCGTTCGGTCGGCTTCCGCTGGAACTGCGGGCCGATGTACCAGGAGACCATGGGTGTGCTGTATCGCCTGGGCAGCGAGTCTGGGTCATTTCTACCGTCGATGAGCTTCATCGGCGGACTGGCCGGCGCCGACATCACGGTCGGCCATTTCCATCGCGTCATCGAGGCGACCGAGAAACTGCTCAGCAGCCCCAATGTCACGATGGCGATCGAGCCTGTCTGGCTCAACGAAAAGGATTGACCATGGAACAGACCAAATACCTGGTGGTCGGCAGCAGCCATGCGGCGCTGGAAGCCGTGACGGCAATCCGCATGCACGATCCGGAAGGCAGCCTGACGCTGCTGACGCGCGATCCGCATCTGCCTTACTCGCCGACGGTGCTGCCCTATGTCGTCTCGGGCCGCTCGGCGGCGGACGGCATCTTTCTGCGCGACGAGAAATTCTTCGCCGACAACCGTGTCCAGTTGAAGCGCGGCACGGCCTTGAAGTCGCTGCACACCGGACGCAATGCGGCGGAACTCGCCGACGGCAGCGAGATCGCCTACGAAAAGCTGCTGCTCGCCACCGGCGCCTCGCCGGCGATTCCGCCGATTCCGGGCATCGATACGGTGTCCTACCATGTGCTGCGCACGCTCGACGATGCGACGAAGCTCAACGCCGCGATCAAGAGTTCCAAGCAGGCCGTGGTGCTCGGCGCCGGACTGGTCGGCATGCATGCGGCGGAGAACCTGGTGAAAGTCGGCGCTGGTGTGACGGTGGTGGAAATGGCCAAGCAGCTCACCGACGGCTATTTCGATACCGTCGCGGCGGGCCTGATCGAAAAGGCCTTCACCGACAACGGCGCGACCATTCTTACCGGCAGCCGCGTGGTCAAGCTGGCGCCGTCTGACATCGGCGTCACGCTGACGCTGGAGAACGGCACGACCCTCGAAGCCGACCTGCTGCTGGTGGCGACCGGCGTCAAGCCGAACATGGATTTCCTGGCCAACGAAGCGGTCGACCACGACCGCGGCATCCTGGTCAGCGACAGCATGCAAACCAGCGTCGCCAACGTCTGGGCGGCCGGCGACTGCGCCCAGGCCAAGGGTTTCTTCACCGACAGCCCGGTGATGAATGCGATCCTGCCCAGCGCGACCGAGCAGGGACGCATCGCCGGCATGGCGATGGCCGGCGACCCCGGCCTGAAAAGCTACGCCGGCGGCGTGCCGCTCAACACCTATCATTTCTTCGGCCGTCACGCGATTTCGGTCGGCTCGAGCCGTGTGCCCGAAGGCGGCGAGATGGTGACCCGTTTCGATGAAGCCAGCGGCCGTTACCTGAAGGCGATCTTCAGTGCCGACAACCGGCTGACGGGAATCTACGGCGTCAATGAATTCTTCGACGGCGGCGTCATGTGTCAACTGATCCTGCGCCGCGTCGATCTTTCTGCGGTCAGGGAGCGCTTCCTTGCCGAACCGATGAAGGTCGGGCGCGAAATCATGTCGAGGATGTGGAGATAAGCATGGGAATGTTTGGAGGGGCCTACAACACCATCGCCTTCGACGCGAACAAATGCGACGGCTGCGGCGACTGCATGACCGCCTGCGCCACGGCCAAGACCGGCACTGTCGATCAGTCGCGCTCGCGCATCCAGATCGTCGGCAGCGCCGATGACGGCTTCGAGCTGGCGCTCTGTCGCCAGTGCGCCGATCCGAAGTGCGTCACCGTCTGTCCGGCGGCGGCGCTGACCAAGAACTACGCCAGCGGCGTCATCGACTGGAATGGCGACAAGTGCGTCGACTGCCTGCTATGCACCGTCGGCTGCGCCTACGCCGGGATCGCGCTCGATGCGGGAACCGGCCACGTCGCCAAGTGCGACACCTGCGACGGCGCACCGGCCTGCGTGCCGGCCTGCCCGCACGACGCGCTGACCTATGTCACCACCTCGCGCATCTACAACGAAGTCGGCGACTGGGAAGACCTCTTCGCGCCGGGCCTCGCCGGCTGCCAGGGCTGCAACACCGAGCTGCTGATGCGCCACACGCTGCGCCGCGTGGGGCCGGAGACCGTGCTGGCGACACCGCCCGGTTGCGTGCCCGGCATGGGCTCGGTCGGCTTCAATGGCACCACCGGCACCAAGATTCCGGTCTTCCATCCGCTGCTGACCAATACCGCGGCCATGCTGGCCGGCATCAAGCGCCAGTACAAGCGCGTCGGCCGCGAGGTCAATGCGCTGGCGATTGCCGGCGACGGCGGTGCCTCGGACGTCGGCTTCCAGTCCCTGTCCGGCGCGGCCGAACGCAACGAGCAGATCCTGTTCATGGTGGTCGACAACGAGGGCTACATGAATACCGGCATGCAGCGTTCGAGCTGCACGCCCTATGGCGCCTGGACCTCGACCACGCCCATCGGCAAGGGCTCGGGCGGCATGCCCGCGCAGGGCAAGACGCAGGACGCCAAGAACCTGCCGCTGATCATGGTCAATCACCGCTGCGAGTATGTCGCGACGGCCTCCACGGCCTATATGGAAGACCTCTACGACAAGCTGGACAAGGCGATCCAGGCCTCCAAGCGCGGCTTTGCCTACCTCCACGTCTATTCGCCCTGCACCACGGGCTGGCGCTTCCCGACCGACCAGAACATGGAAGTCGCGCGCAAGGCGGTCGAGACCAATTTCGTGATGTTGTGGGAGTACGACCGGACCGACGGCCTGCGTTTCACCCGGCCGGTCGATGATCCGCTGCCGGTGACCGAGTATCTGCGGGCGATGGGGCGCTTCCGTCACCTGAGTCCCGATCAGATTTCACACATTCAGTCCAAGGTCGTGGAAAATCTCGCATTCGTGAAACAGATGGCTCATCGACAGAGCGCATAGGGGGGAAGAACAATGAGCAAGCAGGATTTGCCGGGCAGCGGCCTGGAACCGATAGAAAAGGCAAGCCGGGACGAACTGCATGCGCTGCAGTTGCAGCGCATGCAGTGGTCGCTCAAGCACGCCTACGACAACGTGCCCCACTATCGGCAGAAGTACGATGCCGCCGGGGTGCACCCGAACGACCTCAAGCAGTTGTCGGACCTCGCGAAGTTTCCCTTCACGACCAAGCTCGACCTGCGCGACACCTATCCCTATGGCATGTTCGCGACGCCGATGCGCGAGGTGGTGCGCGTGCACGCTTCGTCCGGCACCACCGGCAAGCCGACGGTGGTGGGCTATACCGCGCAGGACATCGCGATGTGGGCGCAGCTCATGGCGCGTTCGCTGCGTGCCGCCGGCTGTTCGGCCGACGACATCATCCTCAACTCGTATGGCTACGGCCTGTTCACCGGCGGCCTCGGCGCCCACTACGGCGGCGAGTGCCTGGGTGCGACGGTGATCCCGATGTCCGGGGGGCAGACGGAAAAGCAGGTGCAGCTGATCCAGGACTTCAAACCCACGGTGATCATGGCGACGCCTTCCTATGTGCTGACGATCGCCGACGAGATGATCAAGCAGGGACTCAATCCCAGGGAAACCAGCCTGCGCGTCGGCGTCTTCGGCGCCGAGCCGTGGACCAACGAGATGCGGCGCGAGATCGAGGAGCGCCTCAACATCCAGGCCATCGACATCTACGGCCTGTCCGAAGTCATGGGTCCGGGCGTGGCCTGCGAGTGTGCCGAAACCAAGGACGGTCCGACGATCTGGGAAGACCATTTCTATCCCGAAATCATCAATCCCGAAACCGGCGAGGTGCTGCCCGACGGTGAAATGGGCGAACTGGTGTTCACCTCCCTGTCGAAGCAAGCCCTGCCCATCCTGCGTTATCGCACGCGCGACCTGACCCGGCTGTTGCCGGGTTCCGCCCGCACCATGCGCCGCATGGAGAAGATCACCGGCCGCAGCGACGACATGCTGATCATCCGCGGCGTGAATGTGTTTCCGACCCAGATCGAGGAAATCCTGCTCAAGAACCCCAATCTTTGCGCCCAGTATCAACTGCAGGTGTCGCGCGAAGGCCACCTCGACCAGTTGGACGTCTATGTCGAGGTCCGTGCCGACCTCTCCGACTCGATCGGCGAGGCCAGGCGCCGGGAAATCGGCGCCGACGTGAGACACCATATCAAGGCGCTGATCGGCGTCTCCGCGGACGTTCATGTCGTGGAAACCGACAAGGTCGAAAGAACCCTGGTAGGCAAGGCCCGCCGGGTGATCGACCGGCGGCCCAAATAGCCGCTTTCAGTTTATTATCCGCAGCGCAATTGATGTATTATTCTTCGCGACGCACCGGGTCGATGATGCACTATAGTGCGCATTTGTGCCAAGTAGATTCAGGAGGCTTATTTCTCGATAGGGGAGATCGATAGGCTTCGGTAGCATTCGGCACAAGGGATGTTTGGTTTTCTTGTAGCACCCATGTTATTTCAATAAGGCGTTTTGTTAGCCAACCAAAGAGGAGATGCAGATGAAGAAGCTACTGGCAAAAACACTGGTTGCGGCGTCAGTCGCCGGAACCGCACTTGCCGTTCAGGCCCAGGAAGTCACACTCAAGGTTCATCACTTTCTTTCACCGACGACTTTCATCCAGGTAGGCGTATTCGAGCCCTGGTGCGCGAAGCTGGCGAAGGAATCGGCCAACCGGATCAAGTGCCAGATCTATCCGGCGATGCAACTCGGCGGCACCCCGCCGCAACTCTTCGACCAAGCCAAGGATGGCGTCGCCGACGTGGTGTGGACCGTGCTTGGCTACTCGGCCAACCGCTTCCCTATGTCGGAAGTCTTCGAGCTACCCTTCACGATGACCAATGCCGAGGCCACCAGTCGCGCTGCATGGGACTTCTATCAACAGTATTCCAAGCATGAGTTCAAGGACGTTCATCTGCTTGCCATGCACGTCCATGGCCCCGGCTATTTGTTCACCACCAAGAAGCAGATGAAGGTCATGGGCGATTTCAAGGGCATGAAGTTCCGTGCACCGACGCGCCTGACCAACAAGATGCTCGCCATGCTGGGTGCCACGCCGGTCGGCATGCCGGTGCCGGCGGTTCCCGAGGCGCTGTCCAAGGGCGTGATCGAAGGTGCCGTGATCCCCTATCAGGTAGTGCCGAGCATCAAGGTCAATGAACTGGTCAAGTACGCGGCCGAGACCGATCCGAAGTACAACGCCCTGTACACCACGGTGTTCGCCATCGCGATGAACAAGGCCAAGTATGACTCGTTGCCGGCCGATCTGAAGAAGGTCATCGACAACAATTCGGGTCAGGAATTTTCGGCCATGGCCGGTCGCGTGCAGGAAGCCGACGACGGTCCGGGACGCGAAAAGGTCAAGGCCTCCGGCGTCACGATCAACGTGATCCCCGCCGCGGAACTCGACAAGTGGAAGAAGGCCACCGACAGTCTTGACGACGAGTGGGCAGCCAACATCACCAAGCTCGGCAATGACGGTCCCAAGACCCTCAAGGCCGCGCGCGACCTGATCAAGAAATACACCAAGTAAGTCTGGCGTCACCATGCCGGGTACCGATCTGAGTCGGTACCCGGTTTTTCTGCCCGGCTGTGGCTGATGCATGATGGATAGTTATAATTCAGGAGTTCTTGATGGCAGATGCACTTTTCGTCGACACTGAGGCCCGTCCCGACGCCCTCATCGGTCGGGTGTTGAACAAGGTCAGCCGCTTTTTCGCGGTGTGTGCCGGCCTCATGTTGTTACTGATGTCGCTGATGTCCTTGGCGAGCATCGTCGGCCGATCGCTGTTCGACAAGCCCGTTCTCGGCGACTACGAACTGGTGCAGATGATGTCGGCCATTGCCGTCACCATGTCTCTGCCTTTTTGCCAGATGATTCGTGGCCACATCATTGTCGACTTTTTTACCACCGGTATGCCGGTCCGGGTAAACAAGACCTTGGACATCATTGCCAGTCTGGTGCTGGCTGTCGCCGCGTTCATCTTCTGCTGGCGCGTCACCCTCGGCATGTTCGAATTGCAGGCCAACGGCGATGGCTCGATGCTGCTCAATCTGCCGACCTGGTGGGGCTATGCTCCCATGGTGCCTTCCTTCTTCCTGCTGGGCTGCGCCGCGCTCTATACGGCCTGGGTCGATGTTATTGGAGCACGCGCATGACTGGTATCGAGCAGGGTCTGCTGATCGCAGGCCTGATGATTCTCTTGCTGGCCCTGCGCATGCATATCGCGATGGCCATGATGCTGGCAGGTTCCATTGGTTACGTCTGGGTGGGCGGTCCGGATGCCTTGTTGAACTACATGAAGAATGCGGCGTACGCCCGTTACTCGATCTACGATCTTTCGGTGGTGCCGCTATTCCTGCTGATGGGGCAATTCGCCACCCACGGCGGTTTGTCCAAGGCGCTGTTCTCCGCCGGTAACGCGATGATCGGCCACTGGCGCGGCGGCATGGCCATGGCCGCGGTCAGCGCCTGCGCAGGTTTTGGCGCGATCTGCGGATCGTCGCTGGCGACGGCGGCCACCATGGGCCAGGTTGCGCTGCCCGAGTTGAAGCGCCACAACTATTCGCCACGGATGGCCACCGCCGCACTTGCCGCGGGCGGAACGCTGGGTATCCTGATCCCGCCTTCGGTGCCGCTGGTGATCTACGCCATCCTGACCGAGCAGAACATCGCCAAGCTGTTCATGGCGGCCTTTGTTCCGGGCCTGATCGCCATGACCGGCTACATGATCGTGATTGGCATTCTTTGCCGCATCGACCCGACAGCCGGGCCGGCCGGTGAAAGGGTGTCCTGGTCCGGCCGGCTTGCCGCACTGATCGAAACCTGGCCGGTGATGCTGATTTTCGCCGTGGTGATCGGCGGCATCTATGGCGGATATTTCACTCCCACCGAAGCCGCGTCGATCGGTACGCTGGCCACGGCTTTCGTGGCGTGGAAGTCCGGCGGCCTCGACAAGAAGAGTTTTCTCGCCTGCATGTACGGCACGGCCCAGGCCACCGCGATGATCTTCCTGATCCTGCTCGGCGCCGACATCATGAACGTGTTCCTGGCCCTGACGCAGATGCCGACCGAACTGGCCAAATGGGTGGTCGGCCTCGGCTATTCGCCGCTGCTGATCCTGGCCGTCATCATCTGCATCTACCTGTTCCTGGGCTGCATCATGGACAGCCTGTCGATGCTGCTGCTGACCATCCCGATCTTCTTCCCCATCATCATGGGTACCGACTACTGGGGCATGGACCCGGAAAGCAAGGCGATCTGGTTCGGCATCCTGGCCCTGATGGTCGTGGAAATCGGTCTGATCACGCCGCCGGTGGGCATGAACGTTTTCATCATCAGCAGCATGGCCAAGGATGTGCCGATGAAGGAAACCTTCAAGGGTATCGTGCCCTTCCTGATATCCGACGTCGTGCGCATCCTGCTGATCGTGTTCTTCCCTATCATCGCGCTGGTCGCCCTGAAACTATAGAGAGTTGGCGCTGGCGACACGGCGTCTGCGCGGATCGCGGACGCCGTAGCGAATCACGGGCGTTGCGGGCCGGCACGGTGCCATGTCGTGGTGGGCTTTGCGACGCTTCTGCTTGCCGGGATGTGCCCGGCAGGCCAACGAGATAACGATTTTGTGGGGTGAAACATGCTGATATTTGGACCCGCCAAGGCGATCATGGATCGTCTGCCATACAAGCAGAAGTTCGCCTTGATGGGCGGCCTCAGCGCCATCGCGATCGCCCTCCTGCTGGTGCACCTGCTGACCATGACCAATGCCACCATCGGCCAGGCGACCAATGAACTGACCGGATTGAAGCTGCTGAAACCGGCGCTGGAAGCCAAGCAGCTTATCGAGCAGCATCGCGCGCTGACCACCCTGGCGCTTGCCAGCAAGGAGTCGGCCGACGCGTCGGCGAAGAAGGCCGTGGCGATCGAAGCCGAGGTTGCGGGCAAGCTGACGAACCTGGAGGTCTTGGTCGCCGGCGACGCAAGCAAGCTGAAACTCGACAAGGCATTGGAACATGTCAAGTCCAGCTGGACGGCGGTAGCCGGGCCGAACTGGAAAGACAAGCCGCCCACGCTGAACCTGAATACCCACGGCACAGCGCTTGCTGCGATCAACCAGCTGATACGCGACGCCGCGGACGAAAGCCAACTGGTGGCGGATTCCTCGCTCGATACGCTGTATATCGTGTCGGCGTCGGTGCTGCAGTTGCCGGTCATGCTCGACCAGCTTTCGCGCATCCGCGACGTCGGCGTCGAGATCCTGCTGCGCGGCAAGCCCAACGAGGGCGAGCGAGCCCAGTTCTCGAAATGGATGGGTGCCGCGGAGGAAACCCGCAACAGCGTCCTCATCAGCCTGAAACGGGCGGCGCAAAACAACCCGAACATCATCCAGGAACTGAAGGTGGTCGAAGCCAACGTCGACAAGAACGTCGGCATCATCACGGCCATGGCCGAGGGCAACCTGCTTGCAGAGCCCTATCTCTCCGGGGATGCCCTTTCCGAATCCGGACAGGAAGCCACCAGCGGGTTGTTCGCCGAACTGACCAAGACCATGCTGCCCCTGGCCGAACGCCTGATCGAAAAGCGCCTGGCCAGTTTGCGAATCGGCATCTACATCAGCATGAGCGTGGTTGCCGTGGCCGTGTTGTTGTTCATCTATCTCAGCGTGGGCGCCTATCTCGCGGTGATGGGGGGCGTGCGTTCATTGTCGGCAACGGTGCTGCGCATCGGCGAAGGCGATCTGAGCGGCAGCGCAAACCTGGAGTCCCGGGACGAACTGGCGGCCGTGGCAGTCAGTGTCAACAAGATGATTTCGCAGATGCGCGAGCTGATCCACGGCATCAAGGATACGGCGGACCGCGTCAAGCAGTCGGCGCAGGCGCTGCTTGCGTCCTCGCAACATCTGGCCACGGCGACCGGCGAACAGAACGATGCCACCGCCAGCATGGCCGCAACCATGGAAGAAACCACCACCAGCATCGCCGAGATCAGCCGAGGCACCCGCGAGGCACTTGCCGTGTCGGCCGATTCGGGGAAATTGTCGGTTCGCGGCGGCGAGGTGATATCGCAGACCGTGGTCGAGATCGAAGCCATTTCGGGCGCGGTTACCAGCTCGGCGCAGGCGGTCGACGAACTTGGGCAACTGTCGTCGAGGATCACGGGCATCGTCCAGGTCATACGCGAGATCGCCGACCAGACCAACCTGCTGGCCCTGAATGCGGCCATCGAGGCAGCGCGGGCGGGCGACAGCGGTCGCGGTTTCGCCGTGGTCGCCGACGAAGTCCGCAAGCTCGCCGAGCGGACCGCCAACTCGACC
Source organism: Sulfuritalea sp. (assembly GCF_031426875.1). NCBI lineage: Bacteria > Pseudomonadati > Pseudomonadota > Betaproteobacteria > Nitrosomonadales > Sterolibacteriaceae > Sulfuritalea > Sulfuritalea sp. The sequence goes on from NZ_JASJPC010000020.1 coordinate 51,101, forward strand.
CAGGAAATTGCCACGATGGTCAGCGCCATCCAGAGCGGAACCCAGGGTGCCGTGGAACGCATGGAGTCCGGCGTCAAGCGCGTCCAGCATGGGGTCGAACTGACGCGCGAGGCCGGCCTGACCATGGCGCGCATTCAGGAAGGCGCCACGCGCGTGGCGCAGCGCATCAACGAGATTTCCCTGGCCATGAACGAGCAGGACAGCGCCAGCCAGGAGATCGCCCGCAACGTCGAACTTATCGCCCAGCGCGCCGGCGAGAATTCCATGGTGGTCAAAGAGGCCACCGCAACCGCCGGTCAGCTGGACAACCTCGCCGGCCAGCTCAGTGCCATGGTCAGTCGCTTCCGGCTCTCCTGATTCGTCGCGACGAAACCGGCTGAACCGCTGCCAGGTGGTTCAGCCGGGGTGGCCGACGCGGTTTACCGCCGGCCGCGCGGAACGCTCAATAGGTCTCGACGTGGTAGCGGCCCTGCAGCAACAGCGCGGCCTGCAGGGTTTTCCAGTCGAGCCCGTGATTGCCGCAGACCTCGCTGATGGCAGCGTCGACGCCTTGCTCCATGCCCTTGAGACCGCATAGATACAGGTAGGTGTTCTCGTCGCGCAGCAGACGCACAACCTCGGCGGCGCGGGTGCGAATCAGGTCCTGGACGTACTGCCGGGGCTGGTCGGGGACGCGCGAAAAAGCCAGGTTGATGTCGATGAAGTCCTTCGGCAGCCGCGTCAACGGACCGAAGTAGGGCAGTTCGTCGGGCGTGCGGGCGCCGAAGAACAGCATCAGCTTGCCGTCCTCGGCCGGGACCGATTTCCGCCGCCGGCGTTCGGTCATTGCGCGCATCGGCGCGGAACCGGTGCCGGTGCAGATCATCAGCAGATTGCTGCCCGGGTGATTCGGCATCAGGAAGCTGGTGCCGTAAGGCCCGACGACATTGACCTGCTCGCCCTTCTTCAGGTCGCAGAGGAAGTTTGATGCCACGCCGCGCACCGCGGCGCCTTCGTGGTCGGCGGTGACCCGCTTCACCGTCAGCGACAGGTTGTTGTAGCGCGGCCTTTCGCCGTCGCGCGGGCTGGCCACCGAATAAAGGCGCACGTGATGCGGCCGGCCGGCGGCATCGAGTCCCGGCGCCAGGATGCCGATGGTCTGGCCTTCGAGCACCGGAAACGAGGCATTGCCGAAGTCGAGCACGATGTGGCGGATGTCGCTCGACGCGTCCTCCCCCGTCAGGCGGAAGTTGCCGCTGACCGTGGCCACCGCGGGCGCCTGGATCGAGTAAAGATTGACGTAGGGGTGGGCGGCCGACCACGGCGGCGGCGCGATGCCGCCCTGTCCCGCGGTAGAGGCCGCGGCGATCTTCGCCACGTCGTCGGGCAGCGCCGCCGTATCGCCAGCGCCAACTCCCGGGCCTTCGTCGAGGGCGACCTGGGCGGGCAGGGTGTCCCACAGCAGTTGCTCGGCGATCGGGTAGGCCAGGTCGGTGCGCATGTTGCGCCAGCTGTCGATGGCGCCGGTCGGGCAGGGCGAGATGCAGTCGTAGCAGTACTTGCACTTCGCGGCGTCGACCACGTAGTTGCGCGAGTCGTGGCTGATCGCATCGACCGGGCAGGTTTCTTCGCAGGTGTTGCAGCGTATGCAGATTTCGGGATCGATCAGGTGCTGGCGCATGATCGTCACCGGCGTTGTCGAAGCCGTGCTCATAGGGATTCCCTTCGTTCAGTCCGCTTCGTCAGTTGACGGAGAACCGTCGCGCGCGGACCGCAGCCGCTGCGGCCCGCACGCGAAAGATTAGCGCAAATCGATCAGTTGAAACGGACGTAGGAAAAGTCCACCGGCTGATTGTTGATGCCGCGTGCCGGCGGCGCAATCCAGTTGGCGAACTTGCCCGGTTCCACAACGCGACCCATGAGCGAGCTGACGAAGGCGCGGTCCTCGATCGAGGGCAGCCAGGCCAGGTGATGATGCGTCCATTCGGCTTCGGAGAGTACCTTGCCTGCCGGGGAGATCTTGGCCGCGGACAGCGGCCCGATCTTGCGGTTGAAGGCCTTGTGCGGCGCGCCGAGGACGAAGGGAATCCCTGCCTTCTGGATGATCTTGTTCCAGCGCTCGATGCCGGCGACGGCATCGCGCACATAGTCGTCGCGCAGGCGCTCGTTGAGCGCGTTGAGGTAGGGCGCCTGGACCGTGAGCAGTTGGCCGTCGGCGACTTCGAGCACGGGATAGCTCGCATCGCTGAGCTGATGGTCGTCGTCCTGCTTGGTTTCCTCGTAGCGGCCCTTGAGTCCGGTGTTGTAGAAGGTCGCGGCATTCGACGAGACGTCGGCGCCGAACAGGTCCATGGTCACGCTGAAATGGAAGTTCAGGTAGCGCTGGATGGTCGGCAGGTCGATCACGCCGGCGGCGCGAATCTTCGCCACGTCGTCGGTCTTCAGCTGGTTCATGACCTCGCAGGTGCGCTGGATCACGCGGCCGACGCCGGATTCGCCGACGAACATGTGATGCGCTTCCTCGGTCAGCATGAACTTGCAGGTGCGCGCCAGCGGGTCGAAGCCGGATTCGGCCAGCGAGCAGAGCTGGTACTTGCCGTCGCGGTCGGTGAAGTAGGTGAACATGAAGAAGGACAGCCAGTCCGGCGTGTTTTCATTGAAGGCGCCGAGGATGCGCGGATTGTCGGCATCGCCCGAGCGGCGCTCGAGCAGGGCTTCGGCTTCCTCGCGGCCGTCGCGGCCGAAGTAGGCGTGCAGCAGGTAGACCATGGCCCAGAGGTGGCGGCCTTCCTCGACGTTGACCTGGAACAGGTTGCGCATGTCATAAAGCGATGGGCAGGTCAGGCCCAGGTGGCGCTGCTGCTCGACCGAGGCGGGTTCGGTGTCGCCCTGGGTCACGATCAGGCGGCGCAGGTTGCTGCGGTATTCGCCCGGGACTTCCTGCCAGGCGGCTTCGCCCTTGTGCGCGCCAAAATTCACCTTGCGGCCTTCCTCGGCCGGGTTGAGGAAGATGCCCCAGCGGTAGTCGGGCATCTTGACGTAATCGAAGTGGGCCCAGCCGCCGGGATCGACGCTGACGGCCGTGCGCAGGTAGACGTCGAAACCTTGCGACTCGTCCGGACCCATGTCCTTCCACCAGTTGATGAACTCCGGCTGCCAGTGCTCCAGGGCGCGCTGCAGGGTCTTGTTCTCGTTGAGGTTGACGTTGTTGGGGATTTTTTGCGAATAATCGATGCTCATGGCATTCTCCTGTTTGGGGTTGGGGATGGGGCTTGTAGGAGCGAGCTTGCTCGCGAAAAGGTGGATCGCGAGCAAGCTCGCTCCTACTGGGGTACGGATTCGATAGCGACGCTTTAGACGCGTTCCCAGTTGAACTTGGCTTTGTTGCCGCTGCCGAAGACCTTCAAGGCGCCGGCTTCGCCGACCGCGTTGGGGCGGATGAAGATCCAGTTCTGCCAGGCCGAGAGGCGGCCGAAGACGCGGGTCTCCATGGTTTCTCCCGGGCCGAAGCGCAGGTTGGCTTCCATCGCGGTGAGCGCATCCGGCGACAGGCTGGCGCGCTCTTCGAGCACGATGCGGATCTCGTCTTCCCAGTCGAGATCGTCCGGCGTGGCGGTGACCAGGCCAAGTTCGGCGGCGGCGGCAGCGCCCAGGGGCTTGCCGGTCGCTGCCCTGGCGGCGGCGATCGGGCCTTCCTCGCCGTAGAAGCGCGCACCGATGCGATACTGGCCATTGACCATGGGGTAGCTGCCGAAATTCATTTCCGACAACGTCACCTTGGCTTCCTGCTGCGGGTCATTGGGCAAGGCCAGCATGTAGCTGCGGTCCGCGGCCAGCAGCAATTCGGCCAGGGTGCCGGCGAAACAGGCATCGCGCTCGGCGATGGCAATCAGCGTGCGCGAGGTGACGTCGAGGCGCGCCAGGGTCCGCCGCAGCATGCCGACGACTTCGCGCACGAACCAGTGCTGCCGATGACGGGCCAGCGCGGCGTCGGCCGCGAGCACGTGCTGCGCCTCGCCGCTGGTCTTCAGCACCCAGGTGCCGATTTCGAGATCGTTGGTGCGCAGCATCAGGATCGCGTCGTCGAGTTCACGGGCCATCAGCAGCGGCCACCAGGCGGCGCCTGCGGCAAGGATCTCCTCGATGCCGTCTGCCGCCTGCGCGGACGGTGCCGCAACCGTAAGCGTTGCGCGGCGCGACTTGCGGTCGATGACTACATCGACGGTTTCGTAGTGATAGCCGGTCTCATCGATGCGGCGCTTGAGCGGCGGCAGGACGACGCCCTTGGCGTCGGCGGGGCGGTCGCTCTGGGCCGCGAGCTGCGCGGCGCGTTGCTGCACCTTCTCGGCGAAAGCCTGCGGTTTGGCGTAATCGTCGATCAGGCGCCATTCCTTGGCACGCTGGGCGCGGACGCCCTCGGTCAGGGTGCAGAAGATGTCGGCGTGGTCGCGCCGGACGCGGCGCTTGTCGGTGACGCGGGTCAGGCCGCCGGTGCCGGGCAGGACGCCGAGCAGCGGCACTTCGGGCAGGCTGACCGCGGACGAGCGGTCGTCGATGAGGATGATTTCGTCGCAGGCCAGCGCCAGCTCATAGCCGCCGCCGGCGGTGGTGCCATTGCAGGCGGCGAGGAATTTGAGGCCGGAATGGCGGCTGGAATCCTCGATGCCGTTGCGCGTCTCGTTGGTGAATTTGCAGAAATTCACTTTCCAGGCGTGGGTCGACAGGCCCAGCATGAAAATGTTGGCGCCGGAACAGAAGATGCGTTCGCGGGCAGAGGTGACGACCACGGTGCGGACTTCGGGATGCTCGAAGCGGATGCGTTGCAGGGCGTCGTAGAGTTCGATATCGACGCCGAGATCGTAGGAATTCAGCTTCAGCTTGTAGCCGGGCTTGATGCCTGCATCCTCGTTGATATCGAGATGGAGCGTGGCGATCTGCCCGGTGCAGGACAGGCGCCAATGCTTGTATTGGTCGGGATGGGTGTCGTAGGTGATGGTCTGCGGGGGGGCTTCCGGATAAGTCATTCGCTTCTCCTTGATTTTAAGTTGCTGTTTCAGGTGGTTCAGGTGATTCAGGTGATTCAGGTGGTAATGGCTTGGTGCAACTGGACGAGACAGTCTTCCGGCCTCCGACCGGTGGTATCGAGGGTGAAATCGGCTTTGGAGTACAGCGGCTCGCGCGCGACGAGGATGCGGCGCATGTCTTCCATGGCCTCGGTATTGCCTTCCATGGGGCGGAAGTCGCCTTGGGCGACAACGCGCGACATGTGTTCTTCCGGGGTGGCCTTGACCCAGACAGTGAAACAGTTCATCAGCAGCAGATTGAAGGTTTCGGCTTCGGAAACAATGCCGCCGCCGACGGTGATGACGGCGCTTTCGTGCTGGGCGATGAAACTTTCGAGGCAGCGCCGTTCCAGGCGGCGAAACCCGGGCTGGCCGTAGAGCATGAACACTTCGTTGAGGCTCATGCCGGCCTCGGTCTCGATGGCGCTGTTGAGTTCAACGAAGGGCAGGGCAAGTTCGCCGGCGAGCGCACGGCCAAGCGTCGACTTGCCGGCGCCGCGCAGCCCTACCAGGGCAATGCGCTTCCGGCGCGAGGCATCCTCGTTGCCGAAATCACGCATCAGGCGCAGCAAGGCTTCTTCAAGGCGATTGGGCGAGAGTTGTTCGAGAAAGCGTGAAATCAGTCGGTACTCCGGCGAACTCTGCTGCGGCTCCAGCAGTTCGACCAGGGATATCCCAAGAGCATGGGCGACATGGCGCAGGACCATGATCGAGGGGTTGGTCTCGCCGCTCTCCACCTGCGCCAGATAGCGCTCCGACACATTGGAGCTCTGCGCCAGCGACTTGCGCGACATGCCGCGTCGGGCGCGCGACTCGCGCACGCGGATTCCGAGCGATTGTATGAACTCTGTGTCCGCCGCCTCATCAAAGAAGCGCGTAGCGCCAAGGATTTCGGTCTTATCGGTCGATTGCATCTTTGTCAGCCCAGTGATTTCGGTCTGGTGAAAACGAAGCGAAGCGGAGTTTCAGTGGAAGCAAACGTCAGCTTCATCGGCGTTAAACGCAGAAGCCACAACTAGAACGGCGTTCAGGTAGGTGCACTATAGTACATACACCAGGGCAATGTAAAAATAATTTTTTAAACCTAATGCAAAAGCAGGTAATAAACGCTTTCAAGGTACTGAAAAAAAAGGACATACGCTATGCCCTTCGGAGTAGGAAAAATATTGCATGGGGCTATTGACGAGAGGGTCTTTTTATCTCATACTCCGCTCCAGAATGTGCAGTATGGTTCAGTGATGGAACAATAGTTCCAAATCCACTAATAGAACGGCGCGTCCGAAGCACGATGTGATGGATCGCCAAAAAGGAGGCACAAATGGCTGATGGTTTGTTCGACCAGTTCAAGGGCTGGTATGAGAATCGCCACGACTATGCACGCGACTGGAAGCAGCGCACCGGCGGGCAGGTTGTGGCTACGATGTGTACCTATACCGCGGAGGAATTGCTGATCGCTTGCGGCATGCTGCCGGTGCGCGTGCTCGGTGCACATGAACCGCAAAACGTGACCGAGCCGCATATCTTCGGCATGTTCTGTCCCTTCTGCCGCGATTCGCTGGCCCAGGGCCTGCTCGGCCGCTACGATTACTGTCAGGGCGTTACCCTGACGCAGTCCTGCATCCAGTATCGGCAGACCTTCAGTTCCTGGCGCAGCAATGTGCCGACCGTGGAATGGGACTACTACGTGGCGATGCCCAACGAAGTCCAGTCGGCGCATGCACGCACGGCTCACTACAACGAACTCCAGTCCTTCCGCACTTTCCTCCAGGCCCTGACCGGCAAGGAGCTGACCGACGACATGCTCAGGGAAGCGCTGGCCGTGGTCGACGAAAACCGCCGCCTGTTGCGCGAGCTGTTCGAATACCGCAAGGTCGCCAATCCGCAGATCACGGGCTGCGAAGCGCTCTACGCCTCGATTACCGCGCAGTTTGTGGACAAGCGCGAGCATAACGAACTGTTGAAGAAGGTCCTTGCCGCGCTGCCTACCCGTCAGTTGAATCGTCCCGAAGGCGTGCGTTTCATGACCATCGGTTCGGAAAACGACGACCTCGCTTTCATGAACATGGTCGAGTCGGTCGGATCGACCATCGTCATCGACGATCAGTGTTCCGGCACCCGCTACTTCTGGAACGAGTCGAAGCCCGAGGACGACGTGATCAAGGCGATCGCCGATCGCTACTGCGACCGTCCGGCCTGCCCGACCAAGGATTACCCGGCCCACACGCGCTTCGACCATGTGCTCACGCTGGCCAAGGATTACAACGCGCGCGCCGCGATCTTCCTGCAGCAGAAGTTCTGCGATCCGCACGAGGGCGACTATCCTGACCTGAAGGCGCACCTTGAGAGTAACGGTATCCCGACGCTGTTCCTGGAATTCGACATTACCAATCCGATCGGCCCCTTCCGCATCCGTATCGAGGCATTCCTCGAGACGATGAGCGACGAAGAGCTGTTCTAGACCAAGGGGGAAGCAGATGAATGCACCGAACAAGTATCCGACCGAATCCCTCAAGCTGTGGGGCAAGGCCAAGCAACTGCGCGAGCAGTACTACCAGAACTACGCGCGCGCCAAGGACAACGGCGGCCTGCGCTGGTCAGGCTCGGCCTGGGCGCTGGATGCCCTGCCGGCCGGCCTCGGCGATGACGTCTATTCGCTGACCGGCGAGCCCTACGCAGCGGCTGTCGCGCACGACAAGAAATTCGCCAAGGAATGCATGGACGCGGCCGAGTCGGTGGGCTTTGCCCGCGACCTGTGCTCCTACATGCGCATCTACTGGGGTGGCATGCACCTCGACAAGTACCTTTACGGCGGCAAGTTCCCCAAGCCCGACTTCATTTTCCAGACGCAGATCTGCTGCTCGCACTCGAAGTGGTACCAGCACGTCGCCAAGGAAGAGAAGGTTCCGCAGTTCTACGTGGACGTCGGCGTCGGTCCCTACAAGGACATGAACGCGGCGCGCCTCGACTATGTGACCAACCAGCTGCACGACGGCATCGAGTTCCTCGAGAAGTCCACCGGCCGTACCTTTGACGACGAGAAGTTCCTCAAGGCCGTCAAGAACGAAATGCGCTCGACCAGCCGCTGGGCCGACATTTGCGCCCTGAACAAGGTCAAGCCGGCGCCGCTCGACGAGAAGACCATGTACTCGCTGTATGTGCTGGCCACGCTGTCGAAGTCCTCGCAATGGTGTGCCGACTTCTACGACGAGCTCTACGACGAGGTCAAGGATCGCGTCGCGCGCGGCATCGCTGCCGTGCCGAACGAGAAGTGCCGCATGATGTCCGACACGCAGCCGCCCTGGTCCTTCCTCAAGATCTTCCGCTACCTCGAAACCTACGGTGCGGTGTCGATCGGTTCGCTTTACACCTTCGCCCTCGAAGGCATCTGGGAAGACAAGCCGGACGGCAGTTGGGGCGGTCGTTCGCTGCCCTGGGAGAAGGGGATCGAGATGAATACGCGCGACCAGATCCTGCGCCTCTACGCCGACTGGAACCTGTCCAAGCCGCAATGGCAGCACTTCTTCGATCCGCGCCTGAAGACCGCGATGATGCTGCGCATCGTCAAGGAGTGGCAGGTCGATGGCGTCATGCTGCACCTGAATCGCGGCTGCGAAGGACTCTCGATGGGCATCATGGAGAACCGCGGCGGTATCGCCAAAGCCGGCGTGCCGATCATGACCTTCGAAGGCAACATGGGCGACGAGCGCGAGTTCGACGAAGTGCGCACGCAGGCACGGGTCGATGCCTTCATGGAACAGCTCGGTCTGCGTCGTCAGGCTGCGTAACCGGATTACCGTGAAATACCTTGCCAAGCGTGCACTGTGATGTTCGAGCGAAGCGAGCTGATTGAGCCTCCCCGCGAGGGGAGGATGGGAGGGGCGGGCCTTCAATTCGCCTTTCGCGTGTTTCATTATCAGGCGTGCGGCTCAATTGCTGCACGAAAGTTAGGAGAGGACACAACATGATTACCGCAGGAATCGATATGGGCTCGCGCAGCATCAAGGTGGTGCTGC
>NZ_JASJPC010000021.1:0-261938 GCF_031426875.1 Sulfuritalea sp.
TGTCGCGAGCAAGCTCGCTCCTACATCCATCGGTTTCAACATGTCTGCGTACTAGGATGAACTGCCCTTGGTTCGATCCGCAATGCTGTGCTTGCGCATTTTTTCCCAGAGCGTTTTGCGGCTGATCCCAAGAGCATCGGCAGCGACACCCACCCGCCAGGCATGCACGGCGAGCACATCCTCGATGTAGCTTTTCTCGCAGGCGTCCAGATACGCGATCAGCGTATTGCCGCTGCCAGATGTGCTTGGAGCACAAGCCGGGAGATGGCCGAGCAGCGCGTCGGGCGTAAGCTGCGATCGATCGGCCAGAATGCAGGCGCGCTCGATGCAATGCTTCAGTTGACGGATGTTGCCCGGCCACGGGTAGGACAGCAGGGCGCGCTCGGCCGCGGGGGTGAAGGTAAACGATGCGCCGCCGGCTTTCTTGGCCGATTGCTGCGCGGCGAAACGCTTCGCCAGCCAAAGAATGTCTTCGCGCCGTTCCCTTAGCGGGGGAACGCGCAGGCTGACGACATTGATCCGGTAGTAGAGATCCTCGCGGAAACGCCCCGCCTCGGCAAGTTGGAGCAGATCCTCGTGCGTGGCGCAGACCAGTTGCACCGAAACGCGGATCGGCGTTTCGCTGCCAAGGCGCGTTACCGTGCGCTCCTGAATCGCGCGCAACAGCTTGGCTTGCGTTGCAAGCGGCATATCGCCGACTTCGTCGAGGAACAGGATGCCGCCGTCGGCCTGCTCGAAATAGCCTCGCCTTTCCTTCGCTGCACCGGTGAAGGCGCCTTTTTCGAAGCCGAACATTTCGGCTTCCAGCATGGTTTCGGGAATGGCGGCGCAGTTGACGGCGACGAAGGGTTTCGGCCCGGCACTTTGAGCCAACTCATGCAGCCGGCGCGCCACATGTTCCTTGCCGACGCCCGACTCGCCCGTAATGAGCACTGATCCGTCCGATGTCGCCAGGCGCTGCAGCATGTGCTCGATGCGCCGCATCGATGGCGCGACGCCAAGGATCGCGGTGCCCGCGTCAGTGGTGGGTGTTGGTTCGGAAAGTTCGCGGATTTTACGGATCAGGTCGTCAATCTCCAGCGGCTTGGCAATGTAGTCGGCGGCGCCCAGCTTGAGCAGACGGACGGCCTGGTCGATGGCGCCAAAGGCCGTCATGAACAGGAACGGCGGCACTTCCGCCTTGCCTTGCCGCAACTGCACGAAGACATCTTCGCCGCTGATGTCCGGCAGGCGCATGTCGCTCACCACGACGTCGTAGCGCTGACGGCGCAGGTCGGCGAGCGCGTCGCGGCCACGCTTGTGCCAGGTGTGAGTGATGCTTTCCATTTCGAAGCGTTCGCAGAGCGCTTCTCCCATCAGTTGATCGTCCTCGATCAGACAGATGCACGGTGATTCGTTACGCATGACTTTCTCCGATGGGTAGCGTGACGCGGAATTGCGTCAGACCATCCTGGCTAGCGGCCGCAATCTGGCCGCCCAGTTGGGTGACGATTTGATAGGTGACCCACAGCCCCAGGCCGTGCCCTTCATCCTTGTCGCTGGCAAAGGGTTCGAACAGGTGATCCATGAGGTCGGCGTTGATCGCCTTGCCGGCATTGCTCGTCTCGATTCGCAGTTGCCCGTCGGCGCAGTACACGCGACAACTCACCTTGGTGGACGAGGGCGAGGCGTGGATTGCGTTGAGCAGAAGATTCATCAGGATCTGGCGCACCTGGGTAGCCGGCAGCGCCACCGGTTCAGTCAAGCTGCATTCGATATCGATCGCGACGGTCTCGTGCAGCGCTTCACCCGTAAGCAGCAGGCGGACGTCCTCCAGATCGTGCGGCGCGAGGTTTCTTCCCTTGACCTTGGCATCCACCAGCATGGCGCTCACCGTCTCGCGAATCTGGGTCAAACCCCGTTCGAGAATGGCCACGGTCTTCTGGGCGCGCTCGTCGTCGCCGTAGCGGCGCTTGAAATTCGCCAGGGCGACCAGCATGCCGCCCAGCGGATTGTTGATCTCGTGCGCGACTCCTGCCGAAAGCTTGCCGGCCATAGCCAGTCGCTCCGAGCGGATCACCTCCTGTTCGAGCAGAACCCTTTCCTGCAACGCCTTGACCATCAGTCCATAGGCTTCGAACAACTGGCCGAGTTCGTCCCGATAGGCATAGGTTTCGAGCGGCAGTTCGGGCGGTACGCGGTGTGCCACGGCACCGATGCCACGCGCCAGATGCACCAGGGGGACGACCGTACGTTGCCCCCAATACCAGTTGATCGGCAACAGGACGGCCAGCACCAACAGGCCGATAAGAGCGCTGCGCCAGGCAATCGCTCGAAATCGCGGCAGAAAGACGTCCTTTGAATTGATGACGACCAGCGTACCCAGGCGTGCGCCTTCTTCGGCGACCGGAACGCCGACGTAGATTCGCTGCGCGCCAGAATACGTGACGATGGGGGCGTCCGGATCGGGGCTGGCCGCGATGCGTTGCGCGAGACTGGCGAACTCGTCGCCTAACTGATGCAGGTCGGTCAGCATCGGCACGGCCTTGGGGTGGCTGGAGACGAAAACACGTTGCTGCTGATCTAGGGCCAGGATCATCTCGGGCTGGAAGGGGTTGTCGCCCGGCTTTTCGTGCAGCGGTGCCCGAATGATAGCGAATGCCTGCCAGACTTCCTGCTGGATCATGGCGGAGAAGAGTGTTTTTGACAGCGTTCGGCCGAGGCTGGCGGAACTGCTTTCGAGATCGATGCGCAGGTCGTCATAGGCCTGCGCCATAAGTGCCGCCGAGACCGCCAGGGTGGCCGTGACGATGAGCAGGCTGCCCCAGAGCGGAATCTTGTAGCGAAAACTCAGGTTGAACAGAAACTTCATTTCTCGCCAACGGCCCGTATCAGCCGCGCGGTTGACTCATAAACGCGAGGATCGCCGGCAATGAACCCGTCCAGGTTGAGAACCCGCAGCAAGGCTTTACCTTCTTCGTCTGTCTTCATTTCCAGCAGGACCTTCTGCATGTCACGGTAAACCTGATCGCCGACCCCGTGTCGCGCGACAAAGGGCGCAAAGCCATACTCGGACCCCTCCGACGCCACGCGGACGCCGGCCATCAATTCTGGCTTGCCGATCGACAGCGTGTCCCAGACATGGCTGCTGACGGCGCCGCCGTCCGCGAGACCGGTCGCCACTGACTCGATGACCCTGCGGTGTGACCAGGCAAAGAAGGTGTTGCGGAAGAACCTTGCCGGGTCTTCACCGGCTTCCTGGAGCTGGGCGCGCGGCGAGAGAAAGCCGGTATTCGAATAAGGGTCGGTATAGGCGAACACCTTGTTCCTGAGCTGTGCAATCGACGTGGTGGACTTGTCGGTCGCCGGAACGATCAGGTAGGAGCGGTAGTAGGGGCGCCCCTTGTAGACCGGGACCGCCATCAGGCGCACCTGCTTCCTGAACTGGACATAGGGGTAATCGCAGATCCAGGCGAAATCCAGCTTCTTGAGTCGAAGCATGTCCATGGTTTCGATATAGCGGTCGCGCCGCACGAACTCCACGGGCCGCTGGAGTTTGCGCTCCATGTAGAGGCGCCAGCTTTCAAGCGGGCGGTACTGGTCATGCGGAAAGGTCGGCGTCAGGCCGACCCGGATTGGCTGCGCACGATCGTCCGCCGCTGCTGCCGCAAATGCCAGCAAGGCCGCCAACACCCCAAGAATTCTTGTCAGTTTGATCAGTGTCATGTTTCGCTTCCGTAACGGAAATTGACCATATCGCCAGAAGTGGTTTCAGTCTCGTAATCAATTGGCCGCATCGTGCGCTTGATTCAACCGGCCAAGCACTTGATGTGGATTCGGGGAAACAGAGTAGGCCATATAAGAGCAATGAAATCATTGAGCTACGACAAGTGATCGGATGGTGGCCTGGTTTGTGCGTTGCATTGAGCAAGAAACAAAAGCTTGATTCACCGTTAATGAGCAATCAGTGCAAGCGCCATGCCCGAAAAGATTTCCCTCGGAAACCCGCAATGCCCAATCCATGCGTCTTGGGAACCGCTGTTCGGACATGAACACAGCCTTGGAACCACGTTTGATGAAAACTGCAGGTAGGCATTTACCGCTTCGATTCGATGATCCTGATGATCGCGTCCGGCAACAGATGTTTCGAGGATGTAACGGATTTTGAACCAAGGATTGCTGGAAAGATTGAAGTCCGATTTTGAATTTTCTCGGGAGGAAGCAAAAATGAAAGTACTTGAGAACCCCATCACCCGGCGTACCTTTCTGAAGGTTTCGGGAGGTGTCGCCGCTTTTTCACAGATTCAGCCGGCCAGCGCCCAGCAATGGCTGGCACAGGTCGGCAAGGCCGGGTCCAAGGCCGACGCGGTAGGTCCGGACGCCAAGATCATCCGCAGTGTCTGCCTGATGTGCCACAGCGGTTGCGGCATCCAGTGCACGATACAGAACGGCGAGCTGGTCAAGATCGACGGCAATCCCTACCACCCGAACACCTACGACTACGTGTCCAAGGGCGATATCGTCGAGGAAAGCGATCTCGACGGCGGGCTTAACGGCAAGGATGTCGGCACGCTCTGCGCAAAGGGCCAGGCCGGTATTTATGCGCTCTACAGTCCCGCCCGGCTCAAGCATCCGATGAAGCGCGTCGGGCCGCGTGGTTCTGGCAAGTGGAAGACCATTTCCTGGGAGCAGGCCCTGACCGAGATTGTCGATGGAGGCCTGCTGTTCAAGGACGTTCCCGGCGAGGAAACCCGCCAGGTCGAGGGCTTCAAATCCATCCTCAACAACGACAAGCCGATCGGACCCGAGGATTCGGATTATATGGACGAAGCGCCGCCGGGAGGCTATGGCCCGAAGCGCAACCAGTTTGTCTGGGCCCACGGCCGCAATGAGCAATCGCCGTTGACACCGCGTTTCGTCGGTGGCGCGGCAGGGGTTCCGAACATGCTCAACCACTGCGATCGTTGTGCGGGAACCTTCTACAACGTCGTCGAGCACACCTTGAACGTGCCGCCCTACGAGATCGGCGCCTATGCCGATTACGAATACACCACTTTCCTCATCAGCGTCGGCTCGAACATCACCCACGCCGACTATCCCGGACAAACCCGGGCGCGTTATTTGCAGAAATTCGCCAAGCGTACCGGTCCCGATTCAAAGGGATTCAAGCATGTCATCGTCGATCCTTGGCTGTCTCCCGCCGCGGCAAAGGCGCTGCAGTCGGGCAAGGGCGAATGGATTCCGCTGAAGCCCTCCACCGACGCTTTCTTCCTGCTCGGCATGCTGCGCTGGATGATCGACAACAAGGGCTACAAGGCAGACTTCCTGGCTTTGCCCAATGAGCAGGCTGCCAAGAAGACCGGTCGGCGCAACTGGAGCGACATGACTTACCTGGTCCGCACCAAGGAGCCCAAGCTTTACCTTTCCGGTAAGGATGCCGGTCTGGGGCAAGCGGACTACGTGGTGTTGGTCAATGGCAAGCCGACGTTGTTCCATGAAGTCGATGGGGCAGCCGATCTGGATGCCGAAGTCGAGATCAAGGGCGAGAAGTTCAAGACCGTCTTCCGCATGCTGCGCGAACGTGCGCACGAGAAGACCATCGAGGAATGCGAGAAGATTTGTGACATTCCGGCCGGCACGATTTCCCGCCTGGCAAAGGAGTTTTCCAGCGCCAAGCGGCCGGTTATCGAGATGTTCCGCGGCCCGATCCAGCAGTCGAACGGTTGGTGGAACGGTCAGGCTCTGATCACCCTGAACATCCTGATGGACAGCATCGACCGCAAGGGCGGCTATATCCCCGGACACAAGGCTTACGGCGGATCGGTGGGCGGGCCGTCGCGCAAGGCCGTGGGCGTTTCCATCGACCGGCACAAGGACAAGTACCAAGGCAAGAAGGCGACTTCGACGCGGCCATGGTATCCGCTGGCGGTGCGCACGGTGACCAGCGAGTTCTTCTCCTCGGTCAAACAAGGCTATCCGTACAAAATCAAGGCCTACCTGAACTACTACAACGATCCGGCCTACACCACGCCGTTCAACTCCTCGGTCATCGAGGCGATGCTCGACGTCAAGGCCATCCCGCTCACGGTCAGCATCGACGCCTACATGGGCGAGACCACGCTGCTGTGCGACTACGTGCTGCCGGATTCCGAGTATCTGGAGCGCTTCGGCGGCTTCAAGACCTATCCGCCGGTGAAGACCCAGGTCGCGGGCCTGCGCCAGCCGGTGGTCGGCACGCTCGATCCGAAAACCAAGAGCTATCGCGGTATCCATCCGGACGTGCAGACAGCGGACGATACGCTGATTCAGCTCGCCATTCGCTGCGGCCTGCCGGGCTTCGGCAAGGACGGCGGTGGCCCGGGCAAGGACATCTTCACCTCCTGGCAGTTCTGGAACGAGTATTACAAGAACGGCGACTACAAGGGCGAGCCGGGGCTGGATCCGGAGAGCCGTCTGGTCAAGCTCGGTGGCAAGTTCGAGAACCCGGGCAAGCAGTACGATGCCAAAGGCGAATACACGCGCTTCCCGGGCGGACGCCAAGTGCGAGGCATGTATGTCTATGCCGCGCATGTGGCGGCCAACAAGAACAGCATGACCGGCAAGTACTACGACGGTTTGCCGCAGTACCGGATGATCATCGACTGCAAGGAGAACGAAATCGATCCGGCCTTGTGGAAGGAATATCCGTTCCAGTTGCACACCCACAAGGATGCCTGGCACACCCAGACGCGCACCATGAACAACCTCTGGCTGGCCTCGATCAAGCCGCAGAACTTTGCGGAAATCAATCCGGCCGATGCGCAGAAGATGGGGGTCGTGACCGGCGACTGGGTCAAGGTCAAGTCGCCTTCAAGCAAGCACATCTCGTATGTGGAAACCTCGATGGGCGATGGCTGGTACAAGATGCAGGTTCGCGTCACCAGCCGCATCCGTCCGGGTGTGTTCTCCGTGAGCAACTCCTACGGACGCTGGGGCGCCGGCGGCAAGGCCTGGGCGGCGGACGGCAAGCCGCAGTTCTACGACAAGCGCATCGCCGCGGGGTTCAGCGTCAATCCCCTCTACATGGCCGATCCGGTGCTGAAAGACCGCGGCATGCTCGATCCCGTGGGCGGCGGCACCCAGAGCTATGGCACGCCCCTTCGCGTAGAAAAAGTCTAAGGAGAACATCATGTCCGAATACAGCCCTATCGTTCCGCGCGAAGCCGTCGAACGCTCTTTCGCCAAGCAGGGTCCCAAGCAATACACGCTGTGGGTCGACATCGAACATTGCATCGGCTGCAATGCCTGCACCATTGCCTGCAAGGCGGAAAACAACACGCCGGTCGGCGTGGACTACAACCGCGTCATCGAAATCGAGGAAGGCGATTTCCGCGACGCGAGCAAGACACCCAACGTCGGCGTGACCTTCGTCCCCATGCCCTGCATGCACTGCGGACAACCGGCCTGCATGGCGGCCTGTCCGGTGGGCGCCATCACCAAGCGCAAGGAAGACGGCATCGTCCTCATCAACAAGGACAAGTGCATCGGCTGTCGCTACTGCGCCTGGGCCTGCCCCTACGGCGCACCGCAGTTCAACGCCGAGGCGAAGATCATGGAGAAATGCACCCTCTGTGTTCATCGCGTCGAGAAGGGTTTGCAGCCCGCATGCGTCACCACCTGTCCGGCCAAGGTTCGCTTCTTCGGCGAGTTGAACGAGTTGACCATGGTCATGAAGGAAAGGCGTGCAAAGGGCGTCAGTATCAGCGTCGGTGGCGCCGACACCAAGCCCAGCGTGCAGTACTCGTCCAAGTAACTCAGCGCAACGGTATCCGCGAGCATGAACTCCTTGATCGAACTCGGGCTGCAAGTGCCGGTGAGGCTGGACAGCACGCTGTGTTCCCGCTTCCGCAGCACGAAGTCGGAATGCGCGGCGTGTGCAGCGGTATGTCCGGCTCCCGGTGCCGTCCGTCTTGGTGATGGCGCCGGCAACAACAGCGCCGCAATCAACGCCGCGTGCGTAGGTTGCGGTGCTTGCGTCTCGGCTTGCCCGAACGGCGCCATTCGGCTGCTGGAGGACGATCAGCGTGTGGCGGAACGCATCATGCAGAAGGTCCGCACGGGCGAAGTATTCCGTTTTGCCTGCAGCCGGGCAAAAGGCCGTGCCGAAATGGTGCTGCCCTGCCTTTCCCGTCTGACCGAAGCCCTGGTGCTGGAACCGATCCGGCGCGGAGCGCAGCGGGTCGAGTTATGCGCGCCGGATTGTTCGGGCTGCGGCCTGAGGAAGACGGCGCAGCAATGGGAGCGCACGCTGGCTTTTTCGCAGGCACTTTGCGAGGCGGCCGGCTTGGGAGTGGCGCGGATATCGAGTGTGCAAGTTCAGGTCGGTGATGCGGAAGAGATCCGCCTGCCGGCCAGGACGCCCAATGCGCGACGCCGGCTGTTCGGGGCCATTGCCGAGCGCTGGAAAACCAGCGGAGATGCGCCGCCGCTTGCTGCCGAGGTGGTCGATGAGGTGGAACCGGAACCCTTCCGTGACATCGTTCAGCGCCACTCGGAAAATTCCAAGCGCACGGACTTGATGCGAGTGCTGGATGCCCTGCCTGGCCTGACGGTAACGTCGAAAGTCGTCCCGACGGTTGGCATTCCCCTCGCGCAACTCGAAGTCGACCAGCGTTGTGTCGCTTGCAATGTCTGCGAAACCCTGTGCCCCACCGGCGCGCTCACGCATCGCGAGGAAGCCGGCAACTACGCGCTCGATTTCGATGCCGCGCAGTGCACCGGTTGTCGGATATGCGAACTGGCCTGCTACCACCAGGCTCTGCATCTCCGGGAAACGGCCGACCTGGCGCTGTTGTTTCAGCGCAGTCGCGTCACGCTCATAACCGACAAGTTGTCCAAATGCCAAGGCTGCGGCGAACGCATTCTCGGGACAGCAGCGAAGTTCTGCCCGGCGTGCCAGGTGAGCGGCGACCGCCGCGATTCCGTGGCGCGGCTTTTTTTCAGTGGAGGAAACTAGAGTGATCAATTCCGGCGAAATGCAAATTGTTGCCAGTGGTCGGGCGAAGACCTACGCCTTGCTGGCGGCGCTGTTCTCGGCGCCGCCATCCGAGGAGTTGGCGGCCATGATCCGGAAAGGCGGTCTGGCGCCGGAAGGCGGTGGTCCGTTGAAGCAAGCTGCGGAGGCATTGACCACGGCCTTCCGACTGCTGGAACCAGCCGGACCTGCGGCTGCCGACGTCATCGCCGAGTACACGAGGCTGTTTTCCTTGCCCTCCGGCGTTGTTCCGCACGAGTCTTACTACACGGATGACAACCAGCGCGTTGGCGGCCATGTGACGGCCGCGGTCAAGCTCTATTACGACAACGCGGCGGCGCAGCTCACTGGCGCCTGCCTGGAACTCCCCGACCACATGGGCGTTGAACTGGAATTCATGCAGTTCCTGTGCGACATCGAAAAGCAGTTCTGGAACGGCCCTGACGGCGATGGCCTGCAACGCTGCCTGGATTTCCAGAATGGCTTCCTCACCGAGCATCTGCTGTGCTGGCATCGTGAACTGTGCGAGAAGATTCTCCAAGAGACCGGTCTCGAAATCTATCGGGCACTGGCCACCCTTACCCTGGAATTCCTGGAGGCCGAGCGCGCATTCGTGCCCGAGCTGAGCAAGGAAATTCACTCCGAATGGAGCACACCATGCGCATCCGAATCCTGACTACCTCTCTCCTGGCACTGGCCGCGACGGCGACGTTTGCTTCGCAGCTGGAGCCCTCGACACCGATCGACTGGCCGCCGAAAGCAGTGCCCAAGCAGGCCACCGGCAAGGTGCCGGATTTCAAGGCCAAGAACAATCTTTGCCTCGACTGCCACAAGGAAATCCTGGCGGTAAAGACGGCGCGCAAGAACATTCCCAATCTGCACCAGTTGCACCTCAATTCGAAGAAGGTCGCTTACGAAGGCAAGAATCGTGATTGCCTGACCTGCCACGAGATGGTCACGCCTTCGGATACCAAGGCCAAGAAGAAGGAAGGCTGGTTCGTCAAGGGCGACGTCTATCACCCCAACGTCATGGCGAATCCGGCCGGGGTGTGGAAGAAACTCGTGGTACGCGGCGGCGAAGGGACGCAATACGTCCCGGTCAACGCAATGCGTCAGGCGGATCCGCATCTTTACAAGCCAACCCTGAAGAATCTGGTCTGCGCCGAATGTCATGGTCCGGACAGCAAGATCAAGACCTTCTACGGGGCGCCGCAAGCGGCGAAATAGCGGCCGTGAAAGCGACAGAGGATCGGGCCGAGTCATGAGGCAAGGAAATTTGAAGAGCGGCGTTTCAGCCTGTGCCCTTATCGCAGGATGCGTCGTCCTGGGTGGCGGAGTGATCGGGCAGGCACAGGCGGCCGCGACCGGGAAGCAGCCCGCTCCTGCCAGGCAACAGGCCACCGAAAGTGAAGTGCTGCGGCGCCTGCAGGAACTGGAAGCTCAGGTTAGCCAGTTTCGCGAAGAAACATTGCGGCTGCGGGCGGAACTGGCGCAGAAGCAGGGAATCGCAGCACCGGCCATGAAAGTTGGCGCTGGCGACACGGCGGCAAAACCCGTCGCGAGCAAGGCTGCCGCATCTAGTGGCGATTGGGACGAACCCGAGGTAGACAAGAAGGTCGAAGGACGCGACGACGAGGCGCGCCGTCGCCTGCTGGTGCTGGAAACCCAGGCACGGAAGTCCGCGGCCGAAACCGCCAAGCGTGAGGAGGCGCAAAAGGACAAGGTGCAATTTGACTTCTCCGGCAAGTACAAGGCCCAAGTCAATTCGCGCCACAACTTCAACCTGAGCAATCCAGCCCAGCAGGGGAAATACGACAACAACAGTTTTGTCGATCATCGCTTCTCGCTGCAGATCGACGCCACCTACGAAGCCTTGCTGACACGGCTGGTGCTCGACAAGGGCAATTTCGTCAGCGACTGGAAGGAAGACAGCGAAGGTACGCTGGAGCGCTGGGGCCAATTGCAGACGGCGGGATCTCAACTGGTGCGCGAGTTGTTCGTGCAATACACCGGTCCCTTCATGGTTCGGGCCGGGCGCCAAAGCTGGGACGTCGGACAAAGGATCGTGCTCGAAGGGCCGATGGACGGTATCCGTTTTCAGTATCCCTTCGGGCAACTGCCCTGGGGCCAGACCACGCTGTCCGCCGGTTACATGGCGGTCGCCGGCGGCTGGGGCAGTTACGCTAACTTCAATGCCACGGGCGGCCGCCTGGGTGGCAACCGTCAGGAGATTTTCGGCGTTTCCAACAAGCTGGATGCGTACTACGCCGATCTCGACATCCGGGCCTCGCGCGCGCTGCGCTTCAAGCCCTACCTGATCAAGGTGGCCGACAGCGGTGGGTCCGGCGATGCCGATCTGAATCTGGACAAGGACTTCAACGCGGCCACCGCACCGCGGGATGGCAGCTTCCGGCCCCTGTGGGCGGGCCTTTCGGTCTCGGCGGATTTCGCGCCGTGGAAGCTCGACGCCGAAGCTGTCTCGCTTACCGGCGATTACGCGGCCGGTCGCAAGCTGAGCGCGAATGCGCTGCTGCTCAAGGCCATGCGCGATTTCGGCAAGTTGGGAGCGCTGGGCAGCCTTTCGGCCGGCTTGCAGTTCGGTCGCGGCTCGGGTAACGGAACCAGTAGTACGAACAGCGGCACGATGCATAACTTCAATGCGCTGTTCATGTGCCGGGAACGCGACAAGTTCGGCAATATCTACAGCGAAGACGTTCACGCCGGCTACTACTTCTGGGACAGCAACCTGTCCAATGTCACCTATCTTCGCCTCGAAACGACGCTGGAGCCGCGTCACGGCTTCAAAGTGACACCATCGCTGACCAAGCTGTGGACGACACGGGAAGTCTTCAAGGGGCGCGGCCCGGTGTTCGACTGGAGCCAGGGTGCCAGCACCTTGACCGACACGACCCGGGACATCGGCTGGGAGGCCGACTTGAACATCGCCTTCCCGATTTACAAGCGCGTCGAAGGCTTTGCGTCGTTCGGCTACTTCAAGCCCGGCGCAGTCTACGCCCGGCCCGACGGCAGCAACCCCAAGGCGGCCGTGGAACTGGTTGTTGGCGCCGAGGTGAAGTTCTAGCCATGAACAGGATCGCGTCGTCCGCCATATTGATTTGCGCCAGCATGGTGTCGTTCTTCTCTGTCGCCGCGGAGCAGAAGCCCTCGGCGAGCATTGTCGCCGAAGCGGTACACACGACGCGGCCGCCAAGGATAGTGGCCTTCCGGGCACAAACGACAGGACTGACGCCGCCGCTGCATTTTCACTGGAGCCTGGGCAACGGCAAGGAATGGGACAAGCAGTTCGTTCCCGAGCAATTCTACGAACCCGGACGCTATGACGTCGTTCTTACGGTAAGCGATGCGGCCGATCATGTAGTGAAGGCGAGCATGGCCATCGACACGGAATCGCATGGCTGCGGGTTTTAGCACTTCAATCGAAAATAGAGACAACCATGAAAAAACTCCTGACCGCGGTACTACTGACTTGGGGCGTTTTCGCCTGGGCCGAGGACGCGTCCATCGTGCGCATCGCCCAGAGCGACGGCAGCGTCGAGATTCGCAGGGGTGGCGCCAAGGACTGGAAGCCGGCCAAGGAGGGCGACGTGCTGGAGCGCGGGGATCGGATCGCAGCCCGCGACAAGTCGGCGGTCCTGCTGTCATGGAGCAACGGCAGCATGGCGAAGCTCTATCCGAACACCGAGATCGAATTGGCGGGGGTCTCCTTCGACCTCGAAAAGAAACTGGAACAGACCATCCTGGAATTGGTCAAGGGGCGCGTGTTTGCAAAAGCCCAGGTACCCGAACATCTGTTCGCCGATTTCCAGATTCGGATGGGCGGACTGGGCACGCGCGCCCAGGGTGCGGAATTTGCCCTGAACTTCGATCCTGAAAAAAAGACCACCACGGCATGGTCGATTCTTGGTCGGGTGGTGGCGGACACCGGCACCGAGATCCTGCGCATCGATGAAGGCTCCCAAGCCACGATCCAGGCCGGAGTCAAGCCGGGCGGCACCGTGGTCATGGACGACAAGATCAAGCAGTCGTTGGCGAAGGTGTCGAAAGACCTCGGCGGCAGCCTGCTGATCGACGACGTGGGTGCGGCGGGCGGGGAATTCGCCGTGAAGATCGGCGGGGTCGTCAGTCGCCGGGGCAATGCACCCTACAAGGTGGGCATGAAAGCGCTGGCCAAGGGCGGCAGCGGCAAGCTCAAGTCAGTTTCATGGGAATTCGGCGACGGCGAATCGGCGAAAACGAAAGATGTGGAGCACACCTTCACCCAGGGTCTGTATGTAGTGATCCTGCGAGCGGAGGACGAAAACGGCGAGAAGGCAACGGCCCAGACGGCCATCTCGGTGGAAGCAGACTGCGGCTGCTGACCATCGGCGGCCATCGGATTATCTTTGTAACGGAGAGAAAGAAAAATGAAGCGATTCCTGAAGCAACTTCTGGGTGCTGCGGCCTTGGCCTGTCTGGCGCAAGCGGCGATCGCCGCGCCAAGCTATGTCGGTGTCAAAGTCTGCACCAAGTGCCACGATCTTCATGGCGAATCCTGGGCGGCAACGTCGCACGCCAAGGCCTTCGACTCCCTGAAAGCCAACGCCAAGGTCGAGGAAAAGAAGAAGGCCAAGCTCGATCCGGCCAAGGATTACACCAAGGACAAGGATTGCGTCGGCTGCCACAGCACGGGCTTCGGCAAGGCTGGCGGCTATGCCTTGGGCAAGGATCCGGGCGGCCCGGAAAAACTCGGATCGGTGGGCTGCGAAGCCTGCCACGGTCCTGGCTCGGACTATCGCGAAGAGCATGGTACGGCGGAAAAGAAGTTGTTGCGGTCGCAGCAGAGCACCCCGCGCAAGCTCATCGCCGGCAAGGGCCAGAACTTCGACTACGAAAAGGCTTGCGCCGCCTGCCATCTGAATTTCCAGGGTTCGCCGCACAAGGCTGCCAAGGCGCCATTCACGCCCTTTACGCCCACCGTCGATGCCAAGTACAAGTTCGAATTCGACAAGGCAGTGCGTACCAAGGCCTTGCACGAACACTACAAGTTGAAAGGTGCCTTCGAGGGCGAGCCTGTGCCCAAGATACGTGCTGACTTCCAGAAGACCGCGAAGGACATTCCGGAATGAGCGATGAGCAGACACCGGGCGCGCTGGCCCGCGCCTGGGCGGTCCTGCGCCGTCCCAGCGCCAGATTTTCCCTGCTGTCGGTGTTGGTGGTCGGCTTCTTCTCCGGGATAGTCTTCTGGGGCGGCTTCAACACCGGCATGGAGGCGACCAACACGCTGGAGTTCTGCACCTCCTGCCACGAGATGCGGGATACGGTCTATCAGGAATACAAGAAAACCGTGCACTACTCGAACCGCTCCGGCGTGCGCGCCGTCTGCTCCGACTGCCACGTGCCGAAGGACTGGGTGCACAAGATGGCGCGCAAGATTCAGGCGTCCGGCGAGATCTACGGCAAGCTCATGGGCACCATCGATACACCGGAGAAGTTCGAGGCAAAGCGCCTGGAGCTGGCGCAACACGAATGGGACCGCATGAAGGCCAGCGATTCGCGCGAATGCCGCAACTGCCACACCTTGGACGGCATGTCGAAAGCGGCCCAGACACCGACCGCATGGCGCGGGCACAAGGGTGCCAAGGAGAAAGGCGAGACCTGCATCGACTGCCACAAGGGCATCGCACACAAGGAACCCATCGGAGCGAAGAAAGAGCAGGAATAGCCATGCTGCTCGATGGCTTCGGTCGCCGCGTCGACTACCTTCGGTTATCAGTCACGGATCGCTGCGATCTGCGCTGTTCGTACTGTATGCCGGAAGGATTCAAGGGCTACGAGGAGCCCCGGCACTGGCTGAGCTTCGACGAGATCGAGCGCTTGCTGGCGGTGTTTGCACGCCTGGGGCTAAAGCATGTCCGCCTGACCGGCGGCGAGCCGCTGTTGCGCAAGAACCTGCCCGACTTGGCGCGACGCCTGGCGGCACTGCCGGGCATCGACGATCTCTCGCTGTCAACCAATGGCACGCAACTGGCGAAGCATGCGGCGCGCCTGCACGGGGCCGGTGTCACGCGACTCAACGTCAGCCTCGATTCGCTGGATCGTGAGCGGGTCCGCGCGATTTGCCGGCGAGATGCCCTGCCGCGGGTGCTCGAAGGACTGGAAGTCGCCCGCAGCGAAGGTTTTCACTTGATCAAGATCAATATGGTGGCGATCGCCGGGACGACGGATGAGGACATCTGCGCGATGGTTGCCTACTGCATGGAGCGAGGCTTCGTGCTGCGCCTGATCGAAACCATGCCGCTCGGCGAAACCGGACGCGGCATCGGTTTCCTCAACCTGCGCCCGGTGCGGGAGCGGCTGCGCCAGCGTTTCGGGCTGGTCGATGGGGTGGTTCCCGGCGGCGGTCCCGCCCGTTATCTGGTTTCTCCCGACGGCGGCTTCCAGATCGGCTTCATCACGCCGATTTCGCAGCACTTCTGCGCGACCTGCAACCGGGTGCGCCTGGGTGTCGATGGCGTGCTGCATTTGTGCCTGGGCCAGAACGACGCGGTGGATTTCCGTACGCCCCTGCGTTCAGGCTGCACCGACGCCGGTCTGGAAGAAATGCTGCGCGCCGCCCTGAACAGCAAGCCCTGGCGCCACGAGTTCAGTGAGCGGCCGCAGCAAATGGTCCGCTTCATGTCTTCCACCGGCGGCTAGTACGCAGACATGTTGAAACCGATGGATGTAGGAGCGAGCTTGCTCGCGACAACGGCTTATCGCGAGCAAGCTCGCTCCTACAGGGAATGCGCCTTTTCCCTGTTGACTGACTACTAGCCTGAAGGCAGCCCCGCGACTAAATGGCCTGCATGCGAAAAGCTTGGTTGAGCAAGATGTACCAGACGGAGTCGCCCCAGCTTGGGCGTGCCCTCGTATCAGGCCGGAGGGAGGCCCTCCAGCGGCATGCCCGCCACCGACCACTCGGCGATTCCATCGCTGATCTTGCTGGCGCGGAAGCCCTTCCTGTTCAGAAGCGCCACGGCTTCAGCGGCGAACAGGCAGAACGGGCCGCGGCAATAGGCAACGATCTCCCGGTCCTGGGGCAGTTCGGCGAGTTTCTGTTCCAGCTCGCCGATCGGTATGGATCGCGCATACGGCAGATGGCCTGCCCGATACTCCACTTCAGGGCGCACGTCCAGTACCAGAACCTCTCCCTGCCGCGCCTTGTCCAACAGGCCCGCGCGTGTTTCCGGCGTGAGCCGTTCGGGCGCGGCAATGATCTTGTCCAGCACCGCGCGAAGCTCCATGAGGTGCTCCTCGGCGACCATATGCAGGCACACCCACAGCGCACCGATATCTTCGCCGCTCAGGCGATAGGCAATGAACCGCCCTTGCCGCCGGTTGGTCACCAGGCGAGCTTCCTTGAGCACCCGCAGATGGGAACTGGCGAGCTTGATGTCGATATCCACGTCGCGCGCCAAGGCGTCGACCATCTTTTCCCCTTGCACGAGCACTTCCAGCAGTTCCAGGCGCTTCGGGCTGGAAACGGCCTTGCCCACACGCGCCACTTGTTCGTACAGGAGATCCTTGATTTTTCTCTTTTGCATCGACGCTCTCTCCCAAAATCGTACCGAGAAACAAAACATGCATTACGTATGTGGACGACCATAAACCACACTCCCGCTACCATCGTAGCGTGATGAGCCTGGCATGAAAATACCCTTTCAGGAATATATTCGCGTATTCGTACGAGTGTTGACTTGAATCAAGTTTCGGCAAACAGGATGCTCTATTCTGCTGCGAACGATATGCATGCTGACCTGGCACGGACATCTGTGCGGAAGCTGCAAACACCCGATCCGGGATTCGATCGAATTTCGATGCATGCAGTCCGCACCCAGAAGCTTGGCGTGCCCAGATAACCGTTACATACACAAAGGAAATGCAATGACGACCCCGACCGACGGCAACCGACGCCGCACGTTTCTGCAGTTCTCCGGAGCAGCGCTCGCCTGCGCGAGCGTGCCCTCCAGCGTGTGGGCTTTCTCGAAGATCCAAACCATCGAGGACCCCCTCAAGAGCTATCCCTACCGCGGCTGGGAAGACCTCTACCGCAAGGAATGGACCTGGGATTCCGTCGGCTTCACCACCCACTCCAACGGTTGTGTCGGCGGCTGCGCGTGGAAGGTTTACGTGAAGAACGGCGTGCCCATGCGCGAGGAGCAAGTCAGCGAATATCCGCAACTGCCGGGCATTCCCGACATGAACCCGCGCGGCTGTCAGAAGGGCGCCGTGTATTGTTCCTGGGTCAAGCAGCCCGACTTCCTCAAGTACCCACTGAAGCGCGTCGGCGCACGCGGCGAGCGCAAGTGGAAGCGCATTTCCTGGGACGAGGCGCTGACCGAGATCGCCGACAAGGTGATCGACACGACGATCAAGCGCGGTCCCGGCAACGTCTGCATCCCGAAGCGGCCGTTCGCGGTGATCAGCAACACCGGCTATACGCGGATGGCGAACCTCCTGGGCGCCATCAAGCCGGATGTCTCCTCGATGACCGGCGACCTCTACCCCGGCATCCAGACGGTACGCATGCCCGCGCGCACGGTGTCCACCTTCGACGACTGGTTCACTTCCGACCTGATCCTGATGTGGCACAAAAATCCCATTGTCACGCGGATTCCTGATGCCCACTTCCTGATGGAAGCGCGCTACAACGGGGCGCGGCTGGTGAACATCTCGTCGGACTACAACCCCTCCTCGGTGCACTCCGACCTGTTCGTGCCGGTGAAAATGGGCACCGACTCCCATCTCGCCGCCTCGATTGTCCATGAGCTACTCGCCGGCAAGCACTACAAGGCGGACTATCTCAAGGAGCAGACCGACCTGCCATTCCTGGTGCGCACCGACAATGGCAAGTTTCTGCGCGAGAAGGATTTCAAGTCCGACGGCAGCGACCAGGTGTTCTACGTTTGGGATACGAAGACCGGCAAGGCGGTGCCGGCGTCCGGCAGCATGGGTTCGAAAGACAAGACCCTGAAACTCGGCGCCGTCGATCCGGCCCTGGAGGGCAGCTTCAATGCGGACGGCATAGCGGTAACCACCGTCTTCGAGCGCCTGAAGGCCGAGATCGCCCCTTACACGCCGGAAGCGACGCAGGCCACCACGGGCATACATCCGACTGTGGTGCGCAAGCTCGTCGGCTGGATCGCCGAGTGCAAGGCCTTGCGTATCCTCGATGGTTACAACAACCAGAAGCACATGGACGGCTTCCAGTGCGGCCGCTTGAAGATCCTGATCCTGACGTTGATCGGTCACCACGGCACCACTGGCGCCATCGACACCACCTACGAAGGCTGGAAGTTGGAGGGGAACTCGGAACTCGGCGCCGTCAAGGGCAGGCCGGGCCGCAGCGTCTCCATGGTGCTGGCGCAGTGGGTGTGGGGCGAGCAGTACCGCCGTTCCAAGGCTTACTACGACGACGCCCAGTTGAAGGAGCAAGTCGGCTTCGGCGTCGACGACATGGAGGCCTTGCGCAAGGAGTCGGAAGCCAATGGCTGGATGCCCAAGTGGCAGTCGATCAAGGACCCGGTGGTCTACATCAACGGCGGCATCAACCTCTGGGCCACCTCCAACGGCTACAGCCACCTCGCCGAGAACTTCCTCAAGCGTTGCGAGTTGCTGGTGGTGGTGGACTTCCGCCTCAATTCGGGCGCCATGTATGCAGATATCGTGCTGCCGGCCGCCGCGATGGAGAAGCTGGATATCCGCGAGACCTCCGTCACCCGCTTCATCCACGCCTTCGGTCAGCCGATCAAACCGATGTACGAGCGCAAGACCGACTGGCAGATCAATGTGGCGCTGGCGAAGAAGATCCAGGAGCGGGCCAAGGCGCGCGGCATCGGCCGGGTGGAGGACCCCGAGCTCAAGAGCTTCATCGATTTCGACAAGGTCTACGACGAGTTCACCATGGATGGCAAAGTCGTTACCGACGAACAGGCGCTGCGCTTCGTTATGGAGCGCTCCAAGGCGTTGGGTCCGGGCACTTACGAGGAGGTGATGAAGAAAGGATTCGTTGCCGTCGGCGCCTCGGCCGGAAAGACCGGGCCGGTGCCGAAGGACAAGCCTTATCGCCCCTTCACGGTCAATGTTACGGACAAGAAGCCCTACGGCACACTCACCGGGCGCCTGCAGTTCTACGTGGACCACGAGTGGTTCCAGCGCTTCGGCGCGACGCTGCCCAAGCCCCAGGTCAAGGGCGGCCACCTGGGACCGAAAAAGTACCCCTTCAAGACCAACTCGCCGCACACCCGTTGGGGCATCCATTCCTTCGCCCGCAACGAGAAGTGGCTGATGCGACATCAGCGCGGCGAGCCGGACGTGTGCCTCAACCCGCGGGTCATGGCCAGGAAGGGCATCAAGGACGGCGACATGGTGCGGGTGTTCAATTCCCAGGGCGAATTCTTTGCCGTGTGCAAAGTGGCGCCTTCGCTGCCGGAAGACCAGGTCTTCTCCGAACATGGCTGGGAGCAGTACCTGTACAAGAACATGACCCACTACAACAACGTCGGCGCCGAGTTGATCAACCCGCTGGAACTGGTGGGCGGCTACGGCCACATCAAGTACGCGTCCGGCGGCTTCAATCCGAACCGCATTTTTTATGAAACGACGGTCGACGTCGAGAAAGTCTGAGGAAATACATCATGAGCCAAAGACAGTTGGCCTACGTGTTCGATTTGAACAAGTGCATCGGCTGCCACACCTGCACCATGGCCTGCAAGCAGTTGTGGACCAACCGCAACGGGCGCGAGTACATGTACTGGAACAACGTGGAAAGCCGCCCCGGCAAGGGCTACCCGAAGAACTGGGAACAGAAGGGTGGTGGTTTCAAGGGTGGGGTTCTGCAAACGGACGGCAAGATTCCGCCGAAGGAAGACTACGGTGGCGTTTGGGACTACAACCTGCAGGAGGTCTTGCTGGAAGGCAAGGGCAATCAGGTCGTGCCGCACGAGAAACCCACCTGGGGTGTCAATTGGGACGAAGACGAGGGCAAGGGCGAGTTCCCCAATAACCACTACTTCTACATGCCGCGTATCTGCAACCACTGCTCCAACCCGGCCTGCCTGGCGGCCTGCCCGCGCAAGGCGATCTACAAGCGGCCGGAGGACGGGCTGGTGGTGCTGGATCAGGAGCGCTGCAAGGGTTACCGCTATTGCGTCAAGGCCTGCCCCTACGGCAAGGTGTATTTCAACCTACAAACGCAGAAGTCCGAGAAGTGCATCGGTTGCTATCCGCGAGTCGAGAAGGGCACGCCTCCGGCCTGCGTGGCCCAGTGCGTGGGCAAGATCCGCTTCGTCGGTTACCGCGACGACAAGGATGGGCCGATCTACAAGCTGGTCGAGCAGTGGAAGGTGGCGCTGCCCCTGCATGCCGAGTATGGCACCGAGCCCAACGTGTTCTACGTGCCGCCGATGAACGTGACGCCGCCGCCTTTCGAGGAGGATGGCCGTCTGGGAGACAAGCCGCGTATTCCGCTCGCCGATATCGAGGCGCTGTTCGGCCCCGGCACGAAGCAGGCGCTGGAGACCCTTGGGCGCGAGATGCAGAAGCGCCGGGAGGCGAAGCCTTCAGAGTTGACCGAGCTCCTGATCGGCTACACCAACAAGGACAGGTTTCGGCTATGAACGCGCAGACCGACCAAGCCGGCATCCTGGCCGGCGCCTATTTGGGCATGGCGCAGCTCTTCTCCTATCCGAATCCCGAGACTTGGCAGCGTCTGGTGGAGCATGGCCTGATCGACCCGACTCTCGGCCAGGACGTCATGGAGGCCGACTACCTGGCCGCCTTCGAGCTGGGACGCGGCAAGTCGCCGGTGCCCCTGTTTGAAGGCATGCACCGGGGAGACTTGGGGCGCGAGGGCATTCTCGAAGATATCTTGCGCTTCTACGACTTCTTCGACGTCAAGCTGTCCGAGATCGATCGGGAGTATCCGGATCACCTCGTCACCGAACTCGAGTTTCTCGCCTGGCTCTCCATGCGGGAGCAGGCGGCGGAGCAGAAGGGCGGCGACGCGGAATCTTTCCGGCGTGCGGCGCGGGACTTCCTCACCAGGCACCTCGCGGCCTGGCTGCCGGAATTCCGGCGCAAGCTGGAGGCGACCGACACGGCCTACGCGCAGTTCGGGACAACGCTTGCCGAACTGGTGGAAGCCCATCGCGGCCGGCTCGGCAGCGAAACCTAGGAATCGGAGATACATATGAAGCCAATCAATCTGAATAAGAAACTGGTGGCGCTCGCCATGTTTACCTCGGTCGCCGCGACGCTCGGCCTTGCGGCGACCACGGTGCAAGCCGCTCCTGCGGCGAAGACCATTCGTGTCCTCTCCGCGGCGGGCGTGGACGCCGCCTCACCCGAGGCGGCGATCTGGAAGAAGGCACCGGCCACCCAGGTCGCCCTGCAGGCCGCTTTCCCAGGGCATGGCTCGATCGTCGGCACCCCCGTGACGGAGCGCCTTACGGCTCAGGCAGTACGTGCCGGCGACCGGCTGTTTGTGAAGCTGGCCTGGAACGACCGTACCGCCAATACCGCAATCAAGGACACGGGGCAGTTCGTGGACGGGGCGGCGGTGCAGTTCCCGGTCAATGGCAAAGCCGCCACCACGCCCTTCATGGGCGACCCCGTGAACGCTGTGAATGTTTGGCACTGGCGTGCCGATGGCCATACCGAAAACCTGCTCGCCAAGGGATTCGGCACCTCCACCGTGGTGCCCTTCGAGGGCCTGAAGAGCGTGGCAGTACGCACTGACAGCGGCTGGGCGGTGGTGCTCACGCGCTCCCTCAAGGTCAAGCCCGACGAGGGCGCCAGTCTGTCAGGCAAGGGCACCATGCCGGTGGCCTTCGCCGCCTGGGACGGCGCCAACCAGGAGCGTGATGGCCTCAAGGCGGTGACGCTGGAATGGTGGCAGTTGCGTTTCTGATGGGTCCGCAATTGCGCCCATCGCGACTGGCTTGGCCAGGGTAGGGTCAAGCCGGCGCGGTGGCTGGTGGTAGCTGTCGGGCGCTAACCGAGCCTGATCAGTTGTGCGGCAAGCTTCTCCTTCAATGCGCCGAAGCCTGCCAGCCGCTCGCGTTCCTGCGCCACTACCTGCGCCGGAGCGCGGGCGACGAAGCTCTCGGTGGCGAGCTTCTTCTCCGCCTTGAGCATTTCGCCTTCGACGCGCGCGAGTTCCTTGCCGAGTCTTTCCTTCTCGGCGGCCAGGTCGATCTCGATTTTCAGCATCAGGCGGAATTCGCCGACGATCTGAACCGGCGCGTCGGAATCGGGCAGCGTCTCCACGGTGGTGACTTCCGAGAGCTTGGCCAGCGCAGCGAGGTAGGGTGCATAGGCGTTGAGAATCGCCGTGTCGCCAGCACCAACTAAGGGCACGCGCTGGGCCGGCGAGATGTTCATTTCGCCACGCAGGCTGCGGCAGGCGTTGATCATGTCCTTGAGCCGCGCCACCCAGGCCTCGGCATCCGCGTCGCAACGCGACAACTCGGCCTTGGGGTAGGGCTGCAGCATCAGCGACCGATTCTCGTCCGTTGCGTCCGCCCGACCGGCCAGCGGCGCGACCGTCTGCCAGAGTTCCTCGGTGATGAAGGGAATCAGCGGATGCGCGAGGCGCAGCACGGTTTCCAGCACCCGCACCAGGGTGCGTCGCGTGGCGCGCTGTTGCGCTTCACTGCCCTGCTGAACCTGCACCTTGGCCAGTTCCAGGTACCAGTCGCAATACTCGTCCCAGATGAACTCGTAGATCGTGCGGGCCAGCAGGTCGAAGCGGTAGTCGGCAAAATGCTGCGCCACTTCCTGCTCGACCTTCTGCAGGCGGCTGACGATCCAGCGGTCGGCTTGGGAGAAATCCAGATATTCATCTTCCCCCATCCCCTCCCCAGCCCTCCCCTTGAAGGGGAGGGAGTCGAGTTCCTCCCCCTTCAAGGGGGAGGTTAGGTGGGGGATGGGGGCAAGGCCGCAATCCTGCCCTTCGCAGTTCATCAGCACAAAGCGCGAGGCATTCCACAACTTGTTGCAGAAGTTGCGATAGCCCTCGCAGCGCTGCATGTCGAATTTGATGTCGCGCCCCGGCGAGGCCAGCGAAAGGAAGGTGAAGCGCAGCGCGTCGGTGCCGAAGCCGGGGATGCCGTTCGGGTATTCCTTGCGCGTGCGCTTCTCGATCTTGGCCGCATCGCGCGGATTCATCAGGCCCGTGGTGCGCTTTGCCACCAGGGCGTCGAGCGTGATGCCGTCGATCAGGTCGATCGGGTCGAGCACGTTGCCTTTGGACTTGCTCATCTTCTGGCCTTCCGCGTCGCGGATCAGGCCGTGCACATAGACGTCCTTGAAGGGGATCTTGCCGGTGATGTGCTTGGTCATCATGACCATGCGCGCCACCCAGAAGAAGATGATGTCGAAGCCGGTGACCAGCACCGTCGAGGGCAGATAGAGATCGAGTGCGGTATTCGACTTGGCCGGCCACTCGGGCGTCCAGTCCAGCGTCGAGAAGGGCCATAGCGCCGACGAGTACCAGGTGTCGAGCACGTCGGGATCGCGTTCGAGGCCGCCGGTGTAGCCTTCAAGCCTTGCCTGGGCGTAGGCCTCGGCTTCGTCGTGGGCGACATAGAAGCGGCCGTCGTCCGCATACCAGGCAGGAATCTGGTGACCCCACCAGAGCTGGCGCGAAATGCACCAGTCCTGGATGTTGTTGAGCCACTGATTGTAGGTATTGACCCAGTTTTCGGGGACGAAGCGGATCTCGCCCGAGGCCACGCATTCCAGCGCCTTGCCGGCGATGCTGGGGCCCTCGGTTCCGTCACTATTGCGTCCGGGCTTGGTCATGGCGACGAACCACTGGTCGGTCAGCATCGGTTCGATGATGGCGCCGGTGCGGTCGCCGCGTGGCACCACCAGCTTGTGCGGCTTGATACTGTCCAGCAGTCCGGCAGCCTCGAGGTCGGCGACTATGGCCTTGCGCGCTTCGAAGCGGTCCATGCCGCGATATTTCTCTGGCCCGTGCTCGTTGATGCGGGCATCCAGGGTCAGGATGCCGATCGGTGCGAATCCATGGCGATGCCCGACCTGCCAGTCATTGAAGTCATGGGCCGGCGTCACCTTGACCACGCCGGTGCCGAACTCCTTGTCGACATAGCTGTCGGCGATGATCGGGATCTCGCGCTCGCACAGCGGCAGCACGACGTGCTTGCCGACCAGGTGGGCGTAGCGCTCGTCCTCGGGATGCACCATCACGGCGACGTCGCCGAGCATGGTTTCCGGGCGCGTGGTGGCCACCGTCAGGCTGCCCGCATCTTTCCCATTCGCATCGGCCAGCGGATAGCGGATGTGCCACAGCGAGCCGTCTTCTTCTTCCTGCACCACTTCGAGGTCGGATACGGCCGTGAGCAGTTTCGGGTCCCAATTCACCAGGCGCTTGCCGCGGTAGATCAGGCCTTCCTTGTGCAGGCGGACGAAGGTCTCGGTGACGATCTTCGACAGGCCGGCATCCATGGTGAAGCGCTCGCGTGACCAGTCGGGCGAGGTGCCCAGGCGGCGCATCTGGCGTGTGATGGTGTCGCCCGAGTATTTCTTCCATTCCCAGACCTTTTCCAGGAACTTCTCGCGGCCGAGGTCGTGGCGCGAGATGCCTTGCGCGTCGAGCTGGCGCTCGACCACGATCTGCGTCGCGATGCCGGCGTGATCGGTGCCCGGTTGCCACAGCGTGTTGTCGCCGCGCATGCGGTGGTAGCGCGTCAGCGAATCCATGATCGCCTGGTTGAAGCCGTGGCCCATGTGCAGCGTGCCGGTGACATTCGGCGGCGGCAGCAGGATGCAGAAATTGTCGGTCTTGGCGGTGTCGAGGCCGGCGGCGAAATAGCCACGCGATTCCCAGATCGGATACCAACGTTGCTCGATTTCGGCGGGTTCGAAGCTCTTGGCGAGTTCCATAAGTCTTACGAAAAGCTGAAAAGGGCCAATTTTAGCGGAAGGCGCTGCCGCGGCCGCTGCAAATCTGTGTCCGCCGGGCGTTTAGCTACGGCCGCTGCGCTTAACGTCGATAGAGCCGACGTTAGCCTTCTCTGAAACTCGGCCACGCCTCGTTTTCAGCTATCATTGCCGCCTCTCCGAGCCAGCCTCAATGGTCTTTATTCACTCTCCATGATTCGAAAGTTGTTGCGCCGCGTGTTTCGTCGCGGCGACTCTCCGTCCACCCATGCGCCATCCACGATACCCGTGGCGCGCCATGGCATACGTCGCGACCATGTGTCCCTGGGCGCCCGGCGCACCTGCGAAACCCTGCAGCAGGCGGGCCACAAGGCCTATATCGTGGGCGGCGCGGTACGCGACCTGATCGCCGGGATCGACCCCAAGGATTACGACATCGCTACCGATGCCACGCCCGAGCAGGTGCGCGTATTGTTCCGCCGCGCGCGCATCATCGGCCGCCGCTTCCAGATCGTGCACGTGATGCAGGGCGGCGAGACGCTGGAAGTGTCCACCTTCCGCGCCGCGCACGATGTCAATACCGTCAAGGACGAGCATGGCCGCGTGCTGCGCGACAACGTCTTCGGCTCGATCGCGGAAGACGCCGCGCGGCGCGACTTCACGGTCAATGCGCTCTACTACGATCCGTCCTCGGAGACGGTGATCGACTATCACCACGGCGTGGCCGACCTGCAGCAGAAGACCCTGCGCATGATCGGCGAGCCGAAGCTGCGCTACCGCGAGGATCCGGTGCGCATGCTGCGCGCCGTGCGGCTTTCCGCCAAGCTCGGGCTGACGCTCGACCCTGCGGTGCGCGCGCCGATTCGCGAAATGGCCCAGTTGATGGAAAACGTGCCGGCGGCGCGCGTGTTCGACGAGATGCTGAAGCTGCTGTTTTCCGGGCATTCGGTCGAATGCGTCAAGCGTCTGCGCGACGATGGTCTGCACCATGGCCTGCTGCCGCTGCTCGATGTGATCCTGGAGCAACCGCTGGGCGAGAAATTCGTCATGCTCTCGCTCGCCAGCACCGACAAGCGGGTTAAGGCCGGCAAGTCGCTGTCGCCCGGCTACCTGTTCGCCACGCTGCTTTGGCACGAAGTGCTGGCCGAATGGGAAGCGCGCAAGGCGCGCGGCGAAGTGCCGATTCCGGCGCTGTATGAGGCCATGGACGACGTGCTCAACGTGCAGGGCGAAAAACTTGCGATTACGCGCCGCATCGCCGGCGACATCAAGGACATCTGGGCGCTGCAGCCGCGCTTCGAAAAGCGTGCCGGAAAATCGCCTTACCGCCTCATCGAACTGCCGCGTTTTCGCGCCGGCTATGACTTCCTGGTCTTGCGCGCCGAGAGCGGCGAGATCGACATGGAACTGGCGGATTGGTGGCGCGACTTCCAGAATGCCGACGGCGATGGCCGTGAAACCTTGCTGGTGCCGGACAGCGGCCCGAAGAAACGCCGCCGTCGCGTGCGCGGCAAGAAGTCGGCGGGCGAGGGAGATTCCGCCAGCCCGGCGAGCAGCGAAGCCTGAGGTGGGCCGGCCTTGCTTCATCGCGCTGGGCGCCAACCTGGGAGACCCGGTGGCGACGGTGAAGGCGGCGATTCTGGCCCTGCGCCAACTGCCGCAGACCGAGTTCATCGCCGCGTCCTCGCTGTATCGCACGGCGCCGGTCGGACTCAAGCATCAGCCCGATTTCATCAACGCCGTGGTGGAGCTGGTCGCCGTGTCGCCAGCGCCAACTCTTCTGGAGGCGCTGTTCGAGATCGAGGCGCGCTTCGGCCGCCAGCGCAGCATCAAAAACGCCCCGCGTACCCTGGATCTCGACCTGCTGCTCTATGGCGACGAACTCAGCGACGATCCGCAACTGACCCTGCCGCATCCGCGCCTGCACGAGCGCGCCTTCGTCCTCGCGCCGCTGGCCGAGATAGCGCCGCAACTGGTCATTCCCGGCCGCGGCCCGGTGGCCGAACTGCTGCTGCGCTGCGCCGACCAGCAGATCGAGAAAATACAGCCGCAGGCCGCCTGAGCCATGTCCTCGCTGCCGCATATCCCGGTGGTCTGGCAGACGACGCTGCTGCTGACGACTTCGAACGTCTTCATGACCTTCGCCTGGTACGCCCACCTGAAGAACCTCAACGACCGGCCGTGGTGGATCGCGGCGCTGGCGTCGTGGGGCATCGCGCTGTTCGAGTACCTGCTGCAGGTGCCGGCCAACCGCATCGGCCACCACGAGATGTCGCTGGGACAACTCAAGATCCTGCAGGAAGCGATCACTCTCACGGTATTCGTTCCGTTTGCTCTGTTCTATATGAAGCAACCGCTCAAGCTCGATTTTCTGTGGGCGGGTTTGTGTATCCTAGGCGCCGTTTACTTCATCTTCCGCAGCCCATGACCACCTATCCCCCGGCCCCTTTTCCAAGAAAAGGGGTGACGACGGTTCAGCCGCTCCGCGGCTTCCGGTTTATGAAGGCCCCTCCTTGGGGCGGCCCTGCGGAGTCGCAGCCATGACCTACCTCGCCAGCAACAAGCCGATCACGCTGCCGGAACTCGGACGCATGAAGCATGACGGCCAGAAGATCGCCATGCTCACCGGCTACGACGCCAGTTTCGCCGCACTGGAGGACCGCTGCGGCGTGGATGTGATCCTGGTCGGCGATTCGCTGGGCAACGTGCTGCAGGGCAAGACCTCGACCCTGCCGGTGACCATGGAGCAGATGGTCTATCACACCGAATGCGTCGGCCACATGGCGCAGCGCGCGATGTGCGTCGCCGACATGCCCTTCGGCAGCTACCAGGAATCGAAGGAACAGGCGCTGCGCAATGCCGTGCGCCTGCTCGCGGCCGGTGCCGAGATGGTCAAGCTCGAAGGCGGCGAAGTGATGGCGGAGACCGTGCATTTCCTGGTCGAGCGCGGCGTGCCGGTCTGCGCCCACATCGGCCTGACGCCGCAGTCGGTGCATGCGCTGGGTGGCTACCATGTGCAGGGGCGTGGCGAGGCAGGCGCGGCGCGCATGAAGCGCGAGGCCCTGGCACTGGAGCAGGCCGGCGCAGCGCTGATGGTGCTGGAAATGGTGCCGGCCCAGCTCGCCGGCGAAATCACCGCCCTGCTCAAGGTCTGCGCCACCATAGGCATCGGCGCGGGCAAGGACTGCGACGGCCAGGTGCTGGTGCTGCACGACATGCTCGGCGTCTATCCGGGCAAGAAGGGTCGTTTCGTGCGCAACTTCATGGAAGGCGCCGCCAGCATCGACGCCGCCGTGATCGCCTACGTCAGTGCCGTCAAGGACGGCAGCTATCCGGCGCCCGAACACGCTTACTGAAGCATGGTGGCTCCCTTCCCCCCAACCCCCTTCTCCAGGAAGGGGGTGACGCTGGTTCAGCCGCTTCGCGGCTTCCGGTCTGTTGACTTGTCGCCTCCTTGGGGCGGCCCTGCGGAGGCGACTTGCTGATTCACGAGACCATTGCCGGCCTGCGCGCGGCGCGCGCCAAGGCGGGCCCAGGTAAACGATTGGCGCTGGTGCCGACCATGGGCAACCTGCACGAGGGCCACATCGCGCTGATGACCCAGGCGCGGGACCATGCCGACCAGGTCGTCGCCACCATTTTCGTCAATCGCCTGCAGTTTCGCCCCGGCGAGGACTTCGAGAAGTATCCGCGTACCTTCGCCGACGATTGCGAAAGGCTGGCGGCGGCCGGCGTCGAGCACTTGTTTGCGCCCGACGACGCCGAAATGTATCCGCAGCCGCAGACCTACCACGTCGAACCGCCGCCCGAACAGGCCGGCATCCTCGACGGCGAGTTCCGCCCCGGGCATTTTCGCGGCGTCGCCACCGTGGTCATGAAACTGTTCCAGATCGCCCAGCCCGATGTCGCGCTGTTCGGCAAGAAGGATTTCCAGCAACTGATGGTTATTCGCAACATGGTGCGCGAGTTCGATTTGCCGATCGAAATCGTCGGCGGCGAAACCGTGCGCGCCGCCGACGGCCTCGCCCTGTCCTCGCGCAACGGCTACCTGTCGACCGCGGAAAGGGCGGAAGCGCCGCGCCTGTTCAGGGTATTAACCAAAGTCATAGACGCCGTACGTGACGACGCACGCGACTTCACCTTACTAGAACAAGGGGCAATATCCGAATTACGGGCGAATGGCTGGGTGCCGGATTATGTTGCATTGCGTAAAAAACTTGATCTACAATTGCCGTCCGCTCACGATTCCGGGTTGGTGGTGTTGGCAGCGGCGCGTTTGGGAAGCACGCGCCTCATCGACAATCTGGAAGTTTAGGTCACTGCGATGCGCTCATGCCGGTGGTGTGCCAGAAGCGAACGAGGCGGGAGTTTGATCCTTTTGGACGGCTCCCGGTTTATTGCCGCCTTTGCATGAGAAAGGTCTGACAATGCAACGCACGATGCTCAAGTCGAAACTCCACCGCGTGACGGTGACGCATGCCGAATTGCATTACGAGGGTTCCTGCGCCATCGATGAAGCCCTGCTCGAAGCGGCCGACATCAAGGAATACCAGCAGATCGACATCTACAACGTGAATAACGGCGAACGCTTCACCACCTACGCCATTCGCGCCGAGCGCGGCAGCGGCACCATTTCGGTGAACGGCGCCGCCGCACGCAAGGCCGCCACCGGCGACCTGCTGATCATCGCCACCTACGCCATGATGAACGAGATCGAATTGCAGCACTTCGAGCCCGATCTGGTGTACGTCGATGCCAGGAACCGCATCACGCACCATAGCCGGCAGATCCCGGCGCAAGCGGCCGCCTGATCCACCCCATCCGGCGATGCACGAGCCCACCCCAGCGGTGGGCTTTTCGTTTCTGGCGTCGCGCGCAGGCGCGGCGGCTATGGCTCGCGGCTCCGGCGCAGTGTATTCTTTCGGGCACAACAAGAAGAACACAAGAGAGAGGGGAGACATGGCCAAGAAGATACTGATCGCCGACGACGAGCCGAATATCGTCATTTCACTGGAGTTCCTGCTCAAGCGCGAAGGCTACGAGGTGGTCGTCGCGCGCAACGGCGTCGAGGCCCTGGTGCGGGTGCGAGCCGAGCGCCCCGACATGGCGATACTCGACGTCATGATGCCGCAGCGCAACGGTTTCGAAGTCTGCCAGGACCTGCGTCAGGACCCCGAGTTCAAGGATCTGCGCATCATGATGCTGACTGCCAAGGGGCGCGACACCGAGGTCTCCAAGGGCCTGGCGCTGGGCGCCGACGTCTATATGACCAAGCCGTTTTCGACCCGCGAACTGGTCGCCAAGGTCAAGGCGCTGATCGACCGGGCCTGAGCGCCAGGCAGCCCGCCTATCGCCGATGCCGTCGTGAGTTCCCCGGCCAAACTGATCACCGCCGTCGCCGTCGCCTGCGGCTTCCTGGTGGCCGTCCTGGCGGCCCTGTGGCTGGTGATCGGTGCGGGACTCGAAGCGCCGGAACAGGCGCTGCTGGCCGGCCTGCTCGAACGCCGCGTGGGGGCCTTGCTGATGATCGTGTTTGCCGCCTGGGTGTTCCTGTTCCTGATGCTGCGCGCGGCCTACGAGTTCCTGCTGCTGCCGCTGGCACGCGCGGCCGAGGAAGCCGCCGCCTTGCTCGAGCGGCCGACGGTGCGCCTGAGCCCGCAGGGCAGCCGCGAGCTGCAGGACTTGATCGGCGCGGTCAACCGGGTTGCCGTCCAGCGCGAGGCGCGCGAGGCCGCCATCGAAGCGCAGATCCGCGCCGCCAATGCCGCGGCCGAGGCCGACCGCAACCGTTTCGCCGTGCTCATGTCGGAACTCGCCCAGGGCGTCATCGTCTGCAACCTCGATGGCCGCGTGCTGCTCTACAACCGCCGCGCCCGCGCCCTGTTCGCCGGCTCCCCGGGCCACGGCATGGCTGCGCTGGGCCTGGGGCGGTCGATCTACGGCATTTTCGATCGGCACCTGATCGCCTATGCGCTGGAGCACATCGCCGCGCGGCGCCGCAGCCATGGCCATTTCGTCACCGCGACCGAGTCCGGCCGCCTGCTGCGCGTGCTGGTGGTGCCGATACCCGAGGCTGGCGCGGCAAGCGAAGACGGCGCCGGCACGGGGATTTCCGGTTACATGACGATGATCGAGGACATGACCGAGACTTTCGACAGCGAGTCCACGCGCGACCGCCTGTTGCAGGATCTGACCGAGAGCAGCCGCGGCCCGGTGGCGAACCTGCGCGCCGCTGCCGAGACGCTGTACGACTACGCCGACATGGACGCCGAGGATCACCAGCGTTTCCTGGCCGTGGTCCGTGACGAGGCCGAAGGCCTTGCCGGACGCATCGAAGCGGCGGCGCGCACTTATGCTGCCGTGCTCAAGGCACGCTGGCCGCTGGAGGACATGCTCGGCGCCGACCTGCTGACCGCGGCCTGCCGCCGCATCGCCGACCGCTGCCCGCTGCAGGTGAGTCTGGATGAGGTCGATGGCGGGGTATGGATCAAGGTCGACGGTTTTTCCATGTTGCAGGCCATGAGCTACCTCGCCGCGCGCCTGCATGACGAATACCGGATCCGCGACCTCAAGCTGCGGCTGAGCCGCGATGGCGCCATGGCGCATATCGACCTGATCTGGTCGGGCGTGTTCATGAGCACCGAGACCGTGATGCAGTGGGAACTCGATTCGATGAATGCGGCCGGGGAAGCCACGCCGCTGACGGTGCGCGACGTGGTCGAGCGCAATGCCGGCGAGGTCTGGTTCCAGCGCGACCACGCCTCCTACCGCGCCTTCTTCCGCTTCCTGCTGCCGGCCGTCAGCGCGCAGGAGGCCGGGGTTTCCGGCGCGGCGGGGGCGATGGTCGACAGCCGTCCCGAGTTCTACGACTTCGACCTGTTCAAGGGCGAGGAGACCGATCTGGCGCTGGACGACCGGCTCCTGGCGCAACTTGCCTACACCGTGTTCGACACCGAAACCACCGGCCTGGAACCCTCGGCCGGCGACGAGATCATCCAGATCGGCGCGGTGCGCATCGTCAATCGGCGCCTGCTGCGGCACGAGGCCTTCGACCAGTTGATCGATCCGCAACGCAGCCTGCCGGCGCAATCGGTGAAGATCCACGGCATCACGGCGGAAATGCTCGCCGGCCAGCCGCCGATCGCGCGCGTGCTGCCGATCTTCCGCGCCTTCGTCGCCGATACCGTGCTGGTGGCGCACAACGCGGCCTTCGACATGCGCTTTCTGGAACTGAAGGAAGCTGCCACCGGCATCCGCTTCGATCGCCCGGTACTCGACACCTTCCTGTTGTCGGCCGTGCTGTTTCCCAACCAGGAGACACACCGCCTCGAAGCCATCGCGGAACGCCTCGGCGTATCGGTGCTGGGACGCCACACCGCGGTCGGCGATGCCATCGTCACCGCCGAGGTCTTCCTCAAGATGCTGCCGCTGCTGGTCGAGCGCGGCATCCGCACCCTCGGCGCGGCGCGGGAAGCCAGCGAGAAAACCTATCATGCCCGCATCCGTTACTGAAACCGACGCCTGCGACGCGGTGTCGGTGAATCTCAACACCGCGCTGTGCCGTCTGCCGCTGGCGCCGCCGGTGGTGGTCGATCCGGCGTGCTCGGTGCGCGAGGCCCTGCGCGCCATCGACCTGCAGGGGGCCGAGGCAGCCGTGGTGGTCGATCCGGCGACGGCCGTGCCGCTGGGCATCATCAGCCTGCGCGACCTGATGCGCTCGATCATCAACGACGACTGCGACCTGGCCGGCCCGGTCGCCGGCGTGATGACCGGCGGCCTGGCCAGCCTGTCTGCCGACGCCACGGTGCATCAGGCCATGGTGCTGATGTTCCGCCGTGGCATGCGCCAGCTGATCCTGACCGGGGCCGACGGGCGCCTGTACAACGTGGTCTCCCAGGGCGATCTGTACGGCATGCAGGCGGCCGATTCGGCGAGCCTGACCAATGCCATCCTGGCGACCCGCAGCATTGCCGAACTGGCGCAGCAGACCATGGCCGTACGCCGCTTCGCCGCGCGGCGGCTGGCCGAAGGCGACGGGCCGGAAGCCCTGTGCGAATGGATTTCCGCGCTCAACGACCTGGTCGCGCTGCAGGCGATCGATCTGGTCGAAGGCGAGTTCGAACTGCCCTACGTGCCCTGGTGCTGGATCGTCTTCGGTTCGGAAGGCAGGCTGGAGCAGACGCTGGTCACCGATCAGGACAACGGCATCGTGTTCGCGGCGGAATCGGCGGCTGAGGCGGCGGACCTGCGGCAGAAATTCCTGCCCTTCGCCCAGGCCGTGAATACTGCCCTCGACGCCTGCGGTTTCCCGTTGTGCACCGGGCAGATCATGGCCGGCAACCCGGCCTGGTGTCTTTCCTTCGACGAATGGAAACACCGCTTCGAAGACTGGATCGTGGTGCCCGAGCCCAAGGCCCTGCTCAATGCCACCATCTTTTTCGATTTCCGGCCGCTCTATGGTCGCGAGGAACTGGTGACCGACCTGCAGGACTGGCTGCTGCAGCGCCTGAAGGGCAACGGCGCCTTCCTGCGGGCGATGGCCTGCACCGCGCTGGAGCAGGAAGCGCCGCTCTGCTGGTGGCGCGACTTCCGCCTCAGTGGCGGCAAGGAATATCCCCATACGCTGGATCTCAAGGGCCAGGGCATACGCCTCTTCGTCGATGCGGTGCGGATATATGCGCTGGCGCATGGCATCGAACCCACCAACACCGTCGAGCGCCTGCGCAGCGTGCGCCCGGCGCTGGGCATGCCGGTCGAGGAAGTCGCGGCGATGGCCGCCGCCTTCTACCAGATACAGCGCCTGCGCCTGCAGAACCAGGTCTCCGGCGAGTTTCCCGACGCCACCAACCGGATCAATCCCGATCGGCTGCACAAGCTCGACCGGCAGATACTCAAGGAAGCCTTTCGCCTGGCGCGCACCCTGCAGCAGAGGTTGCGGCTGGATTATCTGAGTTGAGATCCGTACCGCCGTTGCTCACCTGACCGACCATGCCCATGAACTCCGATATCTTCCAGTCGGCCGATATTTTCCGCGTTCGCTTCGAACAGGGGCTGGTCAATCTGTTGCGCGCTAGCGGCGAATTGGGCGAGGACATCCTGGTGCTGGCCAACGCCAATTTCGAACCACGCATCTGGGCGCACCTGCACGGTGAACTGCGGCTCTGTTTCGCGCGGCTCGCTGCCGAGCAGGCCGTGGCAGCGCAGGAAGGACGTCTGCCGCATGGCGCAGCGGACGATGTGGTGGCACTGCGCCAGATTCTCGACCATGGCTTCGAAACCCTGCGCTCGACCGAACTGCGCCGCGCCGGGCCGTGGGAACTTCAGTTCAATCCGCTGCGGGCCTTTCGTCCCGCACGCCACGGCAATGCTCCCGTCACGGGCATCCGCGCGCCCTTCGAGACGACGCGCTTTCACTTCGACAAGCCCTTCTTGCGCCGGGAGATCATCTGGCAAGGCCCGCTGGGCGGCCGCGATGCGACGCTGCTCTACAACAAGTTCCCTTTTGCCGATTACCACGGCTTGCTGGTGCCGGACATCGGCGCCCATCGGCCGCAGTTTCTCGAGGCGGCGGACTTTGCCTGGCTGTGGAAGCTCGCGCGGGAACTGGGCGAACGCATGCCGGGCTTCGGCATCGGCTACAACAGCTACGGCGCCCATGCCTCGGTGAATCACCTGCACTTCCAGACCTACCTGCGTACCGTGCCGCTGCCCGTCGAGGACGCGCGCTGGAGCCACAACGGTGGCGCCGAGCCCTATCCATGCTGCTGCCTGAGCTTCGACCGGCAGCAGGCGGCGTATGAATTCATCGCAGAGCTGCACGAGCGCACGATCGGCTACAACCTGGTCCTTGCGGCGGGCAAGCTCTACTGCCTGCCGCGGCGCAAACAGGGCGAAATCGCCTATGCCCCCTGGCTGGCTGCGCTGGCATGGTATGAAATGGCCGGCGGCTTTCCGCTGGCGAACGAAGCCGATTTTGCCCGGCTGGAACCCGCGGAAATCGCCGCGCAGATCGCGGCCGCGGACCTGGTTGGCTGCGACACTCTGTCCGCTCGATGATGGCCATGCGCATCGAGCACATTCGCCACAGCCTGCGCGACCAGGGCGCCCTGCCATGCCACGAAGAGCGCATCCTCAGGTCATGGACGCGGGCGCTGCCGCTCGACAGCGGGCCGGTGCTGCCGGAGAATTTTTTCCCATTGAGCATACGCATCGCCTTGCCCGGCCTGGCAGCGGAACTTGCCGGCCTGGCGCGAGTGCGCACCGAACATGCCGGCGATGACGGATCCG
Organism: Sulfuritalea sp.; assembly: GCF_031426875.1. Lineage (NCBI taxonomy): Bacteria > Pseudomonadati > Pseudomonadota > Betaproteobacteria > Nitrosomonadales > Sterolibacteriaceae > Sulfuritalea > Sulfuritalea sp. The sequence goes on from NZ_JASJPC010000021.1 coordinate 35,225, forward strand.
CGCGCCTGCTGGTGGAGCTTGGCGATGGCCAGACCGTGGAGAGTGTGCTGCTGCCGCGCGACGGCGTCTGCGTCTCGACCCAGGTCGGCTGCGCGGTGGGCTGCACTTTCTGCATGACCGGTCGCGAGGGCCTGCTGCGCCAGCTCGGCAGCGCCGAGATCGTCGCCCAGGTGGTGCTGGCCCGCGCCCGCCGCAGGGTCAGGAAAGTCGCGTTCATGGGCATGGGTGAACCGGCGCACAACATGGACAACGTGCTCGAGGCGATCGACCTGCTCGGCACCGCGGCCAACATCGCGCACAAGAACCTGGTGTTCTCCACCGTCGGCGACCGCCGAGTGTTCGAGCGGCTGCCGCAGGGGCGGGTCAAGCCGGCGCTGGCGCTTTCGCTGCATTCGACACGCGCCGAACTTCGCGCGCAACTGCTGCCGAAGGCGCCGCGCATCGATCCGGACGAACTGGTGGCGCTGGCCGAAACCTATGCGCGCGCCACCGGCTATCCGATCCAGTACCAATGGACGCTGCTCGAAGGCATCAATGATGGCGACGACGAACTCGACGGCATCGTGCGCCTGCTCGCCGGCAAGTACGCGGTGATGAACTTCATTCCCTGCAACGACGTGGAAGGGGGCGCTTACCGCCGCCCCTCGCAAGAACGCACCATGGCGATGTCGCTGCATCTGTATCGCCACGGCATCCTTGCCAAGCTGCGCCAGTCGGCCGGTCAGGACATAGACGGCGGCTGCGGCCAACTACGGGCGCGCAGCATCGCGCAAGCCGCCTGAAACTTCGGTCGAGTTTCCGGGCGCCCCCTTCAGCGTCGCTTCGAGCATGTCGATGAATGCCCGCGTCTTCGCCGGCATCAGGCGCCGCCCCGGGAACACGACCCAGGCCGTGGGCGAGGGCACGCACCAGTCGGGCAGCACGCGCCGCAGTTCGCCGCGTGCCACGCTGGACGCCGCAAAGTAGTCGGGTACGGCGGCAATGCCGGCGCCGGCCCGCGCCAGGTCGTTCAGCAACTCGGGAGCGTTGGCCACCATTCGCGCCGGCGGCGCGCCTTCCCATTTGCGCTCGGCGCACATCAGCGTCCAGCCTGTCGCTTCGCCGTTGCGCCCAAGCAAGCGCAGCGTGTCGTGCCGGTCGAGATCTTCCGGCGACGCCGGGTCGCCGCGCTCGGCCAGATAGGAGGGTGCCGCATAGAGGCCGCAGGGGAACACGGCGATGCGCCGCGCGGCCAGCAGCGTGTCGTCGGGCAGGTCGCCGATGCGCACCGCGAGATCGAAATTCTCCCCGAGCAGATCGACGCGCCGCGGCGAGAGATCGAGTTCCAGCGACACCGCCGGGTGCAGGGCGATGAAGGCCGCCAGCATGTCGGTCAGCAGCAGGGTGGCGAAATCGCTGGGCATCGATACGCGCAGGCGGCCGCTGGGGCGCGCCTGGCGGTATTCACTGAGCGCCTTGACGGCATCGACCTCGGCTGCCACCTGGCGCGCGTGTTCGAGCAACTGCAAGCCGAACTCGGTCAGCGCGAGGCGGCGCGTGGTGCGCAGCATCAGGCGTTCGCCGAGCTGCTCCTCAAGGAAGGCGATGCGCCGCGACACCGTGGATTTGGGCAGGCCGATGCGCGTCGCGGCACGGCTGAAGCTGCCGGCCTCGGCGACACGGGCGAAGATCAGCAGGTCATTTGGCTCGTATTGTTCCATTGGCGGAACAATGTTATCCGATCCATGGGCTTCTGTTCTTCCATGGCTATCAATAAAGTAGGCACCAGATAATCAACCACCCAAGGAGAGCCAAATGAACATCCTGCAAATCAACGCCAGTGCCCGCCGCGAAGCGGCCAATTCAACGCGTGTCGCCAATTCCATCGTGGCTCGCCTGCAGTCGGCCAACCCGGCGGCCAGGCTCACGGTGCGCGACCTCGCCGTCACGCCGCATCCGGTGCTGGACGAAGCCGCGCTCGGCGCGCTGTTCACCCCGGCCGAGAAGCGCAACGCCGAGCAGGCGGCGCGCGTCGCCCTCGACGATGCATTGATCGCCGAGATCCAGGCGGCCGATGCGATCGTGCTCGGCGTGCCGATGTACAACTTCGGCGTGCCGGTGCAGTTGAAGAACTGGATCGATGCCGTCGCCCGCAACGGCGTGACTTTCCGCTACACCGAAAAAGGCCCCGAGGGCCTGCTCCAGGGCAAGACGGTCTATGTCGCCCTGGCCCGCGGCGGCAGCTATCGCGGCACCGAGGCCGACAGCCAGGTGCCCTACCTGAAGACGGTGCTCGGTTTCCTCGGCATGACTGAAGTGCATTTCATCTACGCCGAAGGTCTCAACATGGGCGCGGAAGCCGCCGAGCGGGGCTTCGCCAGGCCGAGGCAGACCTGGCCGTGGCACTGGCCTGAGAGCTTGTGAATAAATCTACTGCGCGTGCCGGATCGGGGCTTGGGCGGTGCTCGCTATCCTCATGTACAGAAACGTACATTCCGGTAGCTGCGCTCCGGCCGCACCCCGCTGCGGCCCGCTCGCTACGATTTCTTCACAAGCTCGGAGCCCGAATCCGCGCAACGCATTCATAAACCCGATCGAGGAGCCATCATGACAAACAAGCAAGTCCGTAGCAGCGAGTCGGTTCGCCAGTCGCGCGGCGTCGAACGACTGGTCGTCGGCAGCCCCACGTCCGATGGCGCCGGCGTCAAGCTGACGCGGGTACTGACGCAGCCGCTGCAGCGCCGGCTGGACCCCTTCCTGATGCTCGATGCCTTCGCCAGCGACAACCCGGACGACTACATCGGCGGCTTTCCCGACCATCCGCACCGCGGCTTCGAAACCGTGACCTACATGATCGCCGGCCGTATGCAGCACCGCGACAGCGCCGGCCATGAAGGCCTGCTGGAAAACGGCGGCGTGCAGTGGATGACCGCGGGCCGCGGCGTGATCCATTCCGAGATTCCGCAGCAGGAGGCCGGCGTCATGGAAGGCTTCCAGCTCTGGCTGAACCTGCCCGCCAGGGACAAGATGAGCGAGCCCTGGTATCGCGATTTCGCTGCGGCCGAGCTGCCGCGCTTCGAAACCGATGGCGGCGTCGCCGTGACCGTGATCGCCGGCGAGAGCCACGGCGTGGCCGGTGCGGTGACGCGCGAGGCGACGGCGCCGCTGTACCTGGACCTGCACCTGCCGGCCGGTACGCGTTTCGCGCAGCCGCTGCCGGCCGGACACAACGCCTTTGTTTATGTCTATCGCGGCGAAGCGCGCATCGGCGGAGAAACTCTGCCGGCAAACCGCATGGCGATTCTCGCCAATGAGGCAGAGGCCGACGGGGTGGTGATCGAAGCCGCCGGAGAAGCGAAAGTATTGCTGATCGCCGGCCGGCCGCTGAACGAAGCCATTGCCCAATACGGTCCGTTCGTCATGAACACGGACCAGGAGATTTACCAGGCGCTGAATGACTTTCGGGATGGGCGCCTGGCGTGACATTCCGATGCACTTGCTTTGATCCAGGAGGAATGCCGTGAACGATACGTACAAGGCTCATCGCTCGGGTCCCGGGTAGCCGGTGATTTCGCGTATCTCCCGATACAGCGGCTGCAGCCGCCGGTACATGCGGCAATAGACCTTGCGGTAGAGCTGATCGTAGATGCGCACGTGCTGCGGCTCGGGCTGGAACACCTGGCCGACGCGGGTCATTTCGCGCACGGCGGTGGCGAAGTCGGGATGCAGGCCGAGACCGACGGCGGCGATGATGGCGGCGCCGAGGCCGCTGGTCTCAAACAGGTGCGGGCGTTCGGTGGGCAGATTGAAGACGTTGGCGGTGATCTGCAGCGCGGCGTCGCTTTGCGAGCCGCCACCGGAGACGCGCACGCGTTCGATGCGCGTGCCGCCGCGCCGCTCGATGCGCTCCTTGCCTTCGCGCAGCGCGTAGGCGAGGCCTTCGAGGATGGCGCGGTAGAGATGGGCGCGGGTATGCACGTCGCCGAAGCCGATCACGGCGCCCTTGGCTTCGGGGCCGGGCACCTTGATGCCGGGGTTCCAGAAGGGCTGCAGCATGAGGCCCATGGCGCCGGGCGGCACCGCATTGACCAGTTCGTCGAACAGGCTCTCGGGCGCCACGCCGCGGGCCTGCGCCTCGATCTTCTCGTGCAGGCCGAACTGTTCCTTGAACCAATTCACCATCCAGAAGCCGCGCGTGATCTGGATCTCGGTGTTGTAGTGGCCGGGCACCGCGGCCTGGTAGGGCGGGATGAAGGGCGTGGCTTCGAGGTAGTGCGGCGTGGTGGTATTGATCGTGGCGGCGGTGCCGTAGGAGAGGCAGGCGATCTCGGGCGAGAGGCAGCCGGCACCGATGACTTCGCAGGCCTTGTCGGCGGCGCCGGCGATCACCGGCAGGCCCTCGGGGATGCCGGTGTCTTGGGCCGCGGCGGCGCTGATGAGGCCGAGCCGCGCGCCGGCCGGAACCAGCTCGGGCAGCATTGCGCGCCTGACCGGCAGGCATTGCCATTTCCAGTCCCAGGCGGCGGCCCAGCGCCCGCGCCGGTAGTCGAAGGGGATGTAGCCGACCTGGCTCGCCACCGAGTCGACGAAGCGGCCGGTGCAGCGGTAGTTGAGGTAGCCCGAGAGCAGCAGGTACTTGTCGGTGCGCGCCCAGAGCGCGGGCTGGTGCTGGGCGATCCAGTTGGCCTCGGCTTCGCGGGCGAAGAAGCGGATGGTGTCGCGCATGCCGATCGCGCGCAGCGCCAGTTCCCACCACCAGGCCAGCTTCGGCTCGGCGTCGGCGCGCCGCTGGTCGAGCCAGATGATGGCGGGGCGCAGCGGCTGGCCGTGGCGGTCGAGGTTGATCACCGTGGCGCGCTGGGTGGTGATGCAGACGCCGGCGATCGAACTCCGCGGCACCTGGGTGTTGGCCCAGAGCCGCTGGCATGCGGCGCACAGCGCGGCCCAGAACTGTTCCGGGTCGTTCTCCACCCAGCCCGGCTCGGGCGACTGGTAGCTGGTGATATCGACCTGCGCCTTGTCCACCAGGTGCCCATGCCGATCGAATATCAGCGCGCGCACGCTCTGCGTGCCGTTGTCGATGGCGAGGAGGTAATCCTTGCTCATGGCGCCCAGCGAGTCTCCCGAAATCTGCTGTAGCGCCGGGTTGCCAGCGCCAACTCTTGAGCCGCTGCTATGCCGTCGCGATGACGGTCTGCTGCTGCTCGCCGAGCCCGTCGACGCCGAGCCTGAGCCGGTCGCCGAGCTTCAGAAAGCGGCCGCGGCCCAGGCCGACGCCCTGCGGCGTACCGGTGCAGATCACGTCGCCGGGCAGGAGCGTCATGAAGCGCGAGACATAGCTGACGATCTCGGCGCAGGAAAAGATCATGTCGGACGTACTCGAATCCTGCATGCGTTCGTCATTGACGTCGAGCCACAGGCGCAGCCGCTGCGGGTCGGCGACTTCATCCCGCGTCACCAGCCAGGGGCCGATCGGGCCGAAGCTGTCGCAGCCCTTGCCCTTGTCCCACTGGCCGCCGCGTTCGAGCTGGAAGGCGCGCTCGGAGACGTCGTGGAACACGCAGTAGCCGGCGAGGTGATCGAGCGCCTTGGCCTCGGTCACATTGCGTGTTTCGCGGCCGATGACCAGCCCCAGTTCGACTTCCCAGTCCAGCTTGCTGCCGCCGATCGGCATCAGGATCGGATCGTTGGGGCCGCTGATGCAGGTGGTGGCCTTCATGAACACCACCGGTTCGGCCGGAATCGGCATCTTGGCTTCGAGGGCGTGGGCGCGGTAGTTGAGGCCGATGCCGACGATCTTGGAAATGCCGGTGAAGGGCACGCCGAGCCGCGGCGTGCCGCGCACTTTCGGCAGTGAGACGGGGTTCAGCGCGCGCAGGCGCTTCTGCCCGGCCGCGGAGAGTTCGTTCCAGCCGATGCCGGCGACATGGGCGGAGAGATCGCGGAGTGTTCCGGTACTGTCGATCAGGCCGGGTTTTTCGCGGCCCCTGGGGCCGAAGCGGACGAGTTTCATGCTGCCTCCTTTTTATGGGGTTTCAGGGTGGGGATTTTTGCCGCTTGCCGCGCCAGATGGCGTCGGGTTGCTGTTCGAGGGTTTCCGCCAGCAGGCGCAGGGCGTCGGCGGCGCGCGCGATTTCCTTCAGCGTGGCATTGACGTTGTCCACCGTGGGCGATTCCTGTTCGGTCAGGCTGCGCACCGCGCCGGCGGCCTTGGCCAGTTCCTCGCTGGCCTGGGTCATGCCGGCGACCAGGCGCGAATCGGGCTTGGCCAGTTCGGCCACGCGATCGGCGGCCGTGTCGAGCCTGGCCAGCGCCGCCTGGGCCGCCAGCAGCGCCTTCTGCATCTCGGCCAGGTTGCCGCGCACGTCTTTGAGCAGCGGGCCGCTCTGGGCGTCGAAGCGCGCGGCGAGCGATTCGAGGTGGCGCAGCGTGGCGTCGAGACGCCTGGGCAGTTGTTGTGTCTCCTTGGCCGACATCAACTGGTTAACCGCGTCACTGATGGCTGCCACGTCGGCGAGAAACTTGTCCATCGGGAAGCCTTCGAGCTTGGTTGCCAGCTCCTGCACGGCGGTGCGGATGGTCGGGATTTCGCTCTGTTCGGGATCGAGCGCGGCGAAGATCGCCGGCTTGTCCGGGTGGAAATCCAGATCGACATAGAGCTGGCCGGTGAGCAGGCTCTGCATCCGCAGTCGCGCGCGCAGGCCGCGCTCGACCAGTTGCCTCACCGTCGCGCGGTCACGCAGGTCGATCGGTTCGCCGCCGCGCGTGCGCACCACCTGGGGTTCCAGTTCGATCGTCACCGGCACCAGGAAGCGATGGCTTTGCGGGTCGAGTCCGAGCTGTATCTGCGTGACGGTGCCGACCTTGACGCCGAGAAAAACCACCGGCGCGCCGACCTGCAGGCCCTGCGCCGCACCTTCGAAATACATCACGTGCTGCCGTCGCTCGCCGAACCAGCTGCCGCCGGTCAGCAGCAGTGTGGTGACGACGGCCAGCGTCAGCGCACCGAGGACGAAGGCGCCGATCAGCGTCGGGTTGGCTTTGCGGCTCATGGACCTGCCCTCCGTCCCCCATCCCGAGGATGGGGGTGACACGGGTTCGGCCCCGCTGCGCGTGGCCTCCGGGTCAATGGCTGCGCCCCGCTTGGGGCGGCCCGGCGCCGGGCGCTCATGCGCTTCCACCGCGGGTGAGGAAATGGCGTACCTTGGGATGGCCGTTCTTCAGTGCGTCCTGCGGATGCCCGGTGGCGATCATGGTGTGGCTTTCGGAATCGAGATAGATCGAATTGTTGCCGATGCTGAGTATGCTGGCCAGTTCGTGCGTGACGACGACGATGGTGGTGCCCAGGCTGTCGCGCAGTTCCATGATCAGCTCGTCGAGACGGCGCGCCGTCAGCGGATCGAGGCCCGACGAGGGCTCGTCGATGACCAGGATGTCGGGATCGAGCGCCATCGCGCGCGCCAGTCCGGCGCGCTTCTTCATGCCACCGCTGAGTTCGGCGGGATAGAAGTCCTCGAAGCCGGCCAGCCCGACCAGGGCCAGCTTGAAGGCGACGATCTCGTCGACGCGGGCCGGCGCCAGGCCCGTGTATTCGGCAAGCGGCAGCGCGACGTTCTCCGCCAGGGTCAGCGAACTCCACAGCGCACTGCCCTGGAACAGGATGCCGAGGCGGCGCTTGAGCCGCTGCTGCGCCTCGGCTTCGGCATTCCAGAAGTCCTCGCCGCTGTAGAGAACGGAGCCGGCCGCCGGCCGCTGCAGGCCGACCAGGGCGCGCATCAGCGTGGTCTTGCCGCAGCCGTTGCCGCCCATGACGACGAAGATGTCGCCCTTGTTTACCGTGAAGTCCAGGCCGCGCTGCACGATGAAATCGCCATAGGCCATGGCGAGGTCGCGTACTTCGATGTGGGCTGTCTCTGTCATATACCGAGCTGGTAATAGACGACAGTCATGATCGAGGCCGCAATCGTGATCAGCAGGATCGCGGTGACCACGGCGGAGGTCGCCGCATGGCCGACCGCCTCGGCGCTGCGTCCGCACTGCATGCCGCGCAGGCAGCCGGCGAAGGCGACGATCGCGCCATACACCGTGCCCTTGGACAGGCCGACCGCGAACTGCTTGAACTCCAGCGCGCGCAGGGTTTCCGTGTAGTACTCGAAGACGCCGATGTCGAAAATGGTCAGCGACACCAGCAATCCCGCGAGCATGCCGATGAAGGCCGAATAGAGCGTCAAGAGCGGCACCATCAGCATCAGCGCCAGTACGCGCGGCAGCACCAGGAAGTCGAAGGCCGAGATGCCGAGCGTCTGGTAGGCGTCGATTTCCTCATTGACCTGCATGGTGCCGAGCTGGGCGGCAAAGGCGGCGCCGGTGCGGCCGGCGATGATGATGCCGGTCATCAAGGCGCCTACTTCGCGCACCATGCCGATCGCCACCAGGTCGGCAATGAATATCTGCGCCCCGACCAGCTTCAGCTGATCGGCACCGAGGTAGGCGAGGATCAGTCCGACCAGGAAGCTGATCACCGAAACGATGGGCAGCGCCCGCGGTCCGACTTCCTCGATCTCCAGCCACAGGTCGCGGGCGCGAAAGCGGGCGCGGCCGGCGACGAGGCGCAGCAGCGACAGCACCAGTTCGCCGAGAAACCCCAACATCCGCGGCGCGCCATGAACGAACTCCAGGGTGGCGGCGCCGACCTGGGCCAGCGCGCCCTGCGGGCCCGGCTCGCGCGCGGCCAGCTTCTGCTCGGGAACGGCGGCGGCCATCGCCAGCAGACGCTGTGCGCCGGGCGGCAGCCCGCTGCCATCGACCGCGATGTCGCGCTGTGCACAGGACTTGCTGATGCCGGAAACGAAGGTCAGCAGGCCGGAATCCCAGTCGGCGAGTTCGCCTGCATCGAAACGGATCCGGCGCACCGGCGCCGCCAGCCGGGCTTGCAGGGTGTCGGCCGCGGGCAGGTGTTGGTCGATGCGCCAGCGCCCGCCGAGCGCGATCACCAGTGTGGCGGGATCGCCGGATGGGTGAACATCGAGCTGCCATGCGGCATCGTCGCGCATGGCCGTTTGCGTCGTGCTATTTCTTGCCCAGTCCGCCGAGCAGCGCCGCCACGGCCTTCTGTGGGCGCGTCACGGCGGGCTTTTCGGTGCCGGTTTCGACGGGGCCCAGCTTGCTGACATAGGGCTTGTTGGGGTCGAAGTCCAGGCGTGGCAGGCGCGGGTCGAGGCGCGGCACGTGGGCGGCGGGCGCCGGCAGATGTGGCGGCGGGCGGCGGTCGTGCGGCTTGACCTCGCGTTCGCGGCGGCGTTCTTCGTGCTCGCGGCGATGGCCGCTGCCCGTGCGTTCGCGCCCGCGCTCGCGGTCGCGTTCGGGCGTCGCCGTGCCGAGATTGAAGCCGGTGATTTCGACGCGCTCGATCGGGCGCTTGATCAACCTCTCGATGTCGGCCAGGCGCTGGCTTTCCTCGGGCGCGAACAGCGAGGTGGCGTTGCCGGTCTTGCCGGCGCGCCCCGTGCGGCCGATGCGGTGGATGTAGTCTTCGGCCGTGTGCGGCAGTTCGTAGTTGATGACGTGGGGCAGGTCGTCGATGTCGAGGCCGCGCGCGGCGACGTCGGTGGCGACCAGCACGCGGATCTTGCCCGACTTGAAGCCTTCCAGCGCCTCGGTGCGCTGCTGCTGGCTCTTGTCACCGTGAATCGCATCGGCGGCGATGCCCTGGCGTTCGAGGTAGACCGCGAGGCGGCTGGCGCCGAACTTGGTGCCGACGAACACCAGCACCTGCTTGGCGTTTTCCTCGTCGTGCGTCAGCAGATGCACCAGTAGGCTGCGCTTGAGGTCGGAGGCCACCGGGTAGACGCGGTGGGTGACGGTCTCGGTGACCATGTTGCGGCGCGCGACTTCGATCAGTTGCGGCGCCTTGAGCATGGTATCGGCGAGGTTCTTGATCTCGTTGGAGAAGGTGGCCGAGAACAGCAGGCTCTGCCTTTCCTTCGGCAGCATGGCGAGGATGCGCTTGATGTCGGGGATGAAGCCCATGTCCAGCATGCGGTCGGCTTCGTCGAGCACCAGCACTTCGACGGCGTTGAAGCTGACGCTCTTCTGCTGCACGTGGTCGAGCAGGCGCCCCGGCGTCGCGACGACGATCTCGCGACCCTCGCGCAGTTCGGCGATCTGCGGCCGGATGTCGACGCCGCCGTAGATGCAGACCGAGCGCAGCGGCAGATGCTTGCTGTAGGTGACCACGCTCTGATGCACCTGCATCGCCAGTTCGCGCGTCGGCGCCAGGATCAGCGCGCGCACCGGATGGCGCGCCGGCGACGGCGAGGAACTGGCGTACTTGGCCAGGCGCTGCAGCAGCGGCAGGGTGAAGCCGGCGGTCTTGCCGGTGCCGGTCTGGGCGCCGCCCATGACGTCCTTGCCGGCCATGATGATCGGGATGGCCTGGATCTGGATCGGCGTCGGCGTGGTGTAGCCGGCGTCCGTGATGGCGCGCAGCAACTCGGGCAGCAGGCCGAGCTGATCGAAAGTTGGTGCTGGCGGTACGGCGCTTGCGCTGCTGTCCTGGGTGCCGTCGACGGAATGGGTGATGCCTTGCGTGGTGGTCGCGTTCAATTGAACTCCTGAATCGGCCTGCCCCTTGCGGGGAACCGGTTCAGGCGGCGAAGCGCTTGAGGGAAATGCGGCGGAATGCCGGACTGGGCGCCAACCGGCAGGGCGCGCATGGCGCGTATTGTATTACAGGCAGCGATGCCCGCGCTGAAGCCTGTCGCGGCGCGGCCTGCGCCGTTGTCATGGCGTTTTTCCGAGCAGGCGCAGCGTGGCATGGAACAGCGGCTGGTCGGCAGCGCCCAGCGCCTCGATGCTGGCCAGGTGATGACGACCGGGCAGCGGCAGGTCGTGGCCCAGGCAATGCGGCCAGGCTTCGTGTATCAGCCGGTTCTGGCGCTGGAACTCGGCGCTTTCCTTGCCGCCGACGGCGGTCAGCAGCGGCGTCGCGAGTTTCGGCCGGTAGGCGATCGGGCTGAGTCGCCGCGCCGTCGCCGCATCGAGCCTGAGGTCTTGCTGCAGGAAGGGCGTGCGCACCAGGGGCTGCAGGTCGTAGATGCCGGAAACGCAGACCGCGCCGCACAGCAGGTCCGGCGGCAGGTCGGGTGCCAGCAGCGGCCAGTCGGCGGCCAGCATCATCGCGGCGAGATGGGCACCCGCGGAATGCCCGGCGACCACCATGCGGCGCGCGTCGATGCCCAACTGCGGTGCGGTGCGATGGAGCCAGGCCAGGGCGCGCAGCATCTGCCGCACCATGTCCGCGATGGACGTGGCAGGCGCCAGGCCGTAGTTCGGCATGGCCACGGCCACGCCGGCGCGCACGAAGGCCGGCGCGAGAAAGGAAAAATCCTGCTTGTCGAGCGAGCGCCAATAGCCGCCGTGGATGAATACCAGCAGCGGCGCGTTGCGTGCGGCTGTCGGGTAGAGATCGAGTGTTTCGGCGGGCGCCGGGCCGAAATAGTAATCCTGCTCACAGCGCAACTCGGCGCGCGCCGCGCGCGATTCCTCGCGCCAGCGGGCGAAGATCTGCGGATGGTCGGCGATCGCCGCGCGGGCGTTGTATTCGCGGTCGAGTTGTTCGGCTGTCAGCATGCGGTGGTCCCGGTGCGGTGCGGCGCCCCGGGGCTGGCGTATCACGCCAGTTATTTCCCCGCGGCCTTGGAGGCGCTGCGTTTCAGCGCTGCGAGTAAATCGTAGAGCTGGCCACGCTGCTTTTCGTCCATGCCGGCGAATAGCTCGACTATCCAGGTTTCATGCGATTCGGCCATTTTGCGGAAGCTGCGGCGGCCTTCGGGCGTGAGCTTGACGATGTAGGCGCGGCGGTCCTTGGGGCTGTCCTCGCGCACCACCAGGCCTTCGGCGACCAACTGATCCGTGATCCCGGTCACATTGCCGCCGGTCACCATCATGCGCTTGGACAGTTCGCCCATCTTGAGGCCCTGCGGCGAGCGTTCGAGTTGGGACATCAGGTCGAAACGCGGCAGGGTGATGCCGAACTCGGCGCGCAGGCGCGAGCGGATGTGGTTTTCGATCAGGTTGGTGCAGGCCAGGGTGCGCAACCACAGCCGCAGGTCGGGGGCGTGTTCGGACGTGGCGCGGGTTTCGGTGTCAGACGCGGCGACAGCGGGTTTCTTCGACATGTAGGTTGGGCGCTTGCAGGTGGAGCGCAATTAATATATCGACGCCTAAAATATCAAAAGCCGCTCATTTCCGCAACTCATATGAAGCCAGAATCCCGCGGGACGCCTGCGGATTCAGGCGAAATCGGGATTGAGCACGGCGCGTAGCACGGTCCGTCTTTCGCCGTCGCGCACGCGGCGGGCAAACCACCAGACGGCGCCTTTCTTGATGGTCCAGTCGGCCTCCGCCCCGCCCAGCAGCTGGGCGGCGACGCGTCCCAGGGTCGGCTGATGGCCGATCACCAGCACCGCGCCGCTGTGGTGGGGCCAGCCGGCGACCGACAGTACGTCGGCTGCCGAGGCGCCAAGACCGAGTTTGGGCTCCACCTCGTAGGGCAGTTCCAGGGCATGGGCGGTCTGTTGCGTGCGTTCGGCGGGGCTGACCAGGACTTTCCGCTTGTGCGGCAAGTGGCGGTGCAGCCAGCGCGCCACCTGCTTCGCCTGCTTTTCGCCGCGCGCGCTGAGGCGCCGCTTGTGATCCGGGAGAATGCCGTCGCCGTCTTCGGCTTCGGCATGACGCCAAAGTATCAGGTCCATCCAAGTATCTCCAGTGAGAGGGGGCAATGCTGAATCATTGCCGTTACGTGCGCATTATCGTGTTCTGCGGGAGCCGAGCCGCGGCAGGCTCAGGCGGATCAGGCGCGCGCGCTCGCTGGCTATGCTCGCCAGCAGCCGGGAGTAGCGCGGGCCGTGCCAGCCGCCGATCAGGGTGACTGCCTCGCGCAGGCGCGGATCATCGCCGGCGCAGTCCATCAGCAGGGCGCCGGCATTGGTCAGGTCGTTGAGCTGGCCCAGCGTGTCCTGGGCCACCGCGAGACGTTGCAGCACGCGAGCGAATGTGCCGTCCGGCGCCAGGGGCGCAAAGAACTCCAGCGCATAGCGCAGACGCTTGACGCCGATGCGCAGGGCATGCAGCGATGCCGGATCTTCCAGTTGCGCCGCCGCGGCCAGGCGTCGCAGTTTCCTGCGCAGGCGCCGCAGGCGTTCCGCTGCGAAGCTTTGCAGCGGGATCACGGCGGCGTCGGGTGCCGGCTTCGGGTGCAGGGATTCGAGCGCGGCGAGCAGGGTGCGCCCATAGTCGGGCGCCGCGAGCAGGGCCAGCGCTTCTCCGCGAGCGGCATAGCGGCGGTTGGTGATGTCGCTGGCCAGCGCCGGCAGCCGTGGTTCATTGGGCAGCGCGTCCAGCACCGGGTTGGCGATTTCGCTCAGCAGCACGTCGAGATCGCGAGCGCGGCCCAGGTGCTCCATCAGGGCGGAGAGAGGCTGGCGCAAGGACTCGCCAAGGCGTTCCGGCAGTACCGGGGCGAACAGCCGCAGGGCCGCCCGCAGGCGGCGTGTGGCCACACGCATCTGGTGTATGTATTCCGGGTCGTCGCTGGCGAGCGCACCGTGATGATTCTGCTGCAGGTGTTCGAGGCAGGACAGGGCGATCCGGAGAAAGGCCTCGAACGGCGGCATCGCCGCCGACAGCGCCACGGCTTCGGCCTTGAACGGCGTCAACGGCGTGCCGAGGTGCAGGCGATAGCCGCGCTCGGCCTTGGACAACACCGATGGCGTCAGCGCCACGCGCTGGGCGAGCTGGGTGGCCACCGCAAATATCGCGTGCACCGGCGCCCCGGCAAGTTCCAGTTCCACTTCGGAGATGGCTTCGCGGCGACCGTTGGCGATGATCCAGCCGCGATCCAGGGTCAGCAACACCGTGCCGGGGGTGGCGGCAAGCGTCCAGGTGATGCGGCGGAAGCGGGTTTCGCAAATCGGTACGATGCGCGCCAGCAGCTTCGGCCGCTGCAGCCATTCGCGCACTGCGGATTGGTCGATGCCCGAAAAATCGAAATTTCCGGCGTAGGGAACTTCCCACTCCGGCCGACTGGAGAGGCCGGCCGCCGAAGCGCCCGCCAGCTTGACCGTCTGCAGCCAGTCGTGCCCCTTGCGGCGCAGGCGCAGGGCGATGCCGCGACGACGCAGGGAGAGGCCTGCCGTGTCGTAGTAGATGTTGTCCAGCGTCTCGACCCGGCGCTCGATCGCCTGCTTCAGCAGCGGGTGGCGCAGGAAGCGCCCCTGATGGTCTTCTGCCAGCGCCAGCTTGAGTTCGACTTCTTCAGCCATGGCGGTGTCCTGACTGGAAAGTCTGCATTATCCATGAAGCGTGCATGAAGATGGCGGCTTGTCGCCGCGGGCGCACTATTCGTAGCGCAGCGCCTCGATCGGCAGCAGGCGCGAAGCCTTGCGCGCCGGGTAATAGCCGAAGAATATGCCGATCGCACCGGCAAAGCCGGCCGCCAGCACGATCGAGCTGCCCGAGAGCTCGGTGCGCCAGCCGGCGAATTCGGCGATCGCCGTCGCGCCGCCGACGCCGAGCAGGATGCCGATGGCGCCACCGATCAGGGACAGGGTCACCGCCTCGACCAGGAACTGGGTCAGGATGTCCCGGGCGCGGGCGCCAACGGCCATGCGCAGCCCGATCTCGCGCGTGCGCTCGGTCACCGAGACCAGCATGATGTTCATGATGCCGATGCCGCCGACCAGCAGCGAGACCGAGGCGACGGCGGCCAGCAGCAGCGACATCACCTTCGACGAGGCTTCCTGGGCCTGGAGGATTTCGGACAGGTTGCGCACGTAGAAATCGTCGTCCTGGCCGTTCTGCAAACGGTGGCGCTGGCGCAGCAGTTCGCGCATGCGGGCCTCCGCTTCCGCCATGTTGGCGCCATCCCTGGTCTTGACCATGATCGAGCCGACGTTGCGGCCGGCGGCGTAACGGCTGGAGCCGAGCACGCGCTTGCGTGCGGTGCTGATCGGCATCAGGATGATGTCGTCCTGATCCTGGCCCATCATGTTCTGGCCCTTGCGGTCGAGCACGCCGATGATCGTCAGCGGCACCTTGTTGACGCGCACCACCTGGTCTACCGGGTTGGTCTCGCCGAACAGGTTCAGCGCCACGGTCTGGCCGATCAGGGCCACCTTGCCGGCGCCGTTGATTTCCGCCTGCTCGAAGCCGCGGCCTTCGATCACCGCCCAGTCGCGTACCTGGAGGTATTCCGGCGAGGTGCCGTAGAACACCGTGGACCAGTTGGCATTGCCCGCCACCACCTGGCCGCTGCCGCGCAGGGACGGCGCGGCAGCCTGGATCTCGTCGATTTCGCGGTTCAGCGCGTAGGCGTCGTCCTCGGTGATGGTCGGCTGCGAACCGCTGCCGCCGCGGGCGCCGCCCGAGGTCATGGACCCCGAGAGCACCATGATGATGTTGGAGCCGAGGCTCTTGATCTGGTCTTCGACGCGGGCCTGGGCGCCGTTGCCGACGGCGATCATGACGATCACCGCGGCGACGCCGATGATGATGCCGAGCATGGTCAGCGCCGAGCGCAGCTTGTTGATGCGCAGGGCGAGCAGGGCGATGCGCAGGGTGGCGCTGAAATTCATAATGCCGCTGCCGCGTCCTTGGGCACGTTAGCCCGGTCTTCGACTACCTTGCCGTCGCGGAAGGAAATGATGCGGCCGGCGAAGTCGGCGATGTCGTGCTCGTGGGTCACCAGCACGATGGTGATGCCCTCGCGGTTGAGCTGCTGCAGCAGCGCCATGATCTCGCCGCTGGTGCGCGAATCCAGTGCGCCCGTGGGCTCGTCGGCGAGCACCAGCTGCGGGTCGTTGACCAGGGCGCGGGCGATCGCGACGCGCTGCTGCTGACCGCCCGAAAGCTGCGCCGGATGATGGTCCATGCGCTCCGCCAAGCCGATCTGGGTCAGGCGTCGTTCCGCGCGCGGGTGGCGTTCCGCCGCGGGCACGTTGCCATACAGCAACGGCAGCGCGACGTTGTTCAGCGCCGAGGTGCGCGCCAGCAGGTTGAAGTGCTGGAAGACGAAGCCCAGCTTGCGATTGCGCACCGCCGCCAGCTCGTCGCCGGAGAGCGCCGAGACTTCCTGGCCGCCCAGCCAGTAGCTGCCGGCGCTCGGATGATCGAGGCAGCCGAGCAGGTTCATGAAGGTGGATTTGCCGGAACCCGAGGGCCCCATCACGGCAACGAACTCGCCGACCGCGATGTCGAGCGTGACGCCGCGCAGGGCTGGCACTACGTTGCTGCCCATGACGTAATCCTTGGTCAGTCCCTCGACCCGGATCAGCGGTGCACTCACGGCAATCCTAGAACAGGCGCGGGCCGGGCATGCCGGACGCCTTCGCCGCGGCCTGCTGGCCGGCGATGACTTCCTGGCCGACCCGGATGTCGCCGGAAACGATCTCGGTCATGCTGCCGTCGGTAAGGCCGAGGCGCACCTCGACAGGCTTGGCCTTGCCGTCCGCGCCGACTATCCAGATGCGGCCGCTGCCGCCACCGCCGCCGGCGCGCGCGGACTGGGCCTCGCCGGCCGTTTCGGCATAGCGCTGCTTCTGTTCGGGGCTGAGGATGGCCGCGATCTTCTCGCGGATCTCGGCGCGGTTGCGTTCCTGCGCCTTATTCTTCTCCGCTTCGGGCAGCTCGCGCGCGGCCCTGAATTTGTCGCGCATGCCGTCGAAGATCGCATCGACCTTGGACCGCTGATCGGCATCGAGCTTGAGATCGGCAACGAGTCTGTCGCGCAACTGGGCAAGCCCGCCGCTGCCCGTGCCGCCGCTGCTCGAAGCCGCTGCCGCAGGAGTTGCCGCTGGCGATACGGCGCTTGCCGTCGCGCCGGTCGACTTTTTCTCATCCGCGGCACCGCTGGGGCGGTAGCGCAGCGCCGCATTGGGCACCTTGAGCGCCTGATCCTTCTGCGCTGTGACGATGCGCACATTGGCGGTCATCCCCGGCAGCAAGGTGAGATCTGGATTTGCCGCCGAGATGACCACGGTATAGGTGACGACGTTGGAGACCACCGTCGCCGCCTTGCGCACCTGCCGCACCTCGCCCTCGAAATGCCGGCCGGCGAAAGCGTCTACGGTAAAGCTGGCCTTCTGCCCGAGGCGCACGCGGCCCACGTCGGCCTCGTCGATCGAGGTTTCCACCTGCATGTCGGTCAGGTTTTTGGCGATGACGAAGAGTTCCGGCGCCTGCAGGCTGGCGGCCACGGTCTGCCCCGGTTCGATGCTGCGCTTGACCACGATGCCGTCCACCGGCGCCTTGATCGAGGTGCGTTCCAGATCGACGCGCGCCGCCGCCAACTGGGCTTCGCGCTGGCGCACCACGGCTTCGCCGTTCTTCACCTGGGCCTCGGCCGAGGCCAGGGAGGCGCGCGCCGCATCCAGGGTGTTCTGCGCCGTGTCGCGCTCGGCCGGGGAGATGAAGTTCTTTTCCACCAGGGTCTTCTTGCGCTCGTAGTCGCGCTGGGCGTTGGACAGATTGGCGCGGGCGCGGGACACTTCCGCCTGCTGTACGCCCTGGCCGGCGCGGGCCGCATCGACGTCGGCCTGGGCCTGGCGCACACGGTGCTCGTAGGTCTCCGGGTCCAGGCGAGCGATCAACTGGCCGGACTTTACCGGCGAGTTGAAGTCGACCAGGATTTCCTTGATCTGCCCCGAGACCTGCGATCCGACCTGCACCGAGACCACCGGGTTCAAGGTGCCGGTGGCGGAGACGGCCGCCGTGAGCGGGCCGGACTCGGCTTTCGCCAGCTTGAACCGGGGCGCATCGGCGGGCGAGCCGTAGCTGCGCCAGGCCGCATAAGTTCCACCGCCGACGACGGCAAGGGCGAGCAGAAGAATGATGAGTGATCGCTTTTTCATCCGGCGATTCTAGCCGACGCCGGCAGACGCACTGCAAGCCGCCTTGCAAGCAAATGTTACCGTTGGCGGCCGAGCCCGGTTGCCGCCTTGGCCGGCCTCGCGTACGGCATAGGATTGGCAGGGCGCGGACTTGTAATCGGTATTCGATGCGAGTAGTGTTTTAGACTTAAATAAAACGGGGCCGGCACGGCTCGCTAACCGAGGAGAAACCATGAAAAAACCCAGCAGACTGGCATGCATCCTGGCCGTGAGCGCTTTGCTCCTCGGCGCATGTGCGACGGACATGACGTCCAGCGTGCACCCGGACAAGGTGGTCTATCACATCAACGATTCGTCATCGGCCACCGCGGCGCTGCGCAATATCGGCAACCATCTCGACGTCAATCCGCAGGCGCAGATCGTCGTCGTCACGCATGCCCTCGGGGTGGATTTCCTGATGGAAGGAGCCCGCGACAAGAACGGCAATCCCTACAACATTCCGGTCGAGACGCTGACCGAGCGCGGCGTGACCTTCGACGTCTGCGAAATCACCCTCAAGAGCCGCAAGCTGGACCGCAAGCAATTCATTCCCGAATCGAAGTTCGTGCCCTCGGGCGTTGCCGAGATCGGCAAGCTGCAGGCCAGGGGCGGCTTCGCCTACATCAAGCCCTGAGTTGAGCGCCGCACCGGCAAGGCACTGCGCCGCTCGGCGCAGTGCCTTGTCGTGACGAGTTCATCAGCCGACGAATCCGGCATTGCCTTTCATGCCCAATAGTTTGGGCTGGTTGAGTTTGCGCGGCGTGATGGTTTTCTTGTCGCGCAGATAGCGCGCCACGACGTCCCACACCGGCTCGCCCTTGGCGCCTTCGGCCACCGGCGCCCAGCCGGCAACCTTGTATTTCCGGTCGGCCTCGACGGGCTTGCCGTGCAGGCGCATGTCGGTGATGCGCTTGCCCATTGCGGCGTTCGGCGTGCAGGTGTATTGCAGGCCACCGACGCGTACCATGTCGCCGCCCTGCTGGTAATAGGGGTCGGGATTGAACAGGTTGTCGCCGACGTCTTCGAGGATGGTCTTGATCTGCTCGCCGCTCATCTCGGTCAGTGTCGCGTGCGGATAGGTGATCGCGGTCTGGTCCATCAGGTGCTCGAAGGTGATCGCCTGACCGGGCAGGATCGTGGTGCCCCAGCGGAAGCCGGGCGAGAAGCCGATATCGGCGCCCTGGACTTCCATGATGGCATCGAGAATCAGCTGGTCCCAACTGCCGTTGAAGTTGCCGCGCCGGTAGAGCAGGCCTTCGGAGACGGCGAGCTTTTCTTCCAGCTTGGACTTGTGTGGCGCGCGCGCCTTGTCGATCAGCGCCGCCATCTCGGCGTCCGCCGGCAGCAGGTTGGAGAATATCGGCAGCAGCTTGTAGCGGAAGTCGGAAATCCTGCCGTTCCTGACGTCGAAATCCAGCACGCCGAGGAACTTGCTGTTCGAGCCGGCGTTGGTCACCAGGGTCTGGCCGTTGCTGTTCTTGACGATCACTGGCTGCGGTACGCCATCGTGGGTATGACCGCCGAGTATCGCGTCGATGCCGGTGACGCGGCTGGCCATCTTGAGGTCGACGTCCATGCCATTGTGTGACAGCACGACGACGACCTGGGCACCCTTGGCGCGTGCTTCGTCGACCGTCTTCTGCATGTTGTCGTCCTGGATGCCGAAGGTCCAGTCCGGCACCATCCAGCGCGGATTGGCGATCGGCGTGTAGGGGAAGGCCTGGCCGATCACGGCCACTTTGACACCATTCATTTCGCGCAGGCTGTAAGGCTCGAAGACCTTGTCGCCGAAGTCGCTGGTCTTGATGTTCTGCGCGACGAAATCGATCTTGTTCTTGAAATCCTTTTCGACGATTTCCAGTACCCGCTTGTCGCCCAGCGTGAATTCCCAGTGCCCGGCCATGATGTCCACGCCGAGCAGCTTGCAGGCATCGACCATGTCCTGGCCCTTGCTCCATAAGGCCGTGGCCGAACCCTGCCAGGTGTCGCCGCCATCCAGCAGCAGCGCACCAGGACGGCCTGCACGCAATCGCTTGACCAGCGTTGCCAGATGCGCGAAGCCGCCGATCTTGCCGTAGGTCCTGGCCGCCTTCTCGAAGTCCAGGTAGGTGAAGGCGTGGGCTTCGATGCCGCCGGGCTTGATGCCGAAGGCCTTGAGCAGGTGTTCGCCGACCAAATGGGGCGCCTTGCCCTGCGCGCCGCCGATGCCCAGGTTTACGCTCGGTTCGCGGAAATGAATCGGCATCAGCTGGGCGTGGCAATCGGTGAAATGCAGCAGATGGACATTGCCGAATTTCTTCAGGTCGTAGAGGCTGTCGCCCTTGCCGGCAGCCCAGACCGAGCGGGCATCGAGAGCAAACCCGGCGGCGGAAGCGGCGGCCAGGATTTGCAGGAATTCACGGCGATTCATCGAAGACATGACAGGTTCCTAAGGCTGATCCCACCGGGGGATACCGTACTCGCTTGCAGCGGAGGCTGATCCCACCAGGGGAGACCGTCCGCGGCAGGGTGCCGCGGACATGAAAAGCCTGGCCGAGGCCAGGTTTTTCGGGGGCGGCGCGCTTACTTGTTGACCGGCGATGCGGGGTCGAGCAACAAGGCGACCAGATCCTTGATCTGCTTTTCGCCCAGTGCACCGACACGCCCGAAGCGCGGCATTTCGGAACACAGGTTGTGGGACTTGGCGTTGTAGATCTTGGAATAGACGTACTTCTGAATATCCGGCGTGTTGCCGCGCAGTTTGCCGAACTGATACAGCGTTGGGCCGATCGTGCCGAACGAGGTTTCGTTCGGGCTGATCTGGTGACAGTTGTAGCAATTGCCGCCTACCGGCAGACCGGGCTTGTCCTTCCAGGTGAATCCCTTGCCGCTTTGGGCCGTCTTTTCGCCGGCCTTCCAGTCGCCCATCAGCTTGCCGTCGGCCGGATACTTGACGTCGGCCAGTTGGTCGGCTTCCATCCGTTTCGCGATGTATTCGGGCGGTTTGTTGCTGGTGCGGTTGCAGATCATCTGCAGGCCATCTTCGGCCAGCCGGTCGATGGATGCCTGGCCTCGCGCCTGGAAATCCTTGTTGAAGGTTGCGATGGCCTTGGCGCGATAGTCGCCATCGGCGACGGCGGGCAGGGCAATCATCAGGGTGGCGGCCATGCTTGCGGCCAGGATAATCTTCTTGGTCATGTCTGTCTCCCTCTTAGCGCTTGATGCCCGGGCCTTTGTAGACCTGGCCGTTGGCGTTGCCAATCATGTAAGTCAGCAGATACGCGATCGCGTCCGAGGCGTATTTCGGCTCGGGAAAGCGTTGCTGGCGGAAGCAGTCGCCCATGCGCCATTGATGGGTCAGCATTACGCCGCCCGTCATGCGATAGCCCGGCCAGCCCTGCACGCCCTTCATGGCGCCGGCGGCGGTGGTGAGGTTGGGCAAGTTCTGCATGCGGATGCGCTTGCCGTCCGAGCCATGGCAGGTATTGCAGGAGAAATCGTAGGGGCCGGCACGGTAGGCGGCCATCGCCTTGCCGGTTTCATAGGCAGCGCGCACCTTGGGATCCTTCAGCGGCACGGCAATCCTCATGTTGCGCGAATGGCCGGCGACATAGGTGACCAGGTTGGTGATGTCGGGCGTGAAATTGGCGTTCGCAAACGGCTTGGCGGCGATGTCGTCGAACTTGAAGCCCTGCTTTTCGACCATGCACCAGACGATGCGGCGTTCGGCATCCATCACGGCATCGGCGTCGGCAAAGTAGCGCGGCATCTTGACGTAGGCGCCTTCGACCTTGCCGATGCCCTGGCCGAGGTCGCAGCTTTCGGCCAGCGAGACATTCTTCGGGCCGCGCTTGGTCTTCCACTGCTCCTGCCCCTTCATTTCGAACAGCTCGGCCGGGTTGCTTTCCTCCATCTCGGCGCGGAACTTCTCGAACTCCAGGGTCGCGGCATCCTTTTCCTCGACCGCTGGCGCCATTTTGGCTGCGGGCTTCGCTGCCGGCTTCTTCGGGGTCTGGGCGAACGCGCCTCCCATGACCGCCACGGCGCAGAGCGCGCCAATGAGGTTCTGTTTCATGTTCTCCTCCTGTCCAATTAAGGGCTCGGGCGGGTATGTCCCGCCGCGGTTTGTGTTATGTCCCTGCGCGCCGCCGGAGCATGTCCCCGGCGCCGCACATGGATGAGACGGTCAGGCTACTGCGGCTTCGTCGGTTCGTTTGTCGCCCTTGTTGTCCACCCAGCTGACGACAACCTTGTCGCCCGCCTTGGCGCCCTTGACCTTGAAGCCGAAGACGGGGTTGCGCGACACGGAGGTGCCGATCTGTCCGTCGACGACACGCTTGCCGCCCACATCGACCGTCATCGACTGTATGAAGTGGGCGGGAATGGGCTTGCCTGCGGCATCCTTGCGCTGGCCGGTTTCCATCGCGTGCCCCATCAGGATGCGAATTTCTGCGACGTCGCCTTTCATCTGGGCGCGAATTTTCATCGGATCTGCCATGGTGTCTTCCTTATATCCGTTGGGTTGGATCAGCCGCCGCAGCCGCCGACCGTGACCTTGACTTCTTTTTGAGCCGTATAGAACTTGCCGTCTGCCTTGGCTATCGCCTTGACCAGGGAGGTCTGGCCCATTTTCAGGCGTGCCGAGACTTCCGCCACAGCGCCGTTGGCAAAGTCGAACTCAGCGCAAAGCGGTTGCGGATTCTTTTCGACCAGGATCGCGATCGAACTGGTGTTCGGAATCTTGCTGACCACGTCCACGGGCACCACGGCGCCGTTTTCCGCAATGTCAGGTACCTTCAGCATCAGATCCTTGCTGTCGGCAGTTGTCGCTGCGCCCAGGCCCTTGAGCGCGCCGGCCGTGTCCTTGGCCTCAAAGGCGGCCTTGTTCCATTCCGCGGCGTAGGCCGCGGTCGGCTTCAGAACGCCGGCCATGATCAATGCAGAAAGCGCCCCCAAGCTTCCTGCGCCGCGCAGCACGGTCCTCCGTGTGACGTTCATTTCCATTGTTTTGTACTCCTCCGTATCGTCAGATGTCTGGCTATTTCCTGGGCAAACCTAGCACCTTATGTATAGAAAATTAAGTGCCTTATTGGATTGCCGAGAGAGCCAGTTTTGCATACTAATTGCGCAAGGTAAATCGAAATAAACTAATTTGGCTAATCGCTCAAACAATGGAATAAAACAGCCTCCGCAATCGTCAGCTAGTCTGCTGCGATGCACCAGATGCGCCGGTTTGTCAGAGCTCAACCTGGGTTCCAAGTTCGACGACGCGATTGGTCGGCAGCTTGAAGTAATCGGTCGCCGTACCCGCATTGCGGAACATCCACATGAAAAGTATTTGCCGCCACAAGGTCATGGCCGGCACACGATTGGGGACGATGGTTTCATGACCGAGGAAAAACGAGCTTTCCATCATCTCGACCGGAGCCATGCCGTGACTGCCGCATAGTTCGAGCGCCAGCGGGACGTTGGGATCGTCCTTGAAGCCGTAATTCAGGACGATGCGGTAGAAGCCATCGCTCAGCGCTTCGACCAGAATCCGTTCGCTGGCGTCGACATGGGGGATGTCCTGCATATTGACATTGAGCAGGATGACCCGCTCGTGCAGCACCTTGTTGTGCAGCATGTTGTGCAGCATGGCGCGCGGCACGCCGTCGGGGCGGGTAGTCATGAATATGCCGGTGCCGGCGACGCGATGCGGCCCGCCGTATCTAAGGCTGGCGAGAAAGACATCGAGCGGCATCGAATCCAGCTGTAGCTTCTCGTAGAGCAGGGCGCGACCACGCCTCCAGGTGGCGAACAGCGTGAATATGCCGAGGCCGAGCACCAGGGGGAACCAGCCGCCGTCGAATACCTTGATCAGATTGGCCGAGAAAAACGCGAAGTCGACCACGATGAACAGGATCAGGAACAATCCGGCCTGCAGCCAGTTCCAGTTCCACAGGGCGCGCACCACGACAAACGCCAGCAGGGTGTCGATCATCATGGTCAGGGTCACGGCGATGCCATAGGCCGAGGCCAGGTTCGACGAGGACTTGAAGCCGAGCACCAGAATGATCACGGCCAGCAGCAGCAGCCAGTTGATGTTGGAGATGTAGATCTGACCTTTTTCGCGCTCCGAGGTGAACTTGACCTGGAGCCGCGGGCAATAGCCCAACTGCATGGCCTGGCTGGTCAGCGAAAACGCCCCGGAGATCACGGCTTGCGAAGCGATGACGGTGGCGGCGGTCGCCAGGCCGACCATTGGATACAGCAGTTCGTCGGGTACCAGCATGAAGAAGGGATTCTTCACGGCCGCCGGATTGTCGAGGATCAGCGCACCCTGGCCGAGATAGTTCAGGTAAAGGCAGGGAAATACATATCCCAGCCACGCCCACTTGATCGAGCGCCGGCCGAAATGTCCCATATCGGCATACAGCGCTTCGCCGCCGGTGATCGCCAGCACCACCGCGCCCAGGGCGAGATAGGCGTGGGAGCGGTTTTCGAGGAAGAAGTGCAGTGCATACCAGGGGTTGATGGCAGCGATGACGGCGGGGTGCTTGAGGATGTTCCAGATGCCCAGCACGCCGAGCGTGCCGAACCAGAACAGCATCACGGGTCCGAACAGGGCGCCGACGCTGGCCGTGCCGCGCGGTTGAAACAGGAACAGGCCGCAGAGCACCAATATGGTGATCGGGACGATATAGGGTTTGAACATCGGGGTGGCGACTTCCAGGCCTTCGACGGCGGACAGCACCGACATCGCCGGCGTGATCACCGCGTCGCCGTAGAACAGGCCGGCGCCGAAGATGCCCAGTCCCGACAACAGCCACATCATCTGCGGTCCGGCGCCACGGGTGCGCAGGGCGAGCGATGTCAGCGCCATGATGCCGCCTTCGCCACGGTTGTCGGCGCGGGTGATGAACATCACATACTTGAGCGACACCGTGATGGTCAGTGCCCAGAAAATCAGCGACAGAATGCCCAGCAGGTTGTCCGGCGATACCGCGACGGCATGGGGGCCGTTGAATACTTCCTTCATGGTGTACAGCGGGCTGGTGCCGATGTCGCCGTAGACCACGCCCATGGCCGCGACGGAAACGGCGGCGAGGCGAGGCTTCATGCTGCCCGGCGGATTATTATTGTTGCTCTGCACCATTAAATAATTATAGGCGCATTGCAAATCATGAGTTGCCGCGCCGCGGCCGGCATCCCGATCGCCAGGGGCACAAGCGGTGCGACGCTTCGATGCGCGACTTTTCGTCTTGAGGTGGATTGTGGGACGCCCGGGTTTGTCGGATAATGCGCGCCTCGCGTGCTGCATATCCAGTACCGCGACATCCCGGGCCGGGGTGACGGAATCGGTAGACGTAGCGGTCTCAAACACCGCCGCCGCAAGGCATGGGGATTCGACTTCCCCCCCCGGCACCAACAATACTTGTCTGGCAAACCGAGTCGGGCCGGCAAGACGGACGCCGGCAGAAAAATCGGCGATATTCCGATTACACTTGGCTCCCGGTGCGATGTAGTGGTTTTCACGGAGGGGATGTAGTGATTGCGCGGAATGCTGGAGTTTCAATGACCGTCCTGCGGGCGTTGCCGATCTTCGAGATGCTCGATGACGAATGCCTGAAGCCGTTGACCCGTGTCGCCATGCTGCGCCAGATTCCGCGAAATACCGTCGCCCTGCACGCCGGCGACCATACCGACAACATCTACTTCGTGCTTTCGGGCTCCTTGAAGGTTCAGGTCAGCGACGAGGAAGGCCGCGAAGTCATTCTGTCGATGCTCGGACCGGGCGAGTTGTTCGGCGAAATGGGAGTGCTCGACGACCATCCGCGTTCGGCCACTGTGCTGGCCGTCGAACAAAGTGAAGTCGTGGTGATGGGCAAGGCGGATTTCAAGCAATGCCTGGTGGAAAACCCCGATGTTTCCCTGTTCATCATGCGCAACCTGACCAAGCGCCTGCGTCTGGCCGACCGCAACATCGAGAGCCTGGCGCTGCTGGATGTCTATGGACGCGTTGCACGCCTGCTGCTCGAGGCGGCAGAGACCATCGACGGGCGCAAGGTGGTGACGCACAAGTTGAGCAAACAGGATATTGCCAAGATGATCGGCGCTTCGCGCGAGATGGTCAGTCGGGTGATGCGCGATCTCATGGCTCAGGGCCTGATCATGGAACGCGGCGGACAGTTGATCCTGGTGGACCTGGCGGCGTTCAGGCGCCATGGCGACCTGGACGTGACGAATTGATCGTCGACGCCGCGGATACTGCGGCGCCCGAGGCCTAAAGAGCGGCCGCTCTGCTACCATGCGCGCCGGCCGACGCAAGGCCGGCCAAAGCTGCAAGCCCTTCTCCGCTTCCCGATGCCTTTCACACTCGCCGATTTCGATTACGCGCTGCCGCCGGAACTGATTGCCCAGGCTCCCCTGGCGCAGCGTTCGGCAAGCCGTCTGCTGGTCGTCGATGGCGACCGTCGCAGCGATAGCCGCTTTGTCGATCTGCCGCAATGGCTGCGCGCCGGCGACCTGCTGGTGATGAACGATAGCCGGGTCTTGCATGCGCGCTTGCTGGGACGAAAAGACAGCGGAGGACAGGTCGAAGTCCTGGTCGAACGTCTGCTCGATCACAACACCGTGCTGGCCCAAGTGCGGGCGAGCAAATCGCCGCAAGCCGGCAGCAGGCTGCGGCTCGAAGGTGAACTCGATGTCGAGGTGCTGGGGCGCGAAGGTGAGTTCTATCGCCTGCGCTTTGCCGACGATGCCGCCGAATTGATCGAGCGTCATGGCCGGCTGCCCTTGCCGCCCTATATAGAACGCCAGGTCGAAGCCCCCGACGAGTTGCGCTACCAGACCGTGTATGCGCGCGAGAGGGGTTCGGTGGCGGCGCCTACCGCCGGCCTGCACTTCGACCAGGACATGCTGGCGCAGCTGCGCGAGCGGGGAGTCGGCATCGCCTATGTCACCTTGCACGTGGGCGCCGGAACCTTTCAGCCGGTGCGCGCCGGCAAGCTGACTGAACACCGCATGCATACCGAGCGCTATGTCTTGCCGCCGGCCACGGCGGAGGCGATTGCAGCGACCCGCGCCGGCGGCGGCCGCGTCGTGGCTGTCGGCACCACCTCCTTGCGCACCCTGGAATCCGCGGCGTTGGACGGGGGATCGAAAGCCCCCCCCGAAAATCCCGCTGCGCTCGATTCTCCCCCCGGGGGGCCAAAAAACACTGGGGACGGCCCGGCGTGTTTTTTGAAAGTTGGCGCTGGCGAGACGGCGCTGTTCGTCACTCCCGGCTTTGAATTCAAGATGGCGGACATGCTGATCACCAATTTCCACTTGCCCAAGTCCACCTTGCTGATGCTGGTTGCGGCGTTTTCGGGCATGGAGGAAATCCGCTCCGCCTATCGGCATGCGATTGCGGCGCGCTATCGCTTTTTCAGTTATGGCGACGCCATGTTGCTGCATCGAAGGCGGGAACAATGAACTTTGAGCTGCTTGCCAGCGACGGCGCGGCGCGACGCGGAACGCTGACGCTGACGCATGGTGCGGCGCCGACACCGACTTTCATGCCGGTCGGCACCTATGGCACGGTCAAGGCGATGTCGCCGGACGAGCTGGTCGATATCGGCGCCTCCATCGTGCTCGGCAACACCTTCCATCTCTGGCTGCGGCCAGGACTGGAGGTGGTTGCGGCGCACGGCGGCCTGCACCGCTTCATGGGCTGGAACGGTCCTATCCTGACCGACTCGGGCGGCTTTCAGGTGTTCTCGCTGGGCGAGCTGCGCAAGATCAGCGAGGAAGGCGTCAGGTTCGCTTCGCCGATCAATGGCGACCGGCTGTTCCTGACGCCGGAGGAGTCGATGCGCATCCAGCATGTGCTGAACTCCGACGTGGTGATGATTTTCGACGAATGCACGCCCTATCCGGCGGACCTGTCCACGGCGGCGCAATCGATGCGGCTCTCGCTGCGCTGGGCGCGGCGCTCGCGCGACGAACATGACCGGCTGGAGAACAGCAATGCCCTGTTCGGCATCGTCCAGGGCGGCATGCACGAAAGCCTGCGCGACGAATCGCTGGCGGCGCTGGTCGACATCGGCTTCGACGGTTTTGCCATCGGCGGCCTCTCGGTCGGCGAACCCAAGGAGGAAATGGCGCGCATCCTGGCCCACACCGCGCCGCGCCTGCCGGCCGACAAGCCGCGCTACCTGATGGGCGTCGGCACGCCGGAAGACCTGGTGTATGCCGTGGGGCAGGGCATCGACATGTTCGATTGCGTGATGCCGACGCGCAATGCGCGCAACGGCTGGCTATTCACGCGCTGGGGCGACGTCAAGATCAAGAACGCCAGCCACAAGAACGATACCCGGCCGCTGGACGAGGCCTGCGGCTGCTATACCTGCCGCAATTTCACGCGCGCCTATCTGCATCATCTGCATCGCGTCGGCGAGATACTCGGCGCGCGGCTCAATACCATCCACAATCTTTACTATTACCAAACCCTGATGGCGGAAATGCGCCTCGCCATCGAGCAGGGCGACTTCGCCGGCTTCCGTCTCGGCTTCAAGCGGGGACGGGCCGGCGAGCAGGTATAATTCGCGGCTTCATTTCAGACATTCCTGGAGATTCATAGTGCTGATTTCAAATGCTTACGCGCAGGCGGCCGGCGCCGCTGCTGCCGATCCGTTGGGTGGCCTGATGGGCATGCTGCCCATTCTTTTGATGTTCATCGTGCTCTGGTTCGTCATGATCCGGCCGCAGATGAAGAAGGCCAAGGAACAGCAGAAAATGGTCAGCGAACTGGCCAAGGGCGACGAAGTGGTGACCCAGGGCGGTATCACCGGCCGCATTGCCAAGGTGGGTGAAAACTACCTGAGCCTCGAAGTGGCCGAAGGCAAGGACGGCCCGGTGGTGATCACCGTGCAGAAGAACGCCGTGGGTGCGCTGCTGCCCAAGGGTACGCTGAAGAACCTGTAATTTTTCGGGCCGGCCGCGTCAAAGCGCGGGCCGGGTACCACGCCATGAACCGCTACCCCCTCTGGAAAAACGCCACGGTGCTGATCGCCCTGGTGCTTGGCCTGCTCTACACGCTGCCCAACTTCTTCGGCGAGGCACCGGCCGTGCAGGTGGCCAGCGTCAAATCGACGCACAAGGTCGACGCCAAACTCCTGGCCCAGGTGGAAGCGGCGCTCAGAACTGCATCGATCGCCCCGCAAGGGATGGTGCTCGATCTCAACAGCGTGCGCGTGCGGCTGGCCGACACCGATACCCAGCTCAAGGCGCGGGACGCCATCGAGAGAGCCCTGAACCCGGTGGCGGCGGATGCGACCTACAGCGTGGCGCTGAATCTGGTCTCGGACTCCCCCAACTGGTTGAACAGCATCAACGCCCTGCCGATGTATCTCGGCCTCGATCTGCGCGGCGGCGTGCATTTCCTGTTGCAGGTCGATATGAAGGGTGCACTGACCAAGCGGCTCGATTCGATCGGCGCCGATTTGCGCAGCCTGATGCGTGACAAGAACATCCGTCATGGCGGCATCAGCCGCGAGGGACAGACCGTGGCGATACGTTTCCGCGAGGCGGAAACCCGCGACAAGGCGCGCGGCGTCCTGGCCGACAGCCAGCCCGACCTGGAACTGGTCGACGCCCAGGAAGGTGCGGATCTCAAACTGGTGGCGACGCTCAAGCCGGTGGCGCAAAAGCGCATCCAGGAATTCGCCGTCAAGCAGAACATCACCACCCTGCACAATCGCATCAACGAGCTCGGCGTCGCCGAGCCGGTGATCCAGCAGCAGGGCATAGACCGTATCGTGGTGCAGTTGCCGGGGGTGCAGGACACCGCCAAGGCCAAGGACATACTCGGCCGCACGGCAACGCTGGAAGTGCGCATGGTCGATGACGAAGCCAGTGCCAATCCGAGCGTCATGGATCAGGCCGCCCGCGGCCAGCCGCCTCCCGGGACCGAATACTACGTCGAGCGCGGCGGCCGCGGCCTGCTGGTGAAGAAGCAGGTGGTGTTGACCGGCGAGCGCCTGACCGATGCCCAGCCCGGATTCGACAACCAGACCCAGGAACCGGCGGTGCACCTGTCGCTCGATTCCGCGGGCGCACGCATCTTCAAGGACGTGACGCGCGAGAGCGTGGGCAAGCGCATGGCCATCCTGCTGATCGAAAAGGGCAAGGGCGAGGTGGTCACGGCGCCGGTGATCCGCACCGAGATCGGCGGCGGCCGCGTGCAGATATCGGGCCGCATGAGCACCGTCGAAGCCCACGATGTCGCCCTGCTGCTGCGGGCCGGCTCGCTGGCGGCGCCGATGGAAATCATCGAGGAGCGCACCGTAGGCCCCAGCCTGGGTGCCGAGAATATCGCCAAGGGCTTCAACTCGACCATGTGGGGCTTCATTGCCATCGCCGTGTTCATGATGTCCTACTACCTGCTGTTCGGCGTCGTATCGGTGTTCGCGCTGTCGGCCAACCTGCTGTTCCTGGTGGCGCTGTTGTCGCTGCTGCAGGCGACGCTGACCCTGCCCGGCATTGCGGCCATCGCCCTGACCCTGGGCATGGCGATCGACGCCAACGTGCTGATCAACGAGCGGGTGCGCGAGGAACTACGCGGCGGAAATTCGCCGCAGGCGGCGATCACCGCCGGCTACGAGCGCGCCTGGGCGACCATTCTCGACTCGAACATCACAACGCTGATCGCCGGCATCGCATTGCTGATTTTTGGCTCCGGTCCGGTGCGCGGCTTTGCCGTGGTGCATTGCCTGGGCATCCTGACCTCGATCTTCAGTTCGGTCGTGGTGTCGCGTGCGTTGATCAACTGGATCTACGGCCGCCGGCGCAAGCTGGAAGCGGTGAGCATCGGGCAAGTCTGGAAGCCGGGAGTCTGACATGGAATTTTTCCGCATACGCAAAGATATTCCCTTCATGCGCCATGCCCTGGTGTTCAACATCATCTCGTTGATCACCTTTTTGCTGGCAGTGTTCTTCCTGAGCACCAAGGGGCTGCATTTTTCCGTCGAGTTCACCGGCGGCACGCTGATGGAAGTCAGCTATGCCCAGGCGCCCGACTTGCGACAGATCCGCCAGCAACTGGAGTCCGACGGGTTTGTCGACCCGCAGGTGCAGAACTTCGGTTCCTCGCGCGACGTGCTGATTCGCGTCCCGCTGACGAAGGGCGCCGAAAGCTCGAAGGTCGGCGAGCAGGTGATGGCCTCGCTGATGAAAGTTGGTGCTGGCGGTACGGCGCCCGCGATAACGCCCGAACTCAAACGGGTCGAGTTCGTCGGGCCGCAAGTCGGCAAGGAACTCGCCGAAGACGGCGCGCTGGCGCTGCTGCTGGTGGTGGTCGGCATCATGCTGTATCTGGCCTTCCGCTTCGAATGGCGCTTCGCCCTCTCCGCCATCATCGCCAACATGCATGACGTGGTGATCATCCTCGGCTTCTTCGCCTTCTTCCAGTGGGAGTTCTCGCTGCCGGTGCTGGCGGCCGTGCTGGCGGTGCTGGGCTATTCGGTCAACGAGTCGGTGGTGGTGTTCGACCGGGTCCGCGAAACCTTCAAGAAGAAGCGCGGCATGACCACGCCGCAGGTGCTCGACCACGCCATCACCAGTACCATCTCGCGCACCATCATCACCCATGGCTCGACCCAGATGATGGTGACCTCGATGCTGATTTTCGGTGGCGCTGCGCTGCACTACTTCGCCCTGGCGCTGACCATCGGCATCCTGTTCGGCATCTATTCGTCCGTTCTGGTGGCGAGCCCCCTGGTCATGTGGCTCGGCGTTTCGCGCGAGCAGTTCGTCAAGCCCAAGGTAGAAAAGCAGGAAGCCGTGGTCTGATGCAACGCATCAGCATCTGGGATCTGCCGACCCGGGTGTTCCACTGGGCTTTGGCGCTCTGCGTGGTCGGCTCCTTTGTGACGGTGAAGATAGGCGGCAATGCCATGGTCTGGCATGGCCGCATCGGCGTGACCGTGGTCGGTTTGCTGGCGTTTCGCCTGGTCTGGGGTTTTGTCGGTTCGACCCATGCGCGCTTCAGCCAGTTCGTCCGCGGGCCGCGCGCCATCAAGGACTATATCGGTGGGCAGTGGCAGGGCGAAGGACACAACCCGCTCGGCGCGCTGTCGGTCTTGGCCATGCTGGGCACGTTCATGCTGCTGGTGGCGACCGGAATGTTCGCCAACGATGACATCGCCTTCGAGGGACCGCTCTACGCACTGGTGGGCAAGGAATTCTCGGATCGGGTGGCCGGCATCCATCGCCTGATCGAGCCCTTGACCATCCTTTTGGTGCTGGCACACCTGGGCGCCATTGCGTATTACGTCCGCTTCAGGAAGCAAACCCTGATCATGCCCATGATCACGGGCTGGAAAGTTATGCGAAGCGGTATCCCCGGGGATGGTGCTGGCGAGACGGCGAAGGGCGGCGGAGCGCTGGCCTTCTGCTTCGCGCTGTCGATTGCCCTGGCAGCCGCCTACGGCGCCAGCGGCGCCTGGATCGCGTCACCCCAGCCCACCCTGGCGCCTGCCACGGCGCCGAGCTGGTAATACAAAACGGCCACCCGAAGGTGGCCGTCGCAGCGGTATCGAATGCTTCCGCCATGGGCGATTTATTTCTTCTCTTCCTTGCGGAATTCGTCGTGGCAGCCCTTGCAGGCCTTGCCCAGATTGCCGAACTGGGCCTTGACCGCAGCGGCATCTCCGCCAGCGGCAACTTTGGCTATTTCGTTGGCTTCCTTGTTGTAAGCCATGCCGACTTCCCGCAATTTGGCGGCATTGGTGAACAGTTCCGGTTTCACATTGGTGTCGCGCCAGCCCTTGCCGGTGTCGGTTCCCGGCTGGAACAGCCCGCCTGATCCTGAGTTGGCCAGCGCCTGAATGGTGTTCGCGGCCTGGATCACCTGATCCTTGTTGTAGCTGCCTTCGATGTTGGCCTTGATGCGGCCCATGCTCCAGCCGAGGGTCTGCATTACGGACTGGCGCCAGCGAATCTGATCTTCGGCCTTGCCTATCGTTTGGGCCAGGGTTGCGCCGGAAAGACCAATGGCGAGAGTGGCGACGACGAACTTGTTGAATTTCATTTGAACTCCTTTTTCTGTCGAGGGGAAGGCCAGCAGGTACCGGCATCCGGTATACGATCAGTGTCCGGAAATTATTCCATGCTTCCGTCAACGGCTAAGTGACCTGGGTTACAGACGCAGGAGCTCGCGGGGTATCGCCCCAAATGCCGGGGATGGCGCCGGCTATTCGATTCCAGTGGCGAAGAGGTGTTTGACGCGCAGCAGGCGCTTGCCGTCGGCCGCCAATGCCAGCAGGCGGTCGATGTTGGGATGCTTGCCGGGATTCTGCCTCGCATCGTCGGTATGCTCGGCGTACAGCTCCAGCCCCTTTTTGGCCGCCTCGGCGGTGATCGCTCCGTATATTTGCCCGAGATGGTTGTAGACGGAAAGCGAGCCGGTCTGGCCCGGCTTGTTTTCTATCGTTGCGGCAACTGCGCCTTCGCTGTCCAGCAACTGGATTGCCGCCAGATGCGAGATGCGGGGCAGCTGTTTGAGATTGTCGGCAAACGCCATGTCAGATCCGCCTGGCCAGTTCCGCCGCCTTGCCGATGTACGAAGCGGGTGTCATTTCGAGCAGGCGCTGGCGGTCTGCCTCAGGCAACGGCAGTTTGGCGATGAACTCGCGCAGGGCCTGTTGCTCGATGCCTTTGCCGCGCGTGAGTTCCTTGAGCTGCTCGTAGGGGTTGGGCACGCCGAAGCGGCGCATCACCGTCTGTACCGGCTCGGCCAGCACTTCCCAGGCTTCGTCGAGATCTTCGGCGAGGCGTAGCGGGTTGGCTTCGAGCTTGTTCAGCCCGCGCAAGGTCGAATCGAAGGCCAACAGCGTATAGCCGAAGGCCACGCCCATGTTGCGCAGCACGGTCGAGTCGGTGAGGTCACGCTGCAGGCGGGAGATCGGCAGCTTTTCCGCCAGGTGACGCAATAGCGCATTGGCCAGACCCAGATTGCCCTCGGAGTTCTCGAAGTCGATCGGATTGACCTTGTGCGGCATGGTCGATGAGCCGATCTCGCCTTCCTTGAGCTTCTGCTTGAAGTAGCCCAGCGAGATGTACTGCCAGAGGTCGCGGTCGGCGTCGATCAGAATCGTGTTGGCACGGGCCATGGCATCGAACAGTTCAGCCATCGCATCGTGGGGTTCGATCTGGATGGTATAGGGATTGAATTCCAGCCCGAGAGACTCGATGAAGCGGCGGTTGAAGCTCTCCCAGTCGATATCCGGATAGGCCGCGAGATGGGCGTTGTAGTTGCCCACGGCGCCGTTGAACTTGGCACTGAGCGATACCGCGGAAATCTGCTTGCGACTGCGGATCAGGCGCGCCGCGATATTGGCCATTTCCTTGCCCAGCGTGGTCGGCGTGGCGGGCTGGCCGTGGGTGCGGGCCAGCATCGGCAGCTCCGCCAACTGATGGGCCAGGTCGCGCAGGCGGGCGATCAGGCGGTCGAGTTCCGGCAACAGGCTGCCGCCGATCGCATCCATGAGCATCAAGGCATGGGACGTGTTGTTGATGTCTTCCGAAGTGCAGCCGAAATGGATGAACTCGCTGACGCGCATTACTTCGGGATTGCTCGCCAGGCAGTCCTTGAGCCAGTATTCCATGGCCTTGACGTCGTGATTGGTGCGGGCCTCGATGGTCTTGACGGCCTCCGCATCTGCGACCGAGAAATTGGCGATAACCGAGTCCAGCTGTTTGATCGTGGCGGTCGAGAACGCTGGACATTCGGCGATTTCCCCTGCGGCGGCGAGCGTCTTGAGCCATTCGATTTCGACCCGAATGCGATTGCGGATGAGGCCGTATTCCGAGAAATGAGTGCGCAGGTTTTCGACCTTTGCGGCATAGCGACCATCGAGCGGAGAAAGGGCAGTGAGTGCGGTGAGTGTCATGTCTTTGGCGAGGAGAGGACGATGCGCGGGAGGTCCCGACAGCATAGGTAATTTTAACATGCAGGCTATCGCCCTCCGATCACCGGTCCGCGGCCACCAACGGGCGGCGTGCTATAGTTTCCTTGCCCGAAACCTTGTGATTCATCCCAATGAAACTGATCGGTTCACTTACCAGCCCTTATGTCCGCAAGATACGCATCGTGCTGGCGGAAAAGAAGATCGACTACGATCTGGTCATCGATTCGCCGTGGGCGGAGGGCAACCAGGTCGCCGCGCTCAATCCGTTGGGCAAGGTTCCCGTGCTGGTGCTGGACGACAACAGCACGCTCTACGATTCCCGGGTCATCGCCGAGTATCTGGACATGGTGGCACCCAACAGTCGCCTGCTGCCTGCTTCCGGCCGCGAGCGCATCAGCGTCAAGCGTTGGGAGGCTCTTGCCGACGGCGTGCTGGATGCCGCCGTGGCAGCGTTTCTCGAGGCGCAGCGTCCTCTTGGCGAGCGCAGTCCGTCATGGATAGCACGGCAGCGCGGCAAGACTACCCAGGCGCTGAAGGCCATGTCGGAAGATCTGGGCGAGCAGCCCTGGTGCCATGGCAACAGCCTCTCGCTGGCGGACATTGCCGTCGGCTGTGCGCTGGGCTATGTATCCTTCCGCCTCGGCGACATCCGGTGGCGCGAGGACTACCCCAATCTGTCGCTGCTGTATGAAAAACTGATGCAGCGTCCCGCGTTCGCGGAAACCGTACCGCCGGGCTGATTCCCGACTCGGCCCGGGGCACTGCCGGGAAAGTCCGCCTTCCCTGGATTTATTCTTCGGCCGGGTTTTGCTCGGCGGTGCCGTCGAGTCTCGCAATCAGGCGCGGCAGCAACTTCTTTTCGGCTTGATGGGTGAGTTCCCCCATCAGTTGATCCGCCAATCCATCCGTGACTTTCAGGACGGCGTGCGGCAATTCCCGCTCAAGCCAGCGCGAAAGTTCCTCGCGCAAGGCGTCGAGATGCTCCTGCAGGTGCGGCGGCGCGGTGGCCAGCGCGGCTTCCTGATCCGTGACGATGTCGGTAAGGACAGGCAAATCGTCGTCGGGTGGCGGGACCTGAGGGGCTGCCGGGACCGAGCCGGCAACATAGGTCCGGTTGCGCCGAATCAGCGCATCGGCCTGGCGCAGAAGATCAGCCGTATCGTCGTCAGCCATCTATCGGAAGCCTCCGGAGATGTCACGGTTTTCCAACGGGTAACCGCGTTCGCGATAAAAGCGGAAGCGTTCGCGACCTGGCAAGCGGTCGGCATCTTCGATGCTGACGATTTCGATCAGTTCCTCGAAGCGGCTGAAACCCGACGGGACTTCGTCCGACAGATTCAGCAGGCATTCGTCGTGGAGGGGATTGTCGAGCCCCGATGCGAAGACGATAGGGGTTTCTGCCGCCAGATCGTTCTCGGCACGGCAGTGGGGCGTGAAGCCGGTAGCGGGTTGAGTCCACAGTAGGCGGTCGAGATGGTCCCGGCGGTCGCCGGCAGGTACATACACCAATACTCGTCGGCCTTCGCCGCTGGCGCGCTCCAGCCATGCGGCGACAGCCTGCAGCCGGTCGCGCGCGCCATGGAGAAAGGTGATTTTGGTCATCCCCGCTTGCGCTTGGCTACCGGTTTCGGGGCGCTTTTGGCGCGATCCATCAGAAAATGGCTGAGCAAGGGCACCGGTCGTCCGGTGGCGCCCTTGTCCTTGCCGGAACGCCAGGCGGTGCCGGCAATGTCGAGATGCGCCCAATGGTACTTATCGGTGAAGCGTGCGAGGAAGCAGGCCGCGGTGATGGTGCCGGCCGGCCGGCCGCCGATATTCGCCATGTCGGCGAAGTTGCTCTTCAATTGCTCCTGATAGTCGTCCCACAGGGGCATTTGCCAGGCGCGATCGTAGGCGTCCTGGCCCGCATCGAGCAGTTCCCTGGCGAGGCCGTCGTTATTGGCGAGCAGGCCGGTGGCGACATGTCCCAGTGCAATCACGCAGGCGCCCGTCAGCGTGGCGATATCGACCACGCATTCCGGGTCGAAGCGCTCAACGTAAGTGAGGGCGTCGCACAGGATCAGGCGGCCCTCGGCGTCGGTGTTGAGTATTTCCACGGTCTGCCCCGACATCGAGGTGATTACGTCGCCCGGCTTTGTCGCCGCGCCGCCGGGCATGTTTTCCGTGGATGGAATGACGCCGACGACATTGAGCGGCAGCTTCATCATGGCAGCCGCCTTGAGCGTTCCGAGTACGCTGGCAGCACCGCACATGTCATACTTCATCTCGTCCATTTCCGCCCCGGGTTTGAGCGAAATGCCACCGGAATCGAAGGTGATGCCCTTGCCCACCAGTACCACCGGTTTGGCTCCGGAGACACCTCCGGAGTGGCGCAGGACGATGAACCTGGGCGGCTCATGCGAGCCGCGCGCGACGGAAAGCAGGGTGTGCATGCCGAGCTTTTCCATATCGGCACGATCGAGAATATCGACGCCCAATGCGTGCGATTTTGCGAGCTGCCTGGCCTGGTCGGCGAGGTAGCTCGGCGTGCAGATGTTGCCCGGCAGATTGCCGAGATCCTTGGCCAGATCCATCCCGGCCGCAATCGCCAGCCCTTCCGCCAGCGCGTTTTCGGCGGTGGCAAGTTCATTGCGACGGGTGACGCAGAAGGTCAGTTTGCGCAGCGGGCGACGCACTTCCTCTTTCTTTGATTTGAGGCGATCGAAGCGGTAGAGCGTTTCCTGCACCACCAGCGCGGCCTGTCGAATTTTCCAGGCGACATCGCGCTTCTTGACCGCAAGTTCGGTCAGATAAAGCGTGCCGTCGAAGCCCCCGGTTTCGTTGAGCTGTCGCACCGCGGTGGCCACGGCGGTGCGGTATTCCTTTTCGCGGAATTCCCTTTCCTTGCCAAGTCCGACCAGCAGGATGCGATCCGCCTCGACGCCGGGAACACCATGGAGCAACAGGCAGCTACCGCTCTTTCCCTCCATGTCGCCGCGGCGCAAAATATCGCTGAGAAACTGGTGGGCGGCATTGTCAATGACCTCCGCCGCTGCGGAAAGCTTCCTCGGTTCGAAGACGCCGACTACAACGCACGCGCTGCGTTGCTTTTCCGGGCTTCCGCTTTTTATGCTAAATTCCAAAATGCTCTCCTTGGAGGTGGCGGAAAATCGGAGAAATTGTTCTGTTTCGAGTGGTTTCCGCCAATACCGCGATTATTCCCCAAGTTTTCACCAAAAGTCAAAGCAGATATTCTGTTACACGATGATTTTCCAGCGCGCCGCAATTAGGGAGTTCACCCATACGGCGGTGGGGGTTTTTGTCGCCCTCTTCGCGATCCTGATGACCACCCAGTTGATTCGTCTGCTGGGGGACGCGGCGGGTGGAAAGCTGGCTTCCGAGGCGGTAATTGCTCTGCTGGGTTTTCGTGCGATCAGCTATCTGCCGGTACTGCTTTCGCTGACCCTCTTCGTCGCGGTGCTGATGACGCTGTCGCGCTGGTACCGCGATTCGGAGATGGTGGTCTGGCTGTCATCAGGGATCCCCCTCACCGCCTGGGTCAAGCCGGTATTGAAGTTCGTTGGGCCGCCGGTACTCGTGATAGCCGTTCTTTCACTGCTGCTGGCGCCATGGGCGACGCAAAAGAGCGAGGCATACCGCCAAAGCATGGATCAGCGCGACGACGTGGCACGCGTGTCCCCGGGCGCATTCAACGAGTCGAGTGGCGCCGACCGCGTATTTTTCGTGGAAAGCGTTGCCGGCGAGGATGGGAAGGTAAAGAACGTATTCATCAGCTCCATCCAGCAGGGCCGGTTGGGCGTCATGGCGACGGCGCAAGGCCACACCGAAACCGTTCCCAACGGTGATCGTTTTCTCGTGCTGGATCATGGGCGGCGCTACGAGGGTACCGCGGGAACACCGGAGTACCGGGTGATGGAGTTTGATCGCTATGCCTTGCGCATCGAAACCAAGGAAGCCCGCGGCTTTGAGGATTCGCCGCGCACCAAGCCGGTGTGGGAACTCGTGCGAGATCCTCAGGCGGCCCATCTGGCCGAACTCCTGTGGCGTCTCGGCCTGCCTCTTGCGGCATTGAATCTGGCCGTTCTGGCGATACCGCTGGCATTCGTCAATCCGCGTGCCGGACGGACCAACAACCTGATATTCGCACTGCTTACTTACATGATCTACAGCAATCTGCTCAGTGTCAGTCAAGCTTGGGTTGCGCAAGGCAAACTGCGTTTTGAGATTGGCGTCTGGGCGGTTCACGTCGGCATGTTCGTGCTGCTGCTGGTGCTTTTCTATCGACGGCAGAATCCCCTGGCATGGGGGAAACTGCGGTGGCGCTGAAACTCTACGAACGCCACCTGGCGCGTGAGATCTACGCGTCGACTGGCTTGGTGTTGCTGGCATTCCTGATGCTCTTTGCGTTCTTTGACCTGATTCATCAACTTGAAAGCATAGGCAAGGGCAGTTACCAGATTCAGCATGCGCTGGGCTATGTGATTCTGACCTTGCCCGGCCGGCTCTATGAGCTGTTCCCAATCGGCGTTTTGATCGGCACGCTGTACGCCCTTACCGTTCTGGCGCGTCACTCCGAAATTACCGTGCTGCGCGCCGCCGGCCTCTCGACGAAGGATCTACTGTTCACTTTGGCCAAGATCGGACTGGTGTTCTCTGCATTGACCCTGCTGGTCGGCGAGTTTGTGGCTCCGCCATCGGAGCGGGCAGCTCAGCAACTGAGGCTCGAGGCAATGGGCTCCCTGGTGGCACAGGAGTTTCGTTCCGGCCTGTGGGTCCGGGACGAGCGCTCGTTCGTGAATGTTCGCGAGGTGCTTCCGGACGCGACTTTGCACAACGTGCGCGTGTTTGAATTCGATGACCGGTTTCAGCTGCTTTCCATCACCCAAGCGGACGGAGGCACCTATTTCGGTGCGAATACATGGTCACTCGATGGCGTAGTCCGCACGGTATTTTCCGGCGATATGGCACACGTGGAAAGGTATCGCGAGCTAAGCTGGAAATCAGCACTCAATCCGGACCTGTTATCCGTGCTATTGGTGGTGCCGGAGCGCATGTCGCTGGTCAATCTATATCTCTTTATCCGCCACTTGAGCGGCAATCAGCAAAAGACAGATCGCTATGAAATAGCGATGTGGAAGAAACTCTTCTACCCCTTGGCGGCGCTGGTGATGATGTCTTTGGCCCTGCCGTTTGCCTATATGCAGGATCGAATGGGCGCGGTGACCATCCGCGTATTTGCCGGCATCATGCTCGGCATCGGTTTCCACATGTTGAATGGTCTATTTTCAAGTCTCGGCGTAATCAACAGCTGGCCACCCTTCTACTCCGCGATAACGCCAAGCGTGCTGTTCTTGATGACCGCCGCCGGAATGCTATGGTGGGTTGATCGACGCTGAGGAACCCTGCTGTCGCTTGAACACCAATCGGGTCCCCGCCAGGCGATCATGGAGGAATTGGCGATCGCGATCGAACAGAGCCCAGAGCACTCCGGCGCCAAAATAGAGGAGGCTGGGCCAGGCCAGAACATAACGCAGTGCGAGACGTGCCGAGGATGGTTGAGCGCCACTTGGAGTGGTCAGCCTGATATTCCAGGTCTGCATCGCCAGCGTCTGCCCACCATGAATCCAGTACCAGAGAAAATAGGCGCCCAGCACGAC
The DNA here is from genome assembly GCF_031426875.1 of Sulfuritalea sp. Lineage (NCBI taxonomy): Bacteria > Pseudomonadati > Pseudomonadota > Betaproteobacteria > Nitrosomonadales > Sterolibacteriaceae > Sulfuritalea > Sulfuritalea sp. The sequence continues at coordinate 75,701 of NZ_JASJPC010000021.1, forward strand.
GAATACGTGGCCGAGCAGCACCCAACCCGGTAAGACGATGTCGAATCCCATTCCCAGGGCAAGGTGCGGCAGCATGAAACTGACGGAAAGCACCCCAAGCAGCAACAGACTCTCGTAAAGCATGCTTGCAACCCGGCGACGCAGGCTCGGCAGTTGGGCGGTGGCAGGCGCCGCTGCGACAGACATAATTGCCGACTAACGTGTTGTCGCGGGAGCGACCGGGGCGACAGGCGGCGGTCCGCCCGATGGGCTCGATGGTTTGGGCACAACGGCTGGCTTCGAGGGCGCAGGGCGTGGCGTGGGCTTGCGCGCGGCCTCAGTCTTGAGGCGGGTTTTCTCGCTCTCCGGAAGTTCTTTGTACTCCTGCCACTTCAACTTGACCGCTTCCTTTTTTTCTGCGGGCGCTTTTTGCAATGATCTGTACTTGTCTCTTGCCCGCTTGCGCTCGTCGGGCGTGAGTTTGGCCCAATCGGTCATGCGTCTCTGCATGCGGGCCTGTTCGCCGGGAGCCATGGACTGGTAGCGCTGAGCAATACCCAGCCACTTCTTTCGTCGGAAACCTTCCATACTGTCCCATTCGCTGGAAAGCGGAGCGAGAACGCGCTTCTGCTCCGCAGTCAACTCGGACCAGGACGGCTGCGAAAGCGGAGGAACTATGGCTGCATGACTGGGCGGGAGGGCCAGCCAGAACGCTACTGCGAGGATGAGTCCGAAGCGTACTCGAGCCATGCGTGGAAGCCTCGATCAAGATAGGCGGCAGGGGGTAGTTCGTCGGCCAGTAGTGCGCTGTCGATTTCCTCGAATTCCCGGGCCTGCTCATAGGCATCCCAGTAGTAGGTTCCTATGGCACCGACACTCAAAGCCACAACAGCAAGCAGGTTCCGCACTTGCGGAAAAATTGCAAGCTCCACGCTGTGCCCAATTCCTGCGATGCGCAAGCCCATTACCGTCGGGCGCTGCCCATTCAGGGCGGTTTGGCGAGCTTCATAAAGACGAGCAGTCACCTTCTTGTCGAGAATATCAACACCCTCGTTCAGGATCTGCCTTGTCTTGTAGCCAAATTCCGTATTTTCATTCATAGCTCTATGCCTTTTGCCCTGAGCGCTGCGGCCAGGGTATGCGTGGCGCGCGAACAGTGTGTCTTAACGCTGCCTTCCGTGCAACCCATCACCGCCGCGGTCTCAGCAATGTTCATTTCCTCCCAGTAACGCATCAGGAAGGCTTCACGTTGACGCGGCGGTAGTTTTTCAATCTCTTTTTCAATAATACCAAGGAGTTGCGATCTTTCCAGCTGCTGGTGCGGCGGAGCCAGGGCGGCTGACTCGTTCTCTCCGGCAAAGGTTTCAAGCGGGTCGGTATCGTCATTTTCATTCGGCGACAGGGATGACAGCAGCGTAGTCCACAAGGACCTTACCTTGGATCGCCGGTAACAGTCGCGAATGGCATTTTGCAGGATTCTCTGAAACAGCATCGGCCATTCCGCGCCTGGGCGGTTGCCGTATTTTTCCGCGAGACGCATCATCGCATCCTGAACAATGTCCAGTGCGGTCTCCTCGTTTCGAATGGCAAACATGGCCTGTTTGAAGGCGCGCCGCTCTATGCCGGCAAGGAAATTGGATAGTTCAGTTCGGGAACTCAGGAGTGACTCCTGTCACCTTTCGGCAGTTTTTCACTGCGAGAGACAGACTATATCCGCAAGGGATACCGTCTGCGGTGCGAGCTCCGCAGACATAAATCTTGACCATTCGCGGGCGAGTCAGTAAGGTTATACGTTTCACTCGAAAAGTGTAACAGGTGTAATCAATGCAGCTAACCGGCGCAGAAATTGTAATCAGGTGCTTGCAGGAGGAAAAGGTCGAATACGTATTCGGCTATCCCGGCGGCTCGGTCCTATATATTTACGACGAACTCTTCAAACAGGACAAGTTCAAGCATGTCCTGGTTCGCCATGAACAGGCGGCCGTTCATGCGGCGGATGCCTACTCGCGGTCTTCGAACAAGATCGGCGTCTGCATGGTCACCTCGGGGCCGGGTGTGACCAATGCGGTAACCGGGATCGCCACGGCCCATATGGATTCAGTGCCGATGGTTATCATCAGCGGCCAGGTACCTACGGCCTACATCGGCCAGGATGCCTTTCAGGAATGCGACACAGTCGGCATTACCCGGCCCTGCGTCAAGCACAACTTCCTGGTCAAGGATGTCAGGGATTTGGCAATAACCCTGAAAAAGGCTTTCTACATTGCCAAGACGGGCCGCCCCGGTCCGGTCCTGGTGGATATCCCTAAGGACATCACCAACCAGAAGTGCGAATTCGAATACCCCAAGACCATCGCCATGCGCTCCTATAACCCGGTGGTCAAGGGCCATAGCGGGCAGATCAAGAAGGCGGTGCAGATGCTGCTGGAAGCCAAGCGGCCGATGATTTACGCGGGTGGCGGCGTGATTCTTTCGGATGCGGCTGAAAGGCTGGTCAAGCTTGCCCAGACCCTCGGGTATCCGGTGACCAATACCCTGATGGGTTTGGGGGGGTATCCGGCGACCGACAAGCAATGGCTCGGCATGCTGGGCATGCATGGCACCTACGAGGCCAACATGGCCATGCAGAATTGCGATGTGCTGATCGCCGTCGGTGCGCGCTTTGATGATCGCGTAATTGGCAATCCGGCGCATTTTGCCGAGGTTTCGCGCAAGATCATCCATATCGACATCGATCCCTCCTCGATTTCGAAACGGGTCAAGGTCGATGTACCCATTGTCGGTAATCTGCCTGATGTGCTTGACGAATTGCAGAAGCTTCTCGAGGCCTCTGCCGGAGTGCCTGATCCGAAGGCGCTGGCTGCCTGGTGGAAGCAGATCGACGAGTGGCGCGCCAAGAAGTCGCTCAAGTACAAGCAGGGCAAGGAAATCATCATGCCCCAGTATGTGGTGGAAAAGCTCTATGAAGTTACTGGCGGCGAGGCCTTCATCACCTCTGACGTGGGGCAGCACCAGATGTGGGCGGCGCAGTACTACAAATTCGACAAACCCCGTCGCTGGATCAATTCCGGCGGCCTCGGCACCATGGGCGTAGGTCTGCCCTATGCGATGGGCGTACGCTTCGCCAATCCGAAAGCGACTGTGGCGTGCATTACCGGCGAAGCCTCGATCCAGATGAATATCCAGGAGTTGTCTACGGCCAAGCAGTTCCGCCTGCCGATCAAGATCATCAACCTGAACAATCGCTATTTGGGGATGGTGCGCCAGTGGCAGCAGATGTTCCATGGTAATCGCTACTCCGAGTCCTATGTCGATGCCCTGCCGGATTTCGTCAAGCTGGCGGAGTCCTACGGCCATGTAGGCATGAAGATAGAGCGTCCGGCCGACGTGGAGCCGGCGCTGCGTGAGGCTTTCACCAAGCACAAGAACGACCTTGTGTTCATGGATTTCCTCACCGATCAGACGGCCAATGTCTATCCGATGGTGGCGGCCGGCAAAGGCTTGTCGGAAATGATTCTGGCCGAGGAACTGTAAGCATGCGACATATCATTTCCATTCTTATCGAAAACGAGGCCGGCGCGCTTTCCCGTGTTTCCGGCTTGTTCTCCGCCCGGGCGTTCAACATCGAGTCGCTGACCGTAGCGCCGACCGAAGACGCCTCGCTTTCCCGCATGACCATTGTCAGCACCGGATCGGACGATGTCATTGAGCAGATCACCAAGCAGCTCAACAAGCTGATAGATGTTGTCAAGGTGGTGGATCTGTCCGAAGCTGCGCATATAGAGCGCGAGCTGATGCTGGTAAAGGTGCGCGCCGCCGGCAAGGATCGTGAGGAGATGAAGCGGATTGCGGATATTTTCCGCGGCCGCATCATTGATGTCACCGATTCGACTTACGTGATCGAACTGACGGGCAACGGCTCCAAGCTGGATGCCTTTCTTGAAGCCATTGATCGCTCCCTGATACTTGAAACCGTTCGCACCGGCGTTTCAGGCATCGGACGCGGCGATCGAATCCTCAAAGTATGAACTCTGGAACGAAGGAAAACGAATGAAAGTCTATTACGACAAGGATGCCGACCTTTCCCTGATCAAGGGCAAGAAAGTCACTATCGTCGGCTACGGTTCGCAAGGCCACGCTCACGCGCAGAATCTCAAGGATTCGGGTGTCAAGGTGACGGTTGGTTTGCGCAAGGGAGGGGCTTCCTGGGACAAGGCGAAAAAAGCCGGACTCAAGGTCGAGGAAGTTGCCAAGGCGGTGAAAGATGCTGACGTCGTCATGATGCTGCTGCCCGACGAGACCATTCCTGCGGTCTATTACAGCGAGGTCGAGGGCAACATGAAGAAGGGTGCCGCGCTGGCCTTCGCTCATGGCTTCAATGTTCACTACAATCAGGTGATTCCCCGCGCGGACGTGGACGTGATCATGATCGCCCCGAAGGGCCCCGGCCACACCGTGCGCTCCGAATATCTACGGGGCGGTGGAGTGCCCTCACTGATCGCGATTCATCAGGACAAGTCGGGCAAGGCCAAGGATATTGCCTTGTCCTACGCAGCGGCGAACGGCGGCACCAAGGGTGGCGTGATCGAAACCAACTTCCGCGAGGAAACCGAGACCGATCTGTTCGGTGAGCAGGCGGTGCTTTGTGGCGGCCTGGTGGAATTGATCAAGGCCGGCTACGAAACGCTGACCGACGCTGGTTACGCGCCGGAGATGGCGTACTTCGAGTGCCTGCACGAGGTCAAGCTGATCGTCGATCTGATATTCGAGGGCGGCATTGCCAACATGAACTACTCGATCTCGAACAACGCCGAATATGGCGAGTATGTGACCGGACCGAAGGTAATCGGCGCCGAAGCCCGTGCCGCCATGAAGGATGCCCTGAAGGCGATTCAAGAAGGGGAATATGCCAAGAAGTTCATCCTTGAAGGCCGCACCAATTACCCGGAAATGACCGCCCGTCGGCGTCTGATCGCCGCCCATCCGATCGAGCTGGTCGGCGAGCAGTTGCGCGCGATGATGCCGTGGATCAAGAAAAACAAGCTGGTCGATCAAACCAAGAATTGATTCCTGCCGTCGTATCGCGAAGGGCGCAGCTGTGCTGCGCCCTTTGTGTTTTTCGTGGTCGGAGCTGTGCGAGCGCCTCGGAACAGGCTCGACGCTCAAGCAGTACGACGCGTGTTGGTTGCCGAACCAGCATGAGCCGTTAGAATAGGCTACGTTCCCTTCTGTAATTCAACCATGCCGGCAATTCCACCTCGCAAGGCGCTGATGAATTCCGAACTGCGTCGGCGCGGCATTTACCTGCTGCCCAACCTGCTGACGACGGCAGCGCTGTTTTCCGGTTTTTACGCCATAGTCCAGGCGATGACCGGACGCTTCGAACATGCGGCGGTGGCAATTTTCATCGCCATGGTATTCGACGGCCTGGATGGCCGTGTGGCGCGCATGACGCGAACGCAGAGTGCTTTCGGCGCGGAATACGATTCACTTTCCGACATGGTGTCCTTTGGCGCGGCTCCGGCACTGATTGCCTTCGAGTGGGCGATGAAGGGCATGGGCAAGTGGGGCTGGATTGCTGCATTCGTCTATTGTGCCGGCGCAGCATTACGCTTGGCCCGCTTCAATACCAATATTGGAATTGTGGATAAGCGCTATTTCCAGGGATTGCCCAGCCCGGCAGCGGCCGCGCTGGTGGCGGGTTTCGTATGGATAATCAACGATCTGAATATTCCCGGCGAAGAAGTGCGCTGGTATGCGTTTGCCTTGACGCTGTTTGCCGGCATCACCATGGTCAGCACTGTGCCCTACTGGAGTGGTAAGGATATCAATCTGCGCCGTAGCGTGCCATTCATCGTCCTTCCCGCCATCGTCCTCGGTTATGGACTCGTGTCGTCGTATCCGCCGGGAATTCTGTTCGCCCTGTTTCTTGCCTATGCCCTGTCGGGTTACGTCATGGCGCTGTGGAAGCGTAGTCGGCGAAAGCACAATGCCGGCGATAGCTGACATCGGATTTGCCGGTGTTTCGCGCGGCGGTCCTGACAAAATCTGTTGCGCGACCAGAGCAATATCTTTATAGTCGTAGCTATGTTTGAGATGCTGACTTTTCCCATACTGTTTCTTGCCCTCTCCGGCGTGCTACTTGCGCGCCTGCCGCTGCGCGCCAAGCTGCTTCCGCTGCTGCGCCGCGCGCGCTAAATACACCTCCCCCACAATCCGGTTGTTGACAGTGCCCGCGCCACGAGGGGCGGGATAAGCCATTTTTTGGTTTTAGTTGCGGTCGCTGCGCTTAATACGAATACACCGGCGTCAGCCTCGACTGAAACTTGATTTTCCCCAGGAGAAAACCATGTCCAAGGAACAGTTGATCATTTTTGACACCACCTTGCGCGACGGCGAACAGAGTCCCGGCGCTTCAATGACCAAGGAAGAAAAGCTGCGGATTGCCCGGCAACTTGAACGGATGCGTGTGGATGTTATCGAGGCAGGGTTCCCTGCTGCGTCCAACGGTGATTTCGAGGCGGTCAAGGCCGTTGCCGAAACCATCAAGGACTCGACGGTGGCCGGTCTGTGCCGGGCTTTCGACAAGGACATTGCGCGGGCGCTCGAGGCGGTCAAGCCGGCGAAATCGGGGCGCATCCATACCTTCATCGCGACCAGCCCGATCCACATGGAAAAGAAGCTGCGCATGTCTCCCGATGACGTGCTTGTCGCCGCCCAGCATGCGGTGCGCTTCGCGCGCAACGGAATCGACGATGTGGAGTTTTCCTGCGAGGATGCCGGGCGGTCGGATCTGGATTTCCTCTGCCGCATCATCGAGGCGGTGATCAAGGAGGGGGCGTCCACCATCAATATTCCGGACACCGTCGGCTATAACGTTCCGGAACAGTATGCCGAACGGATTCGCCAGCTGCGCGAACGCATTCCCAATTCGGACAAGGTCATCTGGTCGGTGCATTGTCATAACGACCTCGGTCTGGCGGTTGCCAACAGTCTTGCCGCGGTGATGGCGGGTGCGCGTCAGGTCGAATGCACGATCAACGGCCTGGGCGAGCGAGCCGGCAATGCCGCGCTGGAAGAGATCGTCATGGCGGTGCACACCCGGCAGGATGTGTTTCCCTGCATTACCCGAATCGATACGACGCAAATTGTCGCGGCATCCAAGATGGTGTCGAGCATCACCGGATTTCCGGTGCAGCCGAACAAGGCGATCGTCGGTGCCAATGCCTTTGCCCATGAGTCCGGCATCCACCAGGACGGGGTGCTCAAGCACCGTGAAACCTACGAGATCATGCGTGCCGAAGATGTGGGCTGGAACGCCAACAAGCTGGTGCTCGGCAAGCACTCCGGTCGCACCGCCTTCAAAGCGCGCCTCAAGGAACTCGGTATCGAGGTCGAGAGCGAACAGGTTCTGAACGCCGCCTTCACCCATTTCAAGGAACTGGCCGACAAGAAACACGAGATTTTCGATGAGGACCTGCACGCGCTGATGAGCGACGAAATGGTCCTCACCGACGACGAGCACTACAAACTCGTGTCCTCGATGTTCCACTCGGAAACCGGCGAGGTGCCTCAGGCGCGGCTGACGCTTTCTGCCGGCGGCGCCGAGCAGCAGGCCGAAGCCAGCGGCAGCGGACCCGTCGATGCAACCTTCAAGGCGATCGAGGCCATTGCAACGAGCGGTACCGAACTGCTGCTCTACTCGGTGAATGCCATCACTACCGGCACGGATGCCCAGGGCGAGGTGACGGTTCGCTTGTCGAAAGACGGTCGAATTGTGAATGGCCAGGGCGCGGACACGGATATCGTGGTTGCGTCGGCCAAGGCCTATATCAACGCCCTAAATAAACTGCGTTCCGGGCAGGAAAAGCTCAATCCCCAGCTTTGATCGTTCTGGAGGGGGCGGCTGCACGCGCGTGGCCCAGGCAACCGGCGAAAAGCAGGGTTGCCAGGGCGGCTTCAGCCATTGCCAGTGCCTGGCTCGCGCCCTGGTCGGATGCCGCACGCACCAGACCTTCGGTGACATAGGCCAGCGCCAGCATGGAGGTCCATTGGTGCGTGTAGCGTTTGCCGCGCAGGATGCCGAACAGCGGCAGCAGCAGCGGCAGGGCTTTCAGCGCCAGCATCGAGCCGCCGGGACGCAGCGGAGCCAGCCACAGTTCCCATGCCAGGCAGAGAAACAGCAGGCCGACGAGGCTGACGGATGCCAGGCGGTTGAACCATGGATTCATGGCGCGAGTTTTTTCGCCGTTTCGGCCAAGCGGCGTCCGAGCGCGACGGCAAGCAGCTTTTCATGTTCGCTGGCAGCCGTATCGCCGTTGTCGCCGCTGACATGGCTCGCGCCATAGGGTGTACCGCCTTCGCGTGTCGTGGAAAGCGCTGCCTCGGTATAGGGGATACCGAGGATCAGCATGCCGTGATGCAGTAGCGGCAGCATCATCGACAGCAAAGTGGATTCCTGGCCGCCGTGCATGGTCGTTGTCGAGGTGAACACGGCCGCTGGCTTGCCCGCCAACGCGCCCTTGAGCCAAAGGCCGCTGGTCGAATCGAGGAAGTATTTCAACGGCGCTGCCATGTTGCCGAAGCGGGTCGGACTGCCCATCGCCAGACCGACACATTCTTCGAGATCGCGGGTTTCGGCATAGGGTGCTCCCTCATCCGGGATCGCCGCGGCGGTTGCCTCGCAAACTGCGGATACCCTGGGTACGGTGCGCAGGCGCGCAGCAATGCCGGGTATCTGCTCTATGCCACGCGCGATGTGGCGCGCCAAGTCGCGTACCGAGCCATGGTGGCTGTAATAGAGCACGAGAATTTCGCGAGTGTCGTTTGCCTTCTGCATTTACCGGCCTCCAGTAGAATCCGATTATATGTGGCTCCTGGCACCCTTCCGGCTGATCGTGCGGACATTAGGTCGTTTTCACGATGAGCATTGCGTACAGACGGCGGCGGCACTTTCCTTCGCCACCCTGATCGGCCTGGTGCCGATGATCGCAACGGCGTTTGCGCTGATCTCCTGGTTCCCGGTTGGGGTCGGACTTGGTTCCGCGCTGGAGAAGTTTTTGCTGGCCAACCTGTTGCCTGAGAAGGCCGGCGCCATAATCGCCAAGTACATCGGGCAGTTTGCGTCTCGTGCCGGCCGCATGACCGTGCTTGGGATTGTGGTGCTGGGAGCTACTGCGCTGATGCAGATGCTGACCATAGAACGGGCCTTCAACCACATTTGGCGGGTCAAGTCCGGGCGTCCGCTGTTGCGACGCTTGGCCATGCACGGCTTGGCGCTGTTGCTCGGACCGCTGGTGTTCGGTGCCAGCATTGCCGCGATATCGTTCGTTGCGGGGGTATCGCTTGGCCTGGTCGACGAACCGCGCTGGGTGAATACCTTCGTGATCCGCGGTCTCCTGCCTTTCGCGTTCATGACCGCCCTGTTCGGTCTGCTCTATTGGGGCGTACCCAACAAGCGGGTAGTGGCCTGGCATGCGGGTCTTGGCGGAGCGGCCGCTGCGCTGGGCTTTGTCGGTCTGCAGAAGTTGTTCACACTGTATATCGCAACCGGATTCACGGTGAATGCGGTGGTCTATGGCGCCTTCTCCGCAATTCCGGTATTTCTGGTCTGGCTCTATGCATCGTGGAGCGTGATCCTGATCGGCGCATTGATTGTCGCCGAGTTGCCGCAATCCGCACGCGCCTAATTGGCCGCCTGGTTGCGAGTGAATTCAAAGACTTCAACGCTGGAGGTTTCGATGAGGCTGCGCTGCGGCATGCATTCGGCGACGAGCAGGTTGTCCGCACGTTCCTGCAGTAAGGTGAATGGCCGGGCGTTGTAGTCGCCCCGCATAGCCAGGATCGCTTCGCTGCGGTTGAGGCTTGGCAGCGGCGGAAGCAGCAAGGCGGGTACCGGCGGTTCCGAATTGCGATTGCCGAGAGCCTGTATCCTGACCGGTATGGCTGACGGCGCAAGAACCTCCAGCCCCAGCTCAAGTTGGCTGCTGCTCTTGCTGCGAGCCCAGCGCACCAGGCAAATCTGCCAGGCGGCGCCGTTGCCGGTGCGCAGGCCTACGGCGCAGCCCGCCACGATCCCGGTGATCCCGCCGACGACATGTACGATCGCGTAGCCCGAGGGACCGTCGTTGAGTATCGTCCAATCGCTGTAAGTCAATTCGCAGGCGCAGGAATCCGCCTCCTGATGGGAACCGCTTTCCAGGGACGACCAAAGGGAACTGAGCTGGGTGCAGACCTCGACTGGCAGCGACTGTGCGCGGCGATTGAATGTACGTCGGCGCGGTGCTGCCCAGCATTTGCGGGCCCGTTCCAGCGCGTTGCGGTAGTCGGCACCGGCGGCTTGCAGTGGCAGCCCGAGCAATGCCGGTGGCACGCCGTCGTTAAGTTGGTCGAGATGTCGCGTCGCCTGTTCGGCAAGTTCGCCAAAGCGGAAGAACAGACAATTTTGGCCAGCCGGCCTCATGCGCTCCAGCGCAACCGGTGGCTGATCAAGATTGGCGTCGAGCCAGAACCAGTCGCCGGCGCTCTCGGGACAGATCATGTCTATCCTGGCAAGGGCTGCGTGAGTCTCCAGGTACTCGGCGAGGAAAACGATTTCGCGCGGCGCGAGCCCTTCGGGTTGCGCCGCGGTGAGCGCCAGGATGGCCCTGAAGCGTACATGGATCGCGCTGATTTCGACGGGCAGGGTCGCCGTCGGGTCGACTGACTTATGGGCGCAATGATACAAAGCCTGGGTATTGCGCCAGAAACCCGTGGGCATCGGAATCGCCACCAGCAAGGTGGCAATGAACTGCCGCGACAGATTGAGCACTCCCTGCAGGCAAATCTGTGCGCTGCTCCGATGCACTCGGGCAAGTTCCTGCGGATCGGCCTCGCCGGCGAGCTTCAACCATGCTTCGCCCAGTTCCGCACGCAGGCTGATCAAGCCTTGGGCGACGGTTCCCAGGTGAACCGGCAGGGGTAGCTTGACATCGAGCAGCATCGGTATCAGCGCATCGTCAATATGCGCGGAACGCTGCTGGAGCAGTTCGTAGATCTTGAGACGGTGCAGGGCGGGAAGTTCCAGCGCGTCGATCGCCGCGATGTGGTTGCGCAAGGGAACCAGGTCAAGCAGGGGATCGTCCTGCGTTGGCTCGACGAGCCAATCCAGCACTTGCTGAAGCTGGATGGGGGGTGGAGTAGGGGTCTTCTTGCGGCGCATGATGATCTCAACGGCCGGGATCGAAGCATTATTCTAGTGGAATCCGGACACTTTATCTTAGGTTGAAAGGAGTCCGGATTGAGTAGTTTGCAGTCGACCAAGCCCGGCGATTCCTAATGGCGGCGTGATCGCGGTCCAGGTTTTTCGGGAAGCCGATGTTGTTCGCGTCTTCTTGAACGAGCTTGGCGAGACGTCGAATTTGGTGGCTGCCCCAGGTGGTGCGCCGCATACCGCAGGCGGGCCGCGAGGTGTTTTCCAGACACGGCTGCCGGCATGGCGGGTGCCCCGGTCGCGTAATGGCCGGCAAAATGGCCAACGCTACGCCTTGTTTTCTCCGGGTTTTTGCAATAAAATCGCCGGCTTTCCGGCTTTTCAAGAGAACACCATGGTTGTTATTCGTCTCGCCCGCAGCGGTGCCAAGAAGCGCCCGTTCTTCAATATGGTGGTGGCTGATTCGCGCAACCGTCGCGATGGCCGCTTCATCGAACGCATCGGTTATTACAATCCCGTCGCCGCCGCCAACGAGCAGGGGCTGGTGATCAACACCGAGCGTCTGGCTTTCTGGCAGGGACATGGCGCCCAGCTGTCGCCGACTGCCGCGCGTCTGGTCAAGCAAGCCGCAGCGACCAAGGCCGCCTGAATCGCATGATTGTATTGGGGCGCATAGTCGCCCCGTTCGGGGTGCATGGTTGGCTGCGGGTTCATCCCTTCGGCGATGACCCCGAGGCCTGGAAGAAGATGCCGCAGTGGTGGTTTTCCGCGGATGTCGATGCCCCGGCAGAAAAGTGGCAGGCACGCGCGATCGAAGCGGTCAAGCGGCACGGCGATGGCGTCGTGGCGAAGTTGGTCGGCATCGACGATCGCGATGCATCCGAGGCGCTGGGCAGCTGTTATTTCGGTGCGCCGCGCGAGGCTTTGCCGGCGCCGGCGCAGGACGAATACTACTGGGCTGATCTGATCGGCCTGGCAGTGAAGAATATGCAGGACCAGCCCCTGGGCCGGGTCAAGTCTTTGATCGAGACGGGCGCGAATCAGGTGCTGGTAGTGGTTGACGGCGAGCATGAACGCTTGCTGCCCTTCGTCGAACAGGTAGTGAAGGCGGTGGATGTTGCGGGAGACCTGATCCGCGTCGATTGGGGCAGCGACTGGTGAGCTTGCGCTTTGATGTCATCACGCTGTTCCCCGAGATGTTTGCGGCACTTACCGCATCGGGAATAACGCGGCGGGCATTGGAGCGTGGCTTGTGGCAGCTCGAGTGCTGGAATCCGCGGCAGTGGACGCAGGATGTGCATCGCACGGTGGATGACCGGCCTTACGGCGGCGGTCCTGGCATGGTGATGATGGCGTCGCCGCTGGAGCAGGCGATCAGTGCGGCCAAGGCGGCGGCAAAAGCGGCCGCAGGAGTTGACGCTGGCGGTACGGCGAAAGTGATTTATCTATCGCCGCAAGGGGCGCCAATTGCCCAGCGGCGGGTGGTGGAACTGGCGGCAAGCTCGGGGGCGATTCTGCTTTGCGGACGCTACGAGGGAATTGACGAGCGGCTGATCGAGCGCTGCGTGGATGAGGAGTTGTCGCTGGGGGATTTTGTGCTTTCCGGCGGCGAACTGGCGGCGATGGCCTTGATGGACGCCTGCATCAGGCAGTTGCCGGGTGCATTGAATGACGAGGCTTCGGCGGTGGAGGATTCATTTGCCGCCGGCTTGCTGGACTGTCCGCATTACACGCGGCCGGAAGTGTATGAAGGATCAACGGTGCCGGAGGTCTTGTTGTCCGGCAACCATGAAAGAATCCGCCGCTGGCGCCTGAAGCAGGCGCTGGGACGGACCTGGCAACGGCGCCCGGATCTCCTGGAGACGAGGGTGTTGAGTAGTGAAGAGGCCGAACTGCTGGCGGAATTCCAGCGGCAAGGTAATTAGAAACGGCGCGTATCAGGACCTTGTCGGTCCTGCTCTGGGCGCAAGGTTGGCGGGCAGTAACCGCAGCCATAAATGATGGAGTAAAGCATGAACCTGCTTCAGCAACTCGAAAACGAAGAAATCGAACGCCTGGGCAAGACCGTCCCCGCGTTCGCCCCCGGCGACACGGTGATCGTCAATGTGAATGTGGTCGAAGGCGATCGCAAGCGTGTCCAGGCTTTCGAAGGCGTCGTCATTGCCAAGCGCAATCGCGGCCTCAATTCGAACTTCATCGTGCGCAAGATTTCGTCCGGCGAGGGTGTCGAGCGCACCTTCCAGACCTACTCGCCGCTGATTGCCAGCATCGAGGTCAAGCGTCGCGGCGACGTGCGTCGCGCCAAGCTGTACTACCTGCGCGATCGTTCCGGCAAGTCGGCGCGCATCAAGGAAAAACTCACCCGTAGGGTTTCTCCCGCAGCCTGAGAACTCACGCGCCGGACCTGATTCGGCAGCAGACGGCAAAACGGGCCGCCCGGAGGATACTCCGGGCGGCCCGTCGCGTTTGGAACGATGAGTAGCTGCCTCGGTCGGGTCGGATCAGAAGCGCTTCTTGTTCCACTCGATCAGCGCATAGGCCGAATGGTTGTGGATCGATTCGAAGTTTTCGCTTTCGACCACATAGGCATCGATGCGCGGGTCGGCATTGAGCGCGCCGGCGACATCGCGCACCAGATCCTCGACGAATTTCGGATTGTCGTAGGCCCGCTCCGTGACGAATTTCTCGTCAGGGCGCTTGAGCAGCCCGAACAGCTCGCACGAAGCCTGGGTTTCGGCCATGTGCACGATGTCCTCGATCCACACCAACTGGTTGGTGGTTGCGGTGATGGTGACGTGCGAACGCTGGTTGTGCGCGCCGCGCTCGGAGATCTTCTTCGAGCAGGGGCACAGGCTCGTGACCGGGACCACGACCTTGATGGTCTGCCGGTAGCGGCCGCCTTCGATGATTTCGCCGATGAAGGTCACGTCGTAATCCATCAGGCTCTTGACGCCCGATACCGGTGCCACCTTGTTGATGAAATAAGGGAAGCTCATTTCGAGATGCCCGGTCGCCGCCTCCAGACGGGTGACCATTTCGCGCAACATGGTCTCGAAGCTCTCGACCGATATCTCATCCTCGTGCGAGTTGAGAATCTCGACGAAACGCGACATGTGGGTGCCCTTGAAATTATGCGGCAGCCCGACATACATGTTGAAATTGGCGATGGTGTGACGCACTCCGCCGCTCTTGTCCAATACCTTGAACGGATGGCGTATGTCCTTGATGCCGACCTTGTTGATCGGCAACTGGCGCGAATCCGGGGTGCTTTGAACGTCGGCAATGACGGATTTTTCGGGTGGGGCCATGGGATTCCTGCAATTCATTCTAATTTTGGGTGGTTGTCGGATTTGGGCTAACGACTATATCATTATCCGACGAATTTACTCAACTATTAATTTCAGCGGCCAATCGCGCCTCGACGCTACGCACAATACCGGCTTCGTCGAGTCCGATTTCCGCCAGCAGCAAGGTCGAATCGCCATGGTCGATGAAATGGTCCGGCAGTCCCAGGCGCAACAGGGGAGTACGCAGGCCCGATGCTTCCAGGGCGCGTGCCACTTCGGCGCCGGCGCCGCCGATCAAGGCATTTTCTTCTATCGTAACCAGCAATTCGTGGTTTGCGGCAAGTTCTTCGACCAGCTTGCTGTCCAATGGTTTGACGAAGCGCATATTGGCGACCGTGGCGTCGAGCGTTGCGGCGGCCTTGAGCGCCGGTGCGAGCATGGCGCCAAAGGCCAGCAGAGCCACACGCTGCCCCTGGCGCCGGAGTTCGCCCTTGCCTGTCGGCAGGGTTGTCAGACCCGGCTCTATGGCGGCTCCAGGGCCGCTACCGCGCGGATAGCGCACCGCGCTGGGCCCGTTCAGGGTCAGCGCGGTGGAGAGCATCTTGCGGCATTCGTTTTCATCGCTCGGCGTCATCACCACCATATTGGGGATGCAGGTGAGGTAAGACAAGTCGAACGCGCCGTTATGCGTGGCACCATCGGCGCCGACCAGCCCGCCGCGGTCGATGGCGAACAGCACCGGAAGATTCTGCAGGGCGATGTCGTGAATCAGCTGGTCATAGGCACGCTGGAGAAAGGTCGAATAGATGGCGACCACCGGCCTCATGCCCTCGCAGGCGAGCCCGCCGGCAAAGGTGACCGCATGCTGTTCGGCAATACCGACATCGAAGTAGCGGTGGGGGAACTCCTGGGCGAAGCGGACCATGCCCGAGCCTTCCCGCATCGCCGGTGTGATCCCGATCACACGCGGATCGGCCTGCGCCTGGTCGCACAGCCAGTCGCCGAACACCTGGGTATAGGTCAGCCGGCCAGACGCCTTGCCCGCTTCGATGCCATTCACGGCATCGAACTTGCCGACGCCGTGGTAAAGGATCGGGTCGGCTTCGGCGAGTTTGTAGCCCTGGCCTTTGCGCGTGATGACGTGGAGGAACTGCGGACCCTTCAGTTTGCGCAGGTTCTGCAGCGTGGGAATCAGCGCGTCGAGGTCGTGGCCGTCGATCGGGCCGAGGTAGTTGAAGCCGAATTCCTCGAACAGGGTGCCCGGCGAGATCATGCCCTTGACGTGCTCCTCGACGCGGTTGGCGAATTCGAGGACGTTCGGCATCGAAGCCAGCACCTTTTCTCCGGCGCGGCGCGCGGCATTGAAGGTGCCGCCCGACAGCAGGCGCGCCAGATACTTGTTGAGCGCGCCCACCGGCGGCGAGATCGACATGTCGTTGTCGTTGAGGATGACCAGCAGGTTGGCATCGATCACGCCGGCGTTGTTGAGCGCCTCGAAGGCCTGGCCGGCCGACATCGCGCCGTCGCCGATGATGGCGGCGACGCGCCGTTCCTCGCCCCGATTCTTCGCCGCGACGGCCATGCCCAGCGCGGCGGAGATTGAGGTGGATGAATGGCCGACGCCGAAGGTGTCGTATTCGCTCTCGCTGCGGCGCGGAAAGCCCGACACGCCGCCCTTCATGCGCAGGCGTTCCATGCCGGCACGGCGACCGGTCAGCGCCTTGTGCGGATAGGTTTGATGCCCGACATCCCACACCAGCCTGTCCTCGGGCGTGTCGAATACATAATGCAGCGCCACGGTCAGTTCGACCGTGCCGAGGTTGGAAGACAGGTGCCCACCGGTCTTCGACACCGATTCGAGCAGGAAGGCCCGCAGTTCGGCGGCGACCTGGGGCAACTGGTCGCGTTCCAGTGCACGCAGATCGGCAGGGGATTGGATGCAGTCGAGCAGCGGATAGCTCATCAGAAAGTCCGCTCGACGATGAAATCGGCAAGTTCATGCAGGCGCCGGGCGGAGTCGCCGAACGGCGCCAGTGCGTCGTGCGCGTCCTGTCTCAGTTTGCTTGCCATGGTTTTCGCTTCTCTTGCGCCGAGGATATTGACGTAGGTTGGTTTGTTCTGCGCGGCGTCCTTGCCGGCGGTCTTGCCCAGGGTGGCGGTGCTGGCTTCGGCGTCGAGGATATCGTCAACCACCTGGAACAGCAGTCCGATGCGGTTGGCAAAGTGCCGCAGGCGCTCCAAGGCATCCGGCGCAGCTTCGCCGCAATGGGCGCCCAGCAATACTGCAGCGCGGATCAGCGCTCCGGTCTTGTGAATATGCATGTATTCCAGCTCGCCGATGGTCAGCTGCTGGCCCACCGCGGCGAGATCGATGGCCTGGCCGCCGGCCATGCCGCGCGATCCGGAGGCGAGCGCGAGCAGATGCAGCATGTCCAGCTGGCGTGCCGCGGCGATGCCGGCGAGGCGAGTCGAAAGCGTCTGGAAAGCCAGCGTCTGCAAGGCGTCGCCGACCAACAGGGCTGTTGCTTCGTCGAACTGGACATGGCAGCTGGGCTTGCCGCGGCGCAAATCGTCGTCGTCCATGCAGGGGAGGTCGTCATGCACCAGCGAATAGGCGTGGATCAGCTCGACGGCGATCGCCGGTGCGTCCAGAACCTTGCTGTCGACATCGAAGATCGCGCCGGCCGCGTGGCACAGCAGGGGGCGCACGCGCTTGCCGCCGCCCAGCACCGCATAGCGCATGGCGTCATGCAGTCGGGCGGGCGCGAGGTCGGGCGCGGGCAGGGCGGCTTCCAGGGCCGACTCGGTGCGCTGCTGGATGGTGTCCATCCAGGTCAAGAAATCCATGAGCGTTTCAGCCTTCCTGTTTGCCGTCGGTTCCGGCATCCCCCGGGGCTAGCTGCGCGGCATCGAAGTCGCGCAAGCCATCGGCGTCCAGGATGCGTATCTGCTGCTCCGCCGCGGCCAGGGTGGCCTGGCACTGGCGCAACAGCGCCGCGCCGCGCTTGTAGGCGTCCAGCGCGTCCTGCAAGGGCATTTGACCGGCTTCCATCGCGGCGACGATGCCCTCCAGTTCGCTGAGGGCGCTTTCAAACGACGGGCTAGCGCTTGCTGAATCGGTGTCTGGATCAGTGTTCGGGAGTGTGGCCATGAGTGAAGCCTTGGCCGAAAACGGTGACCAGCGGCAAGGGAAAACCGTAAAAATAGCCTAAGGTGCGCCCTCTGGTCAAATTGGCTACAATTGCGCGGCTGGTTTTCAGCGCAGATTGTCTCTCCTGACGGTCATTCAGTTTCGGCGTAACGCCCGCCTACGTGGGCATCGGCCTGATCTGAAACTTTGTTTTCCGTCCGTTTCCGGTTTCCGGGTAAACCCTCTTGGAGGTTGGGAATCATGTCCGAAGTTGGCTCGCGAAAGCTCCTCTCGCCGGGAGCGTCGCAGTTTCCGGTTGCGTGGTATTTCGACGAAAAGCTTTTCGAGCTGGAGAAAAAGCTGATCTTCGACGCCGGCCCGGGCTATGTCGGCCATGAACTGATGATCCCCGAGGTGCATGACTACCGTTCGCAGGAGTGGAACGATCACGCGCGCCTGCTGGTGCGCCAGCCCGACGCCTGCTACGAAATGTCGAATGTCTGCCGCCATCGCCAGGCGATCATGCTCGCCGGCGCCGGCAATGCGAAGAACATCGTCTGCCCGATCCATCGCTGGACCTACGACAGCGGCGGCGAACTGATCGGCGCGCCGCATTTTCCGGCCAATCCCTGCCTCAACCTGGCCAAGCAGAAGCTGGAGAACTGGCAGGGGCTGCTGTTCAAGGGCCCGCGCTCGGCCAACGCCGACCTGGCCGGCATGAAGGTCGGTAGCGAGCTCAAGTTCGACGGCTACAAACTCGATCACGTTGAGCTGCACCAGTGCAATTACAACTGGAAGACCTTCATCGAGGTCTATCTCGAGGACTATCACGTCGTGCCCTATCACCCGGGACTCGGCGGCTTCGTCACCTGCGACGACCTGACCTGGCAGTTCGGCGACTGGTATTCGGTGCAGCGCGTCGGCGTCACCTCGCTGGCGAAGCCGGGTTCCGCCACCTACCAGCCCTGGCACAAGGCGGTGCTCGATTACTACAACGGCGAATTGCCGAAGCATGGGGCGATCTGGCTCACCTATTATCCGAACATCATGGTCGAGTGGTATCCCCACGTGCTGGTGGTGTCCACCCTGATTCCGCAGGACGTGGACCGCACGCTGAACGTGGTCGAGTTCTACTATCCCGAGGACATCGCGCTGTTCGAGCCCGAGTTCATCAAGGCCGAGCAGGCCGCCTACATGGAAACGGCGATCGAGGACGACGACATCGGCGAGCGCATGGACCGCGGCCGCCGCGCGCTGCTCAAGCAGGGGCGCAACGAAGTCGGTCCCTACCAGTCGCCGATGGAAGACGGCATGCAGCACTTCCATGAGTTCTACCGGCGCGTGATGGCCGAACACATCTGAGAGCTTGTGAATAAATCTACTGCGCGTGCCGGATCGGCGTCCGGGCGGTGCTCGCTATCCTCATGTACAACGACGTACATTCCGGTAGCTGCGCTCCGGCCGCACCCCGCTGCGGCCCGCTCGCTACGATTTCTTCACAAGCTCTGAGCTCCGCATACTCACACCAGCGCCGGCCCTTGGCCGGCGTCTGCTTTTTCAGGAACTGAATCGCTACATGCAGTCACTCTGGATGGTCGCCGCAAGCTTGCTGTTCGCCAGCATGGGCGTCTGCGTCAAGCTCGGCGCGGCGCAGTTCGCGGCCGCGGAACTGGTGTTCTGGCGCGGCTTCATCGCCACGCTGCTGCTCGGCTCCTTCATCCTGGTGCGCAGGCTGCCGCTGGCCACGCCGCACATGCGGACTCATGTGGTGCGCGGCCTGGCCGGCTTTGTCTCGCTGGTGATGTACTTCTATGCCATCAGCCTGATTCCGCTGGCGGCCGCGGTGACGCTGAATTACACCTCGCCGCTGTTCCTCGCGTTGTTGCTGGTGCTGTGGCTCAAGGAACCGGTGCGGCGCGGCTTCTACGCGGTGCTGGCGGCGGGTTTCGTCGGCGTCGTGTTCCTGCTGCAGCCGACGCTGGCTCGCGACCAGTGGCTGGGCGCGGCCTTCGGTCTCGGTTCCGGGATCATTTCCAGCATCGCCTATCTCAACGTGCGGCGCCTGGGCGAACTGGGCGAACCGGAATGGCGCACGGTGTTCTATTTTTCGGCCCTGTCGGCGCTGGGCGGCCTGCCCTGGCTGCTGCTGGCCAATCCTTTTCATGCCATCGACCTGCGCGGCTGGCTGCTGCTGCTCGGGGTGGGCGGCTTCGGCGTGCTGGCGCAGCTGTGCATGACCGCCGCCTACAAGCGCGGCAAGACGCTGGTCTCGGCCAGCCTGGCCTACAGCACAGTGGTGTTTTCCAGCGCTTTCGGCATGCTGTTGTGGGACGAAACCCTGCCCTGGTCCGGCTGGCTGGGCGTGATCCTGATCGTCGCCAGCGGCGTGCTGGCCACGGCGTTTTCGCGCCGCACCGACACCGCAGCCGTCACCGACTGAAACTCCGCTGCGTGTATTGGGTCAGCCGGTGATCTTGCGCTTCAGCGCACGGGTCACCATGCGCAGGCGCTGGGCCAGCGGCAGGCGCTTGAAGTTGGTCTTCACCGCGCCCTGGGTGAAGGCCGTGCGCTTCGAGTAGTCCATGATCAGGTCGACGATCACCGGCCGTCCCGCCGCGGCGAATTGGCGGGCCTGGGCGATGGCCTGCGCCACGCCGTCATTCGACGGCACCCGGATGTATTCGGCGCCGGTGGCGATGGCGACGCCGCTGAAGTCGATCGCGCCGAGCGCCGTGCAGGGCTTGCGGTTGAAGGGAATCTCCTGCGCCTGGGCGATCTGCGACAGCTCGCCGTCGTGGAACACGTAGTACACCAGACCAAGGCCCAGCCGCGTCGCCGAGACGATTTCCATGCAGGTCATGGTGAAGGCGCCGTCGCCGACGATGGCGAACACCTCCCGCTGCGGATTCGCCAGCTTGGCGCCGATGGCGGCCGGCACCGCGTAACCCATGCTGTTGAAATCGGTCGGCACGATCAGCGCCTTGCTCTGCCGCACCGGGAACAGTTCGGCGGTCAGGTAGGTGTGGTTGCCGTCGTCGACCACCGCAATCGCATCGTCGGGCACCGCTGCGCGCAGCGCGTTGAAGAACACCGCGGGGTTCACCTTGCCGCCGCTGTCGTGATTCAGCCACTCGTCGTTGTAGGCGGCCTTGTCGCGGGCGATGCGCTGTTGCAACTCCATATTCGCCGTGCGGCCAGCGCCGACTCTTCGCAGTTCTTCCAGCAGCGCCGCCAGCACCGCCGCCGCGTCGCCTTCCAGCGCCACGGCGGCCGGGTAGTTGGCGCTGAACACCGCCGGATTGATGTCGGCGTGGATCAGGTTGGGCGGCACCGTGACGCCGAAGCTGCCGGTGGCGATTTCGGCGAAGCGGGTGCCCACCGCCAGCAGGCAGTCGCAGTCGGCAAAGGCGTTGCGCGCCGCCGGCACCGCCGCCGCGCCGAAGCCGAAACCGGTGTGCAGCGGATGGGCGGCGGAGAACACCGAGAGGCCCTGCAGCGTGGTCGCCACCGGCGCCTGGAGGAATTCGGCGATGGCACGGGTCTGCGCGCAGGCATCGCGCGCGCCCCAGCCGATGAAGAGCGCCGGGCGCCGTGCCGCCAGCAGCAACTCTGCGGCGCGCCGGATGTCGCTGGCCGTTGCGCGCTGTCGTGCGGCGATCACCGGCCGGCTGGGCATCTCGCCCACCTCGCCGGGGAACATCTGCAGGTTCACCGGAATCTCGACGAAGACCGGGCCCGGCTCGCCGGAGTGGGCGATTTCCCAGGCCTGGAACAGGGTCGGCACGATCTCGGCGTGCGTGGTGACGAGGAAGGTGGCCTTGGTCAGGGGCTTGAGGAAGGCATGCTGATCGAGCTCGTGCAACTGATAGGACTTGTCGAGGTCGGTGCGTATGCCGCCGCAGATCACCAGCATCGGCACGCCGTCGAGGAAGGCCTCGCCGATGCCGCTGGCGGCATGGGTAGCGCCGGCGGCGGGGACGATGACCAAGGTACCCGTCAAATCAGAGGTGCGGCTCATGCCGTCGGCCATGAAGGCGGCGCCGCCTTCGTGGGTCACCAGCACCGGCGTGATCTGTTCCGAACTGTTGAGTTCGTCGTACAGTTCGGTGTTGTGCACCCCGGGTATGCCGAAGGTGTATTTTATGCCAAGGGCTTCGAGGGCTCGTACTGCCATCCAGGCGCCGGTTCTTTTCATTCAGGTATCTCCGAGACAGTGTTCAGGTGCTTGCGGCCGCGGCCTGGCCGGCGATGCGGCCGCTGAGGATGCAGCCGCCGAGGAAGCTGCCTTCCAGCGCGCGCAAGCCGTGCATGCCGCCGCCGCCGAAGCCGGCGGCTTCGCCGGCGGCGAAGAGGCCTGCAATCGGCTCGCCGGCGTGGTCGAGCACGCGGCTTTGCAGATCGGTCTGGATGCCGCCCAGGCTCTTGCGGCTGATGATGAATTCGCGTACCGCGATCAGCGGCCCGGCCTGCGGGTCGAGGATCTTCTGGAACTTGCAGGTGCGGATGCGGTCGCCCTTCCAGTGCCGCACATAGGCGATGCGGCGCAACTGTTCGTCGTTGTGGAAAGTCTGGCCGCGGTCGATCTGCGCGTCGTAGGCCGCGGTGGCCGCATGCACGGCGGCGAGGCTCACCGCATCGTCGCCCTGCAGCGCGTTCATCTTCGCCACCAGTTCCGGCAGGTCGCGGCCGACCACGAAGTCCTCGCAGTTGCCGATCATCTCGTCGTAAAGCCAGCGATTGCCGAACAGCAGATCGCGCAGGAAGGCGAACTTCTTCCTGTCGCGGATCGAGGGGTTGTACTCGGCGCCCGATACCGCGAGTTCCTTCAGCGCGATGCGCCGGTTCATCAGTTGCCAGGAATACTGCCGCTCCTGGGCGCACACCTGGGTCACCAGGTCGCGCGTGTCGAAGCCGGTGACCAGCGGCATCGGGCCGATGCGCCGGCCCTGCCAGTCGAGCCACAGCGCCGAGCGCGGCGGCACCAGCGAGAGGCCGTGGCCGGGCTTCTTCGGCCGTGGGTGATGCACGCCGGCGGCATAGTTCCACATCGCGTCCAGATGCGTGAGCTGACCGCCGATCGTGCCGACCGCGTCGTGCAGTCTGCCGTCGGCATAGCGGTGCGAGCCGTTGAGGATCACCGGCGGCGGCGTGCCCCAGTCGCGGTGCCAGTGCTGGCGCACGCGTTCGATATTGCCGTTGAAGCCGCCGGCGGCGACGATCACGCTGCCGGCGGTGAACTCGAAGGAAATCTGGTCTTCCTCGCCGACGCCGCGGCAACCGGTCACCGTGCCGTCGGAACTCAGCAGTGCTTCGACGCGCTGGCCGAAGCGGATTTCCAGGTTGGCGCGGCGCGGATGCTGCTCCAGGGCATCAATCAAGCGCAGCGCCAGTTCGCGCCCGGTGCCCCAGACAATATGAAAGCGCGGCACGGAATTGCCCGGCGTGTAGAGGCCGCGCTCGACCCAGTGCGGTGCCGGCAGGAAGCCGACGCCGCGGCTGCGCAGCCAGACCCCGACCTCGTCGTGGCAGCGCTGCACGTAGGCCTCGGCCCAGGCGCAGGGCCAGCGGTCATTTGGGTCCTTGGGGTCGAGTTCGCCGAAGGCGTGCCAGTCGGCCAGCGCCAGTTCGGGTGTGTCGCGGATGCCGGCGCGGCGCTGTTCCGGGGTGCCGACCAGGAAGATGCCGCCGAAGCTTTCCTTCGCCAGGCCGCCGAAGTTGTCGGCCGTATCGCGTTCCAGCAGCAGCACGCGGCGTCCGGCGTCGAGCAGTTCCAGCGCGGCGCAGATCCCCGCAATCCCGCCGCCGATGACGATGACTTCGCTCATCTCGCACCTCCCGGTTTTTGCCGAAGTGTAGCCGGAAACCGGTTTTGCAGCGGGCCTCTGGCGGGAGCCGGGGGAAAGATGCGAAGATTGGCGATTGCCCAAGGACTGGCGCGGCCCGATGATTTCCCGCAAATACCTCTACCTGATCGCCCTGGCGCGCGAGAAGCATTTCGGTCGCGCGGCGGCGGCCTGCCATGTCTCGCCCTCGACGCTCTCGGCGGCGATCCGCGATCTGGAAACGGAGCTTGGCGTCGCCGTGGTCGAGCGCGGCCAGCAATTCGCCGGGCTGACGCCCGAGGGGCGCAGCGTGGTCGAGTACGCCCAGCGCATGGCCGCCAGCGCCGAGGGCCTCAAGCAGGAACTGGCGACGCTGCGCGACGGCCTCACCGGCCGCCTGCGGCTGGGCGTGATCCCGACCGCGCTGACCGTGGTCGCGGCGCTGACCGCGTCGTTTGCGCGGCGCCACGCGCATGTCACGGCCGAGGTGCTGTCGCTGGCCACCGACGAAATCCTGGCCCGCCTGCGCCGCTTCGAACTCGATGCCGGCATCGTCTATGTCGAATCGGCGCAGGTCCCCGGTTTCGACATCGTGCCGATCTGGCGCGAGCGCCACGTGCTGCTGACCGGCGCCGCCGGCCGCTTCGCCGGGCGCGAGGCGGTGCGCTGGGCCGAGGCGGCGACGGTGCCGCTGTGCCTGCTGACGCCCGACATGCAGAACCGCAAGACCATAGACGCGGTGTTCGCGAGAGTTGGCGCTGGCGTCACGCCGATGCTGGAGACCAATTCGATCGTCAGCATCCTGGCTCATGTCGGTTCCGGCCACTGGTCGTCGATCGTGCCGCGCAGCGTGCTGGAACAGGTCGGCACGCCGCCGGGGGTGGTCGCGATCGAGCTGGTCGAGCCGGCAGTCGATTGGGCGACCGGTCTCGTCACCCTGGCGCGCGAACCGCAGCCGCCCATGGTTGCCTCGCTGATCGCCGAGGCGCGGGCCCTGGCCGAGACGTTCGAAAAACCCACATAGGCCTTCGGTTTTTCCCGCTTTCGCTTTCGCCGCGGGCGGAGTACAAAGTCGCATGGAAAGCTTGGTCACCGTCGCATCCATCATCGAGGCGCACCGGCTACGGCCCGGCGCGCTGCTGCCGATCCTGCACGGGATCCAGGACGCGCTGGGCTTCATCCCGCCCGAAGCCGTGCCGCTGATCGCCAGGGATCTCAATCTTTCGCGCGCCGAAATCCATGGCGTGATCAGCTACTACGCCCACTTCCGCCAGACCCCGCCGGGTCGCCACGTGGTCCGCGTCTGCTGCGCCGAGGCCTGCCAGGCGGTGGGCGGCCAGGCGCTGGCCGAGCATGCGCGGACGCGGCTTGCCGGCAGCGAGCTGAGTTTCGAACCGGTGTACTGCCTCGGCCTGTGCGCCTGTGGCCCCGCGCTGCAGATCGACGAGACGACGCTGCATGCGCAGGTCACGCCCGAAAAATTCGACGCGCTGCTCGCCGCGCTGGAGGCCGCAGCGTGAAGGTGGAAACCATCACCACGGAGTCCGTGGGCGAATCGACCTCGACCCTGCCGCTGGTGCGCGGGGCAGGAAAGGCGATCGCGAGAACCACGATCTTCGTGCCGGGCGACGCGGCGGCGCTGGCACTGGGCGCCGATGCCGTGGCCGCCGCGATTGCCGTCGAGGCGGCGCGGCGCGGCATCGCCCTGCGCCTGGTGCGCAACGGTACACGCGGCATGGTCTGGCTGGAGCCGCTGGTCGAGGTTGCCACGCCGCGTGGGCGCATCGCCTATGGCCCGGTCGTGGCGGCCGACGTGCCTGGATTGTTCGCCGCGGGTTTCCTGGCCGGCGGTGCCCACGCGCTGTGCCTTGGGCCGACGGACGAAATTCCCTGGCTGGCGCGCCAGCAGCGCCTGGCCTGCCGGCGCATCGGGGTTGTCGACCCGCGTTCGCTGGTGGACTACATCGCCTGCGGCGGCGGCGAGGGTCTGCGCCGCGCGCGGGCCATGGCGCCGGCCGCGATCGTCGATGCCGTGACCGAGTCCGGCCTGCGCGGCCGCGGCGGCGCGGCCTTTCCGGCCGGCATCAAATGGCGCACCGTGCTGGCGACGCCGGCCGCGCAGAAGTACATCGTCTGCAATGCCGACGAAGGCGACTCCGGCACCTATTCGGATCGCATGCTGATGGAGGGCGATCCCTACTGCCTGCTCGAAGGCATGGCCATCGCCGGCCTTGCGGTCGGTGCCACGCAGGGCTACATCTATGTCCGCTCCGAATACCCGCATGCGGTCGACGCGCTGAATGCGGCGCTGGCCGGGGCCGGTGACTTTCTCGGCGATTTCAAAGTTGAAGTGCGCAAGGGCGCCGGGTCGTACGTCTGCGGCGAGGAAACCGCGCTGCTGGAAAGCCTCGAAGGCAAGCGCGGTATCGTCCGCGCCAAGCCGCCGCTGCCGGCGATCAGCGGGCTGTTCGGCCGGCCGACGCTGATCAACAACATGATCACCCTGGCCAGCGTGCCCGACATCCTGGCGCGGGGCGCCGCGGCCTACCGCGAGCTCGGCTGCGGCCGTTCGCGCGGCACGCTGCCCTTCCAGCTTGCCGGCAACATCAAGTACGGCGGCCTGGTCGAAGTGCCCTTCGGCCTCACGCTGCGCAATCTGCTTTACGATTTCGGCGGCGGCTCGCGCTCGGGCCGGCCGCTACGCGCGGTGCAGGTCGGCGGGCCGCTGGGTGCCTATCTGCCGGCCTCGCAATTCGACACCGTGCTCGACTACGAGGCCTTCGCCGCCCTTGACGGCGCCGGGCTGGGCCATGGCGGCATCGTCGCCTTCGACGACACCGTGGATCTGGCGCGACAGGCGCGCTACGCGATGAAGTTCTGCGCCATCGAATCCTGCGGCAAATGCACGCCCTGCCGCATCGGCTCGACGCGCGGCGTCGAAGTCATCGACCGCATCCGCGCCGGTGATACTCGGCAGATCGCGCTGCTGGAAGAACTGTGCGAGACCATGACGCAGGGCTCGCTGTGCGCCATGGGCAGCATGACGCCGATTCCTGTGCTGTCGGCGTTGCGGCACTTTCCCGAGGATTTCGGAGACAAACGCACATGAACGCTCCGCAGACAATCGATTTCGGTACGCCAAGAGTTGGCGCTGGCTCGCTCTGCGTACCTGGGACTCCGCTTCGCGGGCAGGTAACGGTGAGGCTGGAGATCGACGGCATCGCCGTCGACGTGGCGGCCGGCACCTCCTTGCTGCGCGCCGCCGCCGAAGCCGGCGTGATGATTCCCAAGCTCTGCGCTACCGACATCCTCAAGCCTTTCGGCTCCTGCCGCCTCTGTCTGGTCGAGATCGAGGGCCGCAAGGGCTATCCATCTTCCTGCACCACGCCGGCCGAAGCCGGCATGAAGGTGCGCACCCAGTCGCCGCAACTGGCGAAACTGCGGCGCAACGTCATGGAGCTTTACATCTCCGATCACCCGCTGGACTGCCTGACCTGCTCCGCCAACGGCAACTGCGAACTGCAGACCATGGCCGGCGTGGTCGGCCTGCGCGAAGTGCGCTACGGCGCCGGCGAGAACCATTACAGCGAGGTCGTCAGGGACGAGTCGAATCCCTACTTCAGCTACGACCCCGGCAAGTGCATCGTCTGCAACCTCTGCGTGCGCGCCTGCGAGGAGCAGCAGGGCACGTTTGCGCTGACCATCGCCGGGCGCGGCTTCGGCTCGCGGGTCACGGCGGGGCAGGGCGAGAGTTTTCTGGAGTCCGATTGCGTTTCCTGCGGCGCCTGTGTGCAGGCCTGTCCGACCGCGACGCTGATGGAAAAGACCGTCATCGAAAAAGGCCAGGCCGAGCACAGCGTGACCACCACCTGCGCCTATTGCGGCGTCGGCTGCGGCCTGCGCGCCGAGATGAAGGGTGCCGAAGTGGTACGCATGGTCCCCTGGAAAGACGGCCGCGCCAACGAAGGCCACGCCTGCGTCAAGGGCCGCTTCGCCTGGGGTTACGCCACGCATCCGGACCGCATCACCAAGCCCATGATTCGGGCCAGGATCAGCGATCCCTGGCGCAAGGTGTCGTGGGACGAAGCGCTGGCGCACACCGCGCGCGAGTTCCGCCGCATCCAGCAAGCGCATGGCCGCAATGCCATCGGCGCCATCGTTTCCAGCCGCTGCACCAACGAAGAGGACTACCTGGTGCAGAAGCTGGTGCGCACGGCATTCGGCAACAACAACGTCGATACCTGCGCCCGCGTCTGTCATTCGCCGACCGGCTACGGGCTCAAGCAAACCTTGGGCGAGTCGGCCGGGACGCAAACCTTCAAGTCGGTCGAGCAGGCCGATGTCATCGTCGTGCTCGGCGCCAACCCGAGCGATGCCCATCCGGTGTTCGCCTCACGCCTCAAGCGACGCGTGCGTGAGGGCGCGCGGCTGATCGTGATCGACCCGCGCGAGATCGATTTGGTGAGTTCGCCGCATATCAAGGCCGAACATCACCTGAAACTCCGGCCCGGCACCAATGTCGCGGTACTCTCGGCCATGGCGCATGTGATCGTGAGCGAGGGCCTGGTCGATGAGGCCTTCGTCGCCGAGCGCTGCGAAGCCAAGGCCTTCGCCGACTGGCGCGAGTTCGTCATGCGCCCGGCGAATTCGCCCGAGGCGCTGCAGGCCGCCAGCGGCGTGCCGGCGGCGGCGGTGCGCGCCGCGGCGCGCCTGTATGCGACGGCCGACAACGCGGCGATCTACTACGGCCTTGGCGTCACCGAGCACTCGCAGGGCTCCACCGCCGTGATCGCCATCGCCAACCTTGCCATGGCCACCGGCAACCTCGGCCGCGAAGGCGTCGGCGTCAATCCGCTGCGCGGGCAGAACAACGTGCAGGGCTCCTGCGACATGGGCAGCTTTCCGCACGAATTGCCCGGCTATCGCCATGTCTCCGACGCCGCCACGCGCGAGATGTTCGAGCGCGACTGGGGCGTCGAAATACAGTCCGAGCCGGGCCTGCGCATACCCAACATGTTCGAGGCGGCGCAGGACGGCTCCTTCCTCGGCCTCTACTGCCAGGGCGAAGACCCGGCGCAGTCCGATCCCGACACGCAGCACGTCACGGCCGCGCTGTCGGCCATGGAATGCGTGGTGGTGCAGGACCTGTTCCTCAACGAGACGTCCAAGTATGCCCATGTCTTTCTGCCGGGCGCTTCCTTCCTCGAAAAGGACGGCACCTTCACCAACGCCGAGCGCCGCATCTCGCGCGTGCGCCGCGTCATGGCGCCGCTGGCCGGCATGGCCGACTGGGAAGTGACGCTGGCTCTGTCCAAGGCGCTGGGTTACGAGATGCACTACGACGGGCCATCCGACATCATGGACGAGATCGCGCGCCTGACGCCGACCTTCGCCGGCGTCAGCTACGCCAAGCTGGAACGCGCCGGCAGCCTGCAGTGGCCCTGCAACGACGATGCACCGGAGGGCACGCCGACCATGCACGTCAATGAGTTCGCCGGTTTACGCGGGGGCAAGGGCCGCTTCCTGATCACCCAGTACGTGCCGACCGACGAGAAGGTCACACGACGCTTCCCGCTGCTGCTGACCACCGGCCGCGTGCTCTCGCAGTACAACGTCGGCGCCCAGACTCGCCGTACCGCCAACACCAACTTTTATGCCGCCGACCTGCTCGAAATCCATCCGCACGATGCCGAGGAGCGCGGCATCCGCGAGGGCGACCGGGTCGGCGTCGAGTCGCGCGCCGGCAAGACCGTGCTGCCGGCGACCGTCACCGAGCGGGTGCAGCCGGGCGTGGTCTACACGACATTTCATTTTCCGGAATCGGGCGCCAACGTGGTCACCACCGACAACTCGGACTGGGCCACCAACTGCCCCGAGTACAAGGTCACCGCGGTGCAGGTCTCGCGGCAGTCCGGTGCATGAAGTCCGCATGAAGCCTGTATGAAACCCGTGGTCCAGCGCCCGGTGTGGCGCGACGGCGCGAGCCGGCCCGACGACCTGGCCGAGGAGATTCCGGTCGCCTTCGAGTACAACGGCATCAGCCACGCGGTGATGCTGGCGACCCCGGCCGACCTCGAGGATTTCGCCGTCGGCTTCAGCCTGACCGAAGGCATCGTGGCGCGCCGCCAGGATATTTTCGACATCGGCGTCAGCGACTCGGCGGCCGGCATCACGCTGCAGATCGAGATCGCCGGCGACGCCTTCGCCCGCCTCAAGGCGCATCACCGCAGCCTCACGGGGCGCACCGGCTGCGGCCTGTGCGGGGTCGAAAGCCTCGACCAGGTGCAGCGTGTGCTGTCGCCGCTGCCGCAGGCCGCGCCGTTTCCGCTGGCCGCGCTGTACGCCGGCATGCGCAGCCTGCCGCTGCAGCAGATCCTGCAACAGGCCACCGGCGCCACCCATGCCGCCTGCTGCGTCGACCGCGACGGCAGCATCGATTACGTGCGCGAGGACGTCGGCCGCCACAACGCGCTGGACAAGACGCTCGGCGCGCTGGCGCGCATGGGAGGCGTCCCCGGCGCAGGCGCGCTGGTGATCACCAGCCGCGCCAGCTTCGAGATGGTGCAGAAGGCCGCGGCACTGGGCGCCGGCACCCTCGCCGCGGTGTCGGCGCCGACGGCGGCCGCGGTGCGCCTGGCAGAAAAGATCAACCTGACCCTGGTCGGATTCCTGCGCCAGGAGGCCTGCGTGGTCTATACCGGAACGATGGCGGAACACGCCGTATGAAGCGCGACAACTTGATCAAAATGGCCAACCGGATCGGCGCCTTTTTCGAGGCCATGCCGGATCGCCAGCAGGCCGTCGCCGACGTCGCCACCCATCTGCGGCGCACCTGGGACCCGCGCATGCGCGTCGAGATCCTGAAGTCCCTCGGCACCGCCGAGGAAGCACAACTCAAGCCCGTGGTGCGCGATGCGCTGCTGGCCCTCGCGCGCACCGACGCTCAGTTGGGTTGACGGCCGGGTTGCCGGCGAAATGACCGTTTCATCGGGATGGGCCGTAGGGCGGACTTGTAGGGCGGACTTCAGTCCGCCATCGCAATCCGGCCGACTTAAGTCGGCCCTACAACGGCCTTACAGCGCCAACCAACCCGGCCGCCGAGGTCCGCTCGCATCGACCACCGGAGGCCGCGTGTGCATTCGGCAGGTTGTCGCCGGGCCGCAGAGTTGGCGCTGGCGACACGGCGCCGCCAAGCGGCGGCTCAGGTCTTGCTGACGCAGTTGAGCATCCAGTGGATGCCGAAACAATCGACGAGACTGGCGAAATAGCCGCCCCAGAACATTTCCTGCAGCGGCATCTCGACCACGCCGCCGGTCGAAAGCGCGGCGAACAGACGGTCGGTTTCGGCACGCGTATCGGGTTCGAGATTGATGTACATGTTGTTGCCGGACTTCACCGTGAAGCCCATCGACTCCGGCGCGTCGGTGCCCATCAGGACGTGCCCGCCCAGAATCGGCAATTCGACATGCATCACGAGTTCCTTGTCGGCCTCGGCCAGCGGCGGCTGGCCGGGCGCGGCGGGAATGTCCTTGAAGCGGGCGATGGGCATCGCGAATTCGGTGCCGAAGACCGATCGATAGAACTCGAAAGCCGCTTCGGTCGAACGCGGAAAATTGAGGTAGGTGCTGACGCGGGCCATGGCAGGTCCTCCACTGGTTGTCGTCGGGCGGGATCAGCCGCCGTCAAAGGCGCTTTGCAAAGTCGCGATATCCAGGCGTTTCATGCCCAGCAAGGCGGTTATGGCCAGCTCGCGGGAGCCGCGCCGATCTTGCGGCACTTGCCCGACAAATTAGTTTAGTAGTAAAGCAATGCCAGGGCAAATTCAAATTGGGCGAGGCGTTGGCGGGCACATGGCCGGCTGCAAAAACAAAACGCCCCGAAAGGGGCGTTCTGTCTGATTGGCTGGAGGGCCAGCAGGTATGCACACAAACTGGCTACCCTGCAGCGGCGACTTCCCTCAGCACCTCCGGGCGACGCTCAGCGATGGTAATCAGGGTCTGAGCAGCCTTTGAAGGCGAGCGGCGCCCCTGTTCCCATTCCTGAAGAGTTCGTACCGAAACCCCAAGCAGTTCTGCAAACTGCGACTGACTAAGGCCAGATTTGATCCGGGCAGAGACAACCTGGGAAACCTCGACCTTGCTTCCCTTTTTGGCAATCATTTCCTTGACCGACTTGCGCAATTCCGCAGCGATATCAAGCGAGGACTCGAAGGCCTGCAGAGCTTCGTCAGTCAATGGCTTTTTCGATTTCATTCTTCATCTCCCGGAGAACCTCGCCCGCAATGGAATCGAGTTCCGCTTTCGCATACATGAACAGCAGCCAGATTTCACCGTTTGCCAGGCGGTTGAAATAAACAACGCGAACGCCGCCGGACTTCCCCGATCCGGTACGCGTCCAGCGAAGCTTTCGAACACCGCCGGACTTGCGAACGACATCGCCAGCCGCGGGATTCTCCGACAGCCATGCAGCAAACTCACCGCGCTCGTCTTCGGTCCAGTAATGGGGCCAAAGGCGGGAAAATGTCGGGGTTTCGACAATCGTCAGCATTGGACTCATTATACGTCAACGACGTATATCGACCCATCCTTGCGGAGATAACGCCCGGCATGCCCATTGGTCGGTCTTGCGCAATTACCCCGGTCTGATCTTGCCGACCGATCCCGCTTCCGATGCGGGGGTATGGGCAGGAGTATGGGCCGAAAAACAAAACGCCCCGAAAGGGGCGTTCTGTCTGATTCACTGGCGGAGACGCAGGGATTCGAACCCTGGATCCAGGTTTTGCCCAGATGCGCCCTTAGCAGGGGCGTGCCTTCGACCACTCGGCCACGTCTCCGAAAGCGGCGATGAACGTGAGTTCCCCGCCGTTTGCAGGGGGCGGAGTATACCCGAATCGGGCGCCGCTGTTGGCAAACCCTTGGCGCGGCGGTCGCAGCCTGGCGAACGGCGCTAGACGCGCAGGCTGATCTGCGGCCAACCGCGCTGGGCGGCGGCTTGCGCCAGCGTGGCGTCGGCGTCGACCGCCACCGGATGCGTGACTTTTTCCAGCAGTGGCAGGTCGTTGTGCGAATCGCTGTAGAACCAGCTTTGCTCGAAGCTGCCGAGCCACAGGCCGAGCGATTCCAGCCAGGCCTCGACGCGGCTTATCTTGCCTTCGCGGAACGAGGGCGTGCCGCGCGGCTGGCCGGTAAAGCGGCCGTTCTCCTGCGCCGGTATCGTCGCGATCAAATGCGGGATGCCGAACTCGCGGGCGATCGGCCCGGTGACGAAGCTATTGGTGGCGGTGACGATGGCCAGCAGGTCGCCGGCCGCGGCGTGCTTCGCCACCAGCGCGCGCGCCGCGGCGCTGATCTGCGGCCGGATGCGCGTGGCGAGAAATTCTTCGTGCCAGGCGTCGAGCTCGCTGCGGGCATGGCGCGACAGCGGGGCCAGCTGGAAATCGAGGAAGACATGGATGTCCAGCGTGCCGGCCTTGTATTGCTCGAAAAATTCGAGGTTGCGTGCTTCATGCACCTCGCGGTCGAGCACGCCTTTGCCGATCAGGAATTGCGCCCATTCGAAATCCGAATCGCCGGAGAGCAGGGTGTTGTCGAGGTCGAAGAGGGCGAGTTTCATGGCTGTCCGCCGGGCCGCCCCAAGGCAGCCGCTCCGAAAGCCTGCGAGCGTAGCGAGCCGTAGTCACCCCTTTTCTCGGAAAAGGGGGTGGGGGATATGTCGTTCATGATTTTTCCAGGTCGAGTGAAGTTTGCATCAACTCGCGCAGCAGGGGCAGCGTGGGTGGGCGTTTCTGTTCCAGCGAGGCGCGGTCGAGGTTGTTGAGCATGGCCATCAGCGAGGGCAGGTCGCGGCGGCCGTGGCGCAGCAGGTAGTGCACCACGCCGGCATCCATCAGCATGCCGCGCTCGATGGCATGGCGCCATAGCGCGGCGGCTTTTTCCTCGTCCGACAGCGACTGGATTTCGTAGATCAGGGTCTGGCCGATGCGGGTGCGCAGGTCTTCGCGCAGCGTCAGGCGCAGCGGGGGTTCGTTGCCGGCCAGCAGCAGGGCCAGGCCAAGGAAGCGCGCGGCATTGAAGGCGCGGAACAGTGCGATCTGCGCCTCGGGCCCGAGCTGCTGCACGTCGTCGATCACCAGCAGGCTGCCTGGGGCGGGCGACAGTTCGTCCCCGGCTTGCGCGCCCTGCAGATGCTTAACGGGGCGTTGCTCGCTCGCGCACGCGGCGGCGGCGGCCAGCAGGTGGCTCTTGCCGCTGCCCGGCGGCCCCCAGATGTACAGCGCGTCGAAGCTGTGCGTTTCGCAGAGGTTGCGCAGGCGCCGCAGCAGTTCGCCGTTGGCGCCGGTGACGAAGTTGTTCAGCGTCGGCGGCTGCTCGGGCTTGAGGTCGAGCAGCAACTGGCGTTGCGGCGTTTCCATTCAGCGCCCCTGGTAGAAACCGCTGGCCAGATACAGCGTGCGCACTTCGCGCAGGCCGACCAGCAGCGCGGCCGAGGCCGGCAGCGCGGCCAGCACGCCGAAGAAGCCGAACAGCTGGCCGAAGGCCATCAGCGCGAAGATCGCCGCCAGTGGATGCAGGCCGATGCGTTCGCCGACCAGGAAGGGCGTGAGCACGAAGCTTTCCAGCAACTGGCCGATGCCATACACGATCAGCACGGCGACGATCGGCCCCCAGCCGGCGAACTGCAGCGCGGCGACCAAGAGCGCCAGGATCAGGCCGGTGGCATAGCCGAGATAGGGGATGAAAATCAGCAGGCCGGTGACGACGCCGATCGACAGCGCCGAGGGAATGTCGGCCAGCCACAGGGCGATGCAGTAGTAGGCGGCGAGGATGGCCATGACCAGGATCTGGCCGCGCAGGTATTGCGAGAGCACGGCGTCGATGTCGGTGGCCACCGCGATCAGCTTGGCGTGCCAGGGGCGCGGGATGATGCCGGCCAGGCGCTGCGTCATGCCGTCGCCGTCGAGCAGCAGGTAGAACAGCACCACCGGGGCCAGCATCAGGTTCACCGCGAGGCCGACCAGGGCCACGCCGCCGATCTTGAGCGAGCCGTAGATGCGTTCGAGGATCACCTGCACGGTGTCCCAGTTGCCGGCGGCGAGCTTCTGCAGCGAGGCGGAATCGAAGCGCAGCCGGATGCCGAAGTTCTGCCGCAGCCAGGGCGCCAGCTTTTCGTTGGCCAGCGCCAGCGCCTCGGGCGCGCGTGCGGCGAGCACCGCGGCTTCCTCGTAGAGCAGCGGCAGGATGATCAGGATCAGGCCGGCGCCCAGCGCGGCCAGCGCCAGGATCACCAGCACCACGGCCAGCAGGCGCGGCACGCCGGCGCGCGCGATGCGATCGGTCACGGGATTGCAGATATAGGCGAGGATGCCGGCCAGCAGGAAAGGCGTCAGGATCGGCGACAGCGCATACAGCAGCGCGAGGACCGCCAGGCCGGCCGCGACCCATAGGGTGGTTTGCAGGCGGTCGCTGTGCTTGGCTTCTGGCGGCGCGGTCATTTCCGGTAAAATTCGCAGCTTCGCTATATTTGGCAGCGCGAATTATCGCCGATCCGGCGGCAAACCGCGTCCCTCCCGCTCATTCCGCCCGCTACTTCAAGGATTTCATCTTGACTGCCTCCACCTCTTCATCATCCCCGCTCACTTACCGCGATGCCGGTGTGGATATCGATGCCGGCGATGCCCTGGTCGAACGCATCAAGCCGGCGGCGAAGCGCACCATGCGGCCGGAAGTGCTGGCCGGCATCGGCGGTTTCGGCGCGCTGTTCGAGATTTCGAAGAAGTACCGCGATCCGGTGCTGGTTTCCGGCACCGACGGCGTCGGCACCAAGCTCAAGCTGGCTTTCCAGTGGAACCGCCACGACACCGTCGGCCAGGACCTGGTGGCGATGAGCGTCAATGACATCCTGGTGCAGGGCGCCGAGCCGCTGTTCTTCCTCGACTACTTCGCCTGCGGCAAACTCGACGTGAATACTGCGGCGACGGTGATCGAAGGCATTGCCCGCGGCTGCGAACTGGCCGGCTGCGCGCTGATCGGCGGGGAGACGGCCGAGATGCCGAGCATGTACCCGGAAGGCGAATACGACCTGGCCGGCTTCGCCGTGGGCGCCGTGGAGAAGTCAGCCATCATCGACGGCAGATCGATCCGGCCGGGCGACGTGGTGCTCGGCCTGGCTTCCTCCGGCGCCCATTCCAACGGCTATTCGCTGATCCGCCGCATCATCGAGCGGGCGCAGCCCGGCGCCGCGCTGAAAATCGGCGGCGTGCCGCTGCAGGACGCGGTGATGGCGCCGACGCGCATCTACGTCAAGCCGCTGCTGGCGCTGATCCAGGCGATGCCGGTGAAAGGCATGGCGCATATCACCGGCGGCGGCCTCACCGAGAACATACCGCGCGTGCTCGGCGGGCATCTGACCGCGATCATCGAACGCGGCCAGTGGCCGCTGCCGCCGCTGTTCCAGTGGCTGCAGCGCGAAGGCCAGGTGGCCGACGCCGAAATGCACCGGGTCTTCAACTGCGGCATCGGCATGGTGGTGATCGTCGCCGAGGCCGATGCCGGATCGGCGATGCAACTGCTGGCAGCCGCCGGCGAGCAGGTCTATCTGCTCGGCCACATCGCCGCGCGCGGCGCCGGACAGGCGCAGACCGTCGTCGTCTAGTCGGCGGCGTAGGGCGGACTTCAGTCCGCCATCGTAATCCGGCCGACTGAAGTCGGCCCTACAGCGCCATCGTAATCTGGCCGACTGAACCCGGCCCTACATAACGCCGTATTGCCAGCGCCAACTATTGCAGGTGGGCGGCGACGGCCGCCAGCACCGCCGCCGCCGGGTCTGCGGCCAGCGGATCGACGGTCTGCAAGTCACCCATGCTCTTGAGCCAGGTCAGCTGCCGTTTGGCGAACTGGCGCGTGGCGAAGACGCCGCGATCGCGTAGTTCGGCGCGCGGCAGATTTCCTTCCAGCATGTCCCAGACCTGGCGATAGCCGACGCAGCGCATCGAGGGCAGGCCGCCGTCGAGCCGGTACTTTGCGCGCAGGCCGAGGACCTCCTCGACCAGGCCGGCATTCAGCATGGCATCGAAGCGCTGCTCGATGCGCCGGTGCAGGACGCTGCGGTCGCCCGGTACCAGCGCCAGCGCCAGCAGGCGGCAGGGCAGGGCCTGCGCTTGCTGTGCGGCGAAGAAACTGCCCAGGGTACGCCCGGTCAGGCGCAACACTTCGAGGGCGCGCTGGATGCGTTGGGCATCGCCCGGTTTCAGGCGCGCCGCGGTGTCCGGGTCGAGCCGCGCCAGCTCGGCATGCAGCGCCGGCCATCCGCGATCGGCGGCTTCGGCGTCGATCGCGGCGCGCAGTTCCGCATTGGCCTGCGGCAGGTCGGCCAGGCCTTCGCGCAAGGCCTTGACGTAGAGCATGGTGCCGCCGACCAGCAGCGGAATGCGCCCGGCCGCCGTGATCGCCGCCATTTCGCGCAGCGCATCGCTGCGGAACGCCGCCGCCGAGTAGCGCTCCTCGGGCGTGATCAGGTCGATCAGGCGGTGCGGAAAACGCGCCAGCGTCGCCGCATCGGGCTTGGCGGTGCCGACGTTCATGTCGCGGAACACCTGCGCCGAATCGACGCTGACGATGTCGCAGGGAAAGCGCGTCGCCAGCTCGAAAGCCAGCGCGGTCTTGCCGCTGGCGGTGGGGCCGGTCAGGAGTATCGCGGGGGGCAGGGACATCGCGGTGAATTCGGGGCTGGGACGCCGTAGTCTAATGAAAGTTGGCGCTGGCGCACCGCCGATTGACTTGAATTTGAGCGCCGGGGATACTGCCCCCCTGCCGGCCGGAGTCGCGGATTCCCGTGCCCGCCTTGAAAGGACCAATCCACCGATGGACACGAACCAGAAACCGATTTCCGAATTGATGATCCGCACGGTATGCGAGGTCAGCACCGATTTCTCCGCGGCCCAGGTGCTGGAGCTGATGCATCGCAAATCGGTCAGCTCGGTGCTGGTGATCGAGGAACGGCTGACCCTGGGCATCGTCACCGAACGCGACGTGGTGCGCAACCTGCACCGCGTCGGCGGGCTGCAGGGCCTGAGTTGCGCCGACCTGATGCAGGCGCCGGTGGTGACCGTGGAGCAGACCGAGAACTGCATGGATGTCTATCACCTGATGAGCAGCCGCCGCATCCGCCATATCGCCGTGACCGACGCCGAGGGCCTGCTGGTCGGCGTGGTCAGCGAAGGCGACATCCTGCGCGATTTCGGCGTCGAGTACTACATGCGCTTCCACGACGTCGGCGGCGCGATGGCCGCCGAGGTCGGCCTGCTGCCGGAAACCGCCAGCGTCGCCGAGGTGGTCGCGCTGATGGACCAGGGCCGCCATAGCTGCGTGTTCGCGGTCGATGCGGCGTGCCGCCCGCTGGGCGTGCTGACCGAGCGCGACATCGTGCGCCTGTGCCATTTGCATGAGAACCCCGAGCGCCTCTCGCTGGCCGAGACCATGAGCAAGCCGGTCAGGACCGTGAAGCAGGCCGACCTGCTGCACGATGCGGTGAAGACCATGGACCAGGCCCACATCCGGCGCCTGGCGGTGGTCGACGCCAACGGCAGCGTGTGCGGCGTGCTGACCCACCATGAGGTCGTCAGCGGCCTCGAAGGGCAGTACGTCAGCTATCTCAAGGACATGCTGCAGCGCCAGGAGGAAGTGCTCGAAAGCCGGCAGGCCGTGGTCGACCAGAAACAGGTGCTGGAAAACATCCTGCGTTCCGCGACCGGCACCGCGGTGGTCGCCACCGACCGGGCCTGCCGCATCGCCTACTGCAACCCGGCGGTCGCCGCGATGCCCAAGCTGCAGGACTTCGCCACGCCGGGCCGCGACCTGCGCGAAGTGCTGACGCGCCTCGGCTGGCCGGGCTGCACCGAGATCCTGCTGCCCGGCGCCCTGCGCGACGGCCGCGTCCACAGCCAGGCGCTGGACTGGACCGTGGGCCAGGACAACTACCATGCCGAGCTGCAGATATCCCTGCTGATCGACGACGCCAACCTGCCCCAGGGCTATCTGCTGCTGCTGCGCTGACGCGCGCTGGTCAAGAGTTGGCGCTGGCGGGACGGCGGCGTGTTTTCCGTTGTAGGGCGGACCGTAGGGCGGACTTCAGTCCGCCATCCACGCTAGCCAGCCGCCTTGAACGCCTCGTGGAACTCGACGCTGCCCTGCGGCATGCGTCCGTCGAACGACATGACAAAGAAGACGTCCTGTGGAACCCCTTCGAGGCCGAGCCCCCGGGTGTTCTCGAATCCGAAACGCCGGTAGTAATCCGGATGCCCCACCAGGCAGCATCCCCGGGCGCCAAGCTTCTTCAGCCGCGACAGGCCCTCCTGTATCAAGGCCCCGCCTATCCCCTGCCGTTGGTATTCGGGCAGGACCGATACGGGTCCCAGTCCGTACCAAGCCGAAGAACCGTCGGACATCGCCACTGGGGAAAACGCTATATGTCCAACGACGCGCCCGTCGATCTCGGCCACGAGCGAAACCGTCAGAGCCTTGGCGGCGCGCAGCGCGGCAATGATGAACTGCTCCGTGTGATTGCTGATCGGCAGCGTGCTGAATGCCGCGATAGTGAGGTCGGCAATGGCGCCGGCATCGGCATCGGTTTCATTGCGGATAGCTGTCCCGGTTCCCATGTGCTTTCTCTATTCGTTGGCAACGCCTGAAATCACGGCAGGAAATCGTGTTCCCCAATGCCCCTGGATACGGTCAACGGTGGAACCTACTTCCTGCCGTAAGTGGCGTCGTGGTCCGTCGCCTCGATCTCAGCCTTTGCCACGAAGCTTCTCCAGCACGGCAGCGGCCTTGCGGTCGGTCGGCGGATTGCTTTGCGCCCAGGCCAGCGCCTCCTGGAGTTGGGCTGCCGACTGAGCTTCGTGCAGCCAGCGTTCGTTGTCGGGAATCACCGTGGCGGTCCTCACCAGCCAGACGCCCGGTTCCTTCTCCTCGACGAGCACCTGCCTCCCGGCGAATTGCTTGCCGAGCGAAATTTCGCCGTTGGCGCCGATGATCTTTACCCTGGGTTGAGCGGCTGTCGCTGCCATGATTGCACCTCTTTTGGTCGCTGCACGACCTCACCATAGCACCAGTATGGAAAAGGCGGATGACGGTGGCGTTGCCGGAACGTTACGGAAGTCA
Source organism: Sulfuritalea sp. (assembly GCF_031426875.1). Classification (NCBI taxonomy): domain Bacteria; kingdom Pseudomonadati; phylum Pseudomonadota; class Betaproteobacteria; order Nitrosomonadales; family Sterolibacteriaceae; genus Sulfuritalea; species Sulfuritalea sp. The sequence goes on from NZ_JASJPC010000021.1 coordinate 115,267, forward strand.
GTGTTGGCGGGGCGGCGAATCCCGGTGCTCGGCGCGTTTCAGGCCGCAACATTGGCGAATCATCGAAAAAACGGATATCACCTCTTCCAAGCTCAAACTCGGCCTCAGGCTGGATGGGCAGTTCCACGACTCGGGGGCGCGGTTTTCGTTTTGTGCTGATCTTCCGCCATGGTCAAACCCAAAGCCTGGCAGCGGGCCTCTGCTGCCTTTGAGTAAGCGAGCAGGTCGTCGTGATACTGATCCGCAAGCTGTTCGCGCGCCGCATGAATTTCCGCGACGATCGGATCGTGCCAAGGTGTGGTGGCGTTCATTCGAAGGTCTCCATCAATTCAAAGGGTGTAACGAGTTCTGGCAGCGTGTAACCTTTGGCAGCGCACAAACCGCGCATTACCGGCAGCTTCGCCGGATTGGCGATATGGGTGCAATTCCAGGTCAGCAGGACATCGATTTCATGATACGCCGCGCTCGCGATATGCAACGCGTCGAGCCTTGCCTTTGGCGGTAGACCACCGCCGAGCAAGAGAAATTTCGCCAGATCAAGAATTTCAGGGGCATTGGGCAACACGGGAATCATCCGCAATGCCTCTATGCGCTCCGAGGCGGCTATCGGGTCCCGGCACTCGCTTCCTCAACAACATAAGGCGAAATAAATGCCAAGACCGACTCACGCCCCGAAGCCCACCATAGCCGAGTGATCTGCTGGCATGCCGACTTGATCGAATCATCGCTCGGGCGAGCGGTCAGGTAGCTAATGACAGATGTTTCGATGTAGACCTTGCGTTTCATGATTTCACTCCGGTTCGGAAAAGCGTGGTCTGCCGCCTATTGTTAATGCTCAGAAGATCAAATGTCTCCGACCCCTATGGCAGTCTATGGATTGAGATGTGCATCGATGTTGGAGACCAAGGTACGGAGCCTATGTGCCGCGGCGGGACTGACGACTGATTGAACAGTTTCTATTTGGCTCGCAATTTCCTTCCAAACGACATCAATACATTTCACGGGAACAATAGCGCCCTTGTGCAGTTTGAACGAGATGATTCCAGTTGCTTCAAGTCCGTTCAACACGCCTATCGCATACTGATACGACAATAGGTCCAGCTTTTCGAACACATCAGACTCGATGATGCGGTTCTTCCGAGACGATTGAACAAATAGGTACAGCACAGCCATGGCAGTAAACTGCAATTTTCCGAACATCCACAAGAACTGAGGCCGCTCAATCTTCAGCGGAGCAAGTATTTCGCCGCTCTTATCTTCCTGAGGTTGTTCTGGTGCAGGTGCCGATCTAACTGTGTCGAAATCGGCCGACATGTTGTCAAGCGTAGCGCGGAGCGATTGAAAATGCTGTGGTGCTTCTCGCGCAAAGGTACGCATTTCACTAGCCGCGGAAGTGATGTCGTTCGCCGCGTTGTTGAGGCTAGCGTTCGTTTCAATCAGCTTGGTAAGTTGCAGGTCCTGTTTTTGCGCGGAGACAACGGTATAGAAAATTGCTAGGACAGCAAGTACCAACGACGAAATCGTGAGTGCAAACGACAGTTTGTCGACTAGGGCGGGAACGTCGAAATACGCCAGCGCAAACAATAAGATGATCGCCGAAATCAGGTACGAAATGAGGTAGCGATAATGGAGTTCTTTCGTCGAATTCATAGCGATCACCTGATTGCCTAACGCGAAATGCTGGATCTAAATGACGGAACGCTTTCGGTTACGACGCAAAACATACCGTCTCTTGGGTTGGATATACAGCGGCACATTCATGTAATTGTCCAAAGTATCGATCAAGGAGCGTCAGCAGCCAGCGCTACTTGAAATGGATTAAACGATTTATCCGGCATTTTGGCAAGCGCGTGCCGCTGGCGCCCTGAAAGTTGGCGCTGGCGGTACGGCGGTTTGCGGAATGCGACGGCCGCCGCCGCCGCGGGACCTCAGGCTCCGGCGGCTTCCTTCTCCTGCAGCGCGCGCCACATCACCTTGCCGGTGGCGGACTTGGGCAGGGAGTCGACGAACTCGACGATGCGCGGCGATTTGTAGGCGGCCATGTTGGCGTGGGCCCAGGCGACGATTTCCTGCTCGCTGACCTTGCCGCGCTGGGCTTCCTTGAGCACCACGATGGCCTTCACCGTCTCGCCGCGATGCGGGTCTTTCGCCCCGATCACGCAGGCTTCCTGGATCGCCGGGTGCTGGTACATCAGGGCCTCGACCTCGGCCGGCCAGACCTTGAAGCCGGAGGCGTTGATCATGCGCTTGAGGCGATCGACCATGAAGAAGTAGCCGTCCTCGTCGACGCGGCCGAGGTCGCCGGTACGGAACCAGCTCTTGCCGTCGAGCTCGACGAAGGCATTGCGCGTCGCCTCGGGGTTGTTCCAGTAGCCCTTGAACACTTGGGGCCCGCGCGTGAGGATTTCGCCGACTTCGTTGGCCGGCAGTTCCTTGAAGGTATTCGGATCGACCACCATGGATTCGACGTCGAAGATCGGGATGCCGAGACACTGCTTCCTGGCGCGGTCGGGCGGGTTGATGTAAAAACGGGAACACGAATGTTTCATAGTAGTAGAACCGACGGGAAGTCGCGCGGTATTTGTCGTTCGTCAAGATAAGTCAGGAACTGACCATGGCTTTATGCCGACCTTGGCCAGCGGTCGGTATCGGCTGGCAATACCAGGTTTCGCATACAATGCGACATGCGCGTCATATCCAAGAGGCCCTTGCGGGAGTTCTGGACTCTTCATCCGGAATCCAGACCCCTGCTCGAGGACTGGTTTCGGAAGGCGTCGCGGGTAGAAGCGTCCTCATTCCCGACGCTGCGCCAGACCTTCGGCTCGGCGGATTACGTCGACGGATACACGATCTTCGACGTTGGCGGGAACCGCTACCGCATTGCCGCAGTCATTCACTACGACAAGCGGCGGCTCTACGTCAGGCAGGTGATGACGCACGCCGAGTACGACCGCAACACATGGAGGAAATGATGAACGCCGTAATCGATTTGCATCGCGTTGTTCCTGCCTGGCAGGCGCTTCAGTCTACCTTGCCTCTGGCGCACATCGAGACCGAGGCGGACTATGCCCTGACGACGGCTTTGCTCAATACCCTACTCGATACTGTGCGCGATGACCGCGAGCACCCGCTGTATTCGCTGGTGTCGGTCGTTGGGGACTTGATCGAGGCTTACGAGATCGACCACGAGCCTCAGTAGCAAATGACAGGATGGGATATTCAGGAGCAGACCTCCGAATATTCCATGGTAACAGTGCCGACAACAGCTCGCGCGGCATTCGTCGGTCGCCAGGAGTTGGCGCTGACAGCACGGCATCGAGCCCGTCCGGCGCACTTCGGTGCGCGGCGAAATCCGGATTCCAGTCCCTCGTTCCGCATTGCTACCGCCCCGCCGCGCGCGTTCAGGCTCCGGCGGCTTCCTTCTCCTGCAGCGCGCGCCACATCACCTTGCCGGTGGCGGACTTGGGCAGGGAGTCGACGAACTCGACGATGCGCGGCGATTTGTAGGCGGCCATGTTGGCGTGGGCCCAGGCGACGATTTCCTGCTCGCTGACCTTGCCGCGCTGGGCTTCCTTGAGCACCACGATGGCCTTCACCGTCTCGCCGCGATGCGGGTCTTTCGCCCCGATCACGCAGGCTTCCTGGATCGCCGGGTGCTGGTACATCAGGGCCTCGACCTCGGCCGGCCAGACCTTGAAGCCGGAGGCGTTGATCATGCGCTTGAGGCGATCGACCATGAAGAAGTAGCCGTCCTCGTCGACGCGGCCGAGGTCGCCGGTACGGAACCAGCTCTTGCCGTCGAGCTCGACGAAGGCATTGCGCGTCGCCTCGGGGTTGTTCCAGTAGCCCTTGAACATCTGCGGCCCGCGCGTGAGGATTTCGCCGACTTCGTTGGTCGGCAGTTCCGTGAAGGTATTCGGGTCGGCCACCATCGATTCGACGTCGAAGATCGGGATGCCAAGGCACTGCTTCTTGGCGCGGTCGGGCGGGTTGATGTGCGATGGCGCGATGGTTTCCGAGAGGCCGTAGCCTTCGACGTAGGTGATGCCCATGTCGAGCAGCTTCTGTGCGATGGCCTCCGGCATCGCGGCGCCGCCGCCGCTCATGCGGCTGATCGAACTGAGATCGTAGTCGCCGAGCTTGGGGTTCATCAGGAAGTCGATCACCATGGTCGGGATCGCGGTCAACGAAGTCACCCCGTAGCGGGCGATGCACTGCGCTGCGGCGTCGCGGTCCCAGCGCGGCAGCAGCACCACGGTGGAGCCGGCCTGCAGCGGGCCGCTCATGCTGCCTTGCATGCCGGTGACGTGGAAGAAGGGCAGCACCGCGAGATACACGGCGTCCTGCTGGATGCCGAACCACTGGTAGCCGGCCATCATGGTGTGCATCACCGTGCGGTGCGTGTGCATGCAGCCCTTGGGATGGCCGGTGGTGCCCGAGGTGTAGGGCATCACGCAGAGGTCGTCGGGACCGACCGTGATCGGGCCGGGTTGAAGTTCTTGCGTCAGCGCGTCTGACCACAGCGTGACGCCAGACTCGGTGAGGGCCTGCCGCGGTGCCTTGACGAAGTCGGGCACCTTGAGGTCGGTCTCGGCTTTCAGATAGTCGGCGTAGGCCGCGACGAGGATTTGTTGCAGGCCCTGGCCTTCACCCGCGCCGAGCAGCGGCTGCATCTGCGGGTAGATGTCCTGCGCCACAATGGCCACGGTCGCGCCGCTGTCACTGACGTAATGGCGCAACTCGGTCGTCATGTTCATCGGATTGACCGGCACCACCACGGCGTTGGCGCGCAGGATGCCGTAGTAGGCCAGCACGAACTGCGGGCTGTTCTGCATATAGAGCAGCACGCGGTCGCCCTTCTTCACGCCCTGCTTTTCCAGCCAGCCGGCGATGCGCTCCGCTTCATCCTTGAACTCGGCGAAAGTGATCTGGGTGTCGTAGAACACCAGGTAGGGCTTGTTCGGGAAGCGGCGCGCCGAGACTTCGACGTTGTAGAACAGGTCGGTCTCGGGCACGCTCATGTGCCGTGGCAGGCCCTTGGGCCAGTGCGCGAAGTGACGGTCTGACATGGGTTTCCTTTCTCTTGTTTGAGTTACGCTCCCTCTCCTTCAAGGGGAGGGCTGGGGTGGGGATGGGGCAAGCTTGCGGCGACACCTCGGTATAATGCCGTTTTCATTTCCCCATCCCCCTCCCGGCCTCCCCCTTGAAGGGGGAGGAGGAGCCCCCCAAAGGGTTTGCCTACTTGGCGAGATAGCGGCCGAGTTCCTGCTTGGCGATGGCGTTGCGATGCACCTCGTCGGGGCCGTCGGCGAAGCGCAGGGTGCGCGCCTGGGCGTAGGCCGCAGCGAGCGGGAAGTCGTCGGAGACGCCGGCGCCGCCATGCGCTTGCATGGCCCAGTCGATCACCTGCAGCGCCATGTTGGGCGCGGCGACCTTGATCATGGCGATTTCCTGCTTCGCCACCTTGTTGCCGGCGGTGTCCATCTTCCACGCCGCGTTGAGCGTCAGGAAGCGCGCCTGGTCGATCATGATGCGCGCCTCGGCGATGCGCTCGCGCGTCACGCCCTGGTCGGCGATCGGCTTGTGAAAGGCGACGCGCTTCAGCGCGCGCTTGCACATCAGCTCCAGCGCGCGTTCGGCCAGGCCGATCAGGCGCATGCAGTGGTGGATGCGGCCCGGGCCGAGGCGCCCCTGGGCGATCTCGAAGCCGCGCCCTTCGCCGAGCAGGATGTTGGAAACGGGAACCCGCACGTCCTTGAAATCGACTTCGCCGTGGCCGTGCGGCGCGTGGTCGTAGCCGAACACGCTGAGCGCGCGCACGCGGGTCACGCCCGGGGTGTCCATCGGCACCAGCACCATCGACTGCTGGTTATGCCGGCTGGGATTGTCGGGGTCGGTCTTGCCCATGAAGATGAGGATCTTGCAGCGCGGGTCGGGCGCGCCCGAGGTCCACCACTTGCGGCCGTTGATCACGTAGTGGTCGCCGTCCTCGCCTTTTACTCGCTGGATGCGCGCTTCGATGTTGGTGGCATCGGACGAGGCCACGGCCGGCTCGGTCATGGCGAAGGCCGAGCGGATCTTGCCTTCCAGCAGCGGCATCAGCCACTCGTTGCGCTGCGCGTCGTTGCCGTAGCGCTCGATGGTTTCCATGTTGCCGGTGTCGGGCGCGGAGCAGTTGAAGGCTTCCGGCGCGATGTGCGAGCGGCCCATGATTTCGCACAGCGGCGCGTATTCGAGGTTGGTCAGCCCGGCACCGCGTTCCGACTGCGGCAGGAACAGATTCCACAGGCCGGCGGCGCGCGCCTTGTCCTTCAACTCCTCCATGATCTTGGTCGGCACCCAGGGATTGCCCCTGGCGCGGTTGGCCTCGACCTCGGCGTGGAAGGCATCCTCGTTCGGGTAGATGTGCTGGTCCATGAAGGCATTGAGGCGCTTCTGCAGGTCCTTGACCTTGGGGGAGTAGTCGAAATCCATGGTGTGTCCTTGGTGATGGTGTTTAGTTGGCGGCAATCAGGCGCTCGACCTGGCGCCAGGCTTCTTCGGCCAAGGGGCGCGCGCGCTTGCCGGTTTCGATGGCTTCGGTGCTCGACGCATTGCCCTGCAGGGCGCGCGCCAGGATGCCTTGCAGGATGCCGGCCAGGCGAAACATGTTGAAGGCCATGTAGAACTCCCAGTCGCGCGGCGGGATCGGCGCGCGGCCGGTGCGCCGGCAGTAGGCGGCGACGTAATCGGCCTCGGAGGGGATGCCCAGCGCGGCGAGGTCGTAACCGGCGAGGCCGCGGAACTGGCCCGGCGAGAGGCGCCAGCTCATGCAGTGGTAGGCGAAGTCGGCCAGCGGATGGCCGAGCGTCGACAACTCCCAGTCGAGCACGGCGAGGATGCGCGGCTCGGTCGGATGGAATACCGTGTTGTCGAGGCGGAAGTCGCCATGCACGATGCTGGTTTCCTCGCCGAGCGGAATGTTCAGCGGCAGCCAGTCGATCAGCTTGTCCATGGCCTCGATCTTCTCTGTTTCCGAGGCGCGGTACTGCTTGCTCCAGCGCGCCACCTGGCGCTCCAGGTACTTGTCGGGCTTGCCGTAATCGGTGAGGCCGACGGCGTCCTGATCGACCTGATGCAGGGCGGCGATGACGCGGTTCATTTCGTCGAAGATCGCGCCGCGCTCGGCGGGGCTCATGCCGGGCAGCGAAGGGTCCCACATGATGCGGCCGTCGACGCAGTCCATGATGTAGAAGATGGTGCCGATCACGGAGTCGTCCTCGCACAGCGCCCAGGTGCGCGCCACGGGCACGTCGGTCACGGCCAGGGCCGAGATCACGCGGTATTCGCGGTCCACCGCATGGGCGCTGGGCAAGAGCTTGCCGGGCGGCTTGCGGCGCAGCACGTACTTGCGCTTCGCGTCGCGCAGCAGGAAAGTCGGGTTGGACTGGCCGCCCTTGAACTTCTCGACCTGCAGCTCGCCGGAGAAACCTTCGACGTGATCCTGCATCCAGGCCGCGAGGCGGCCGGTGTCGAAGGCGTCCTGTTCGGTGATGGGACGCGTGCCGGTGAATTTGTCGCTCATGGTTCGATTGAATGCTTCAAGAATTCAAAAATATCCGTAGGAGCGAGCTTGCTCGCGATAAGCGCTTATCGCGAGCAAGCTCGCTCCTACGGTGGGTCTCATGTCAGCTTCACCAACTGCTTGCCGAAGTTGCCGCCCTTCAACAGGCTGATGAAAGCGGCCGGCGCATTGGCCAGGCCGTGGGCCACGCTCTCGCGATACTTGATGCGGCCCGCGGCGACGTGGCCGGCGATTTCCTTCAGCGCCGGCGGCCAGCGCGTGAGGTCGTCGGAGACGATGAAGCCCTGCATCTTGATGCGGTTGATCAGCACCGAACCGAGGTTCTGCATCGGGTAGGGCGCCGAGTTGTACTGTGCGATCAGGCCGCAGACGGCGATGCGCGAGAAGGGATTCATGCGCGTCAGCAGGGTGTCGAAAATCTCGCCGCCGACGTTCTCGAACACGCAGTCGATGCCCTTGGGCGTAGCTTCCTTGAGGTCGCCGCGCAGATTGCCGGCCTTGTAGTCGATGCAGGCATCGAAGCCGAGTTCGTCGACCACGTAGCGGCATTTCTCGGCGCCGCCGGCGATGCCGACCGCGCGCGCGCCGTGGATCTTCGCCAGTTGGCCGACCACGCTGCCCACCGCGCCCGATGCCGCCGTGACCACCACGGTTTCGCCGGGCTTCGGCGCGCAGATGTCGAGCAGGCCGACCCAGGCCGTGACGCCGGGCATGCCGACCGGGCCGAGCCAGGCCGAGAGCGGAATCGCACTGTCATCGACCTTCTGCAGCGCGCCGCCGTCGGCCACGCCGTAGAGCTGCCAGCCCAGCGGGCCGACCACCTTGTCGCCGGCGGCGAACTTCGGATGATTCGACTTGAGCACTTCGCCGGCCGTGCCGCCGACCATGACTTCGCCGATCTGTACCGGCGTGGCATAGGACTTGGCGTCGGACATGCGGCCGCGCATGTAGGGGTCGAGCGAAAGCCAGTGATTCTTTACCAGCACCTGGTTGGCGCCGGGCTCGGGAATCTCGGATTCTTCGAGGCGGAAATTGCTTTCCTCGACCCAGGCGGCGGGGCGGTTGGCGAGGACGATCTTCTGGTTCTTTTCCATGGTGGGGAGCTTCCTTTTATTGGTTTGCTTGCAACAGTTGGCGCTGGCGCTACGGCGAATCTTGCGCCTGTTCCGGCTTGCTGCGGGCCTCGCGGCGCAGCTTGAAGGTGCCCAGCGACTTGGCCACCAGTTCGCCGGATTCGTCGAAGGCCTCGCCCTCGCAGAAGTGCAAGGATTTGCCGCCGCGCAGCAGCCGGCCCTCGGCGACGATGCGGCCCTTGGCCGAGCGGATGAAGGAGAGCGACATGTCTACCGTCATGACGCCGCCGACATGCTCGTGCGTGGTGCGCGCGGCGACCGCCATGGCGACGTCGAGCATGGTCATGATGACGCCGCCGTGGGATACCTCGAAGCTGTTCATCAATTCCGGACGCAGCTCCAGCGAGATGCGCGAACGCCCGCCTTCCGCCATTTCGGCCTTGACGCCGAGATGCGCGAGAAAGGGCACCTTGAGGCCGAAGAAGTCGGCCGCGCCGCTCATCGCCGTTGCGCCTAGAACGACAGGCTGCCGCCGTCGACCGGCAACGCATGGCCGGTGATGTGGCGGCCGGCTTCGGAGGCCAGCAGCACCACGGTGCCTTTCAAGTCCTCGTCGCCGCCGACGCGGCCCAGCGCGGTGCCGGCGATGATGCGGTCGCCGAGCTTTTCCATGATGCCGCTGGCCATCTTCGAGGGGAAGAAGCCGGGGCAGATGGCGTTGACGTTGATGTTGTACCTGCCCCATTCGGCGGCCAGGGCGCGCACGAAATTCACGTCGGCGCCTTTGCTGGTGTTGTAGGCGATGGTCTGCATGTCGGGCGGGTTGCCGCGCAGGCCGGCGATCGAGGCCGTGACGATGACCTTGCCCGAACGCTGCGGAATGAAGGCGTGCTTGCCGACTTCACGGGTCAGGAAGAACATGCCATTGACGTTGAGGTTGATCACCTTCAGCCAGGCTTCGTTCGGGTGGTCCTCGGCCGGTGCGCCCCAGGTGGCGCCCGCGTTGTTCACCAGGATGTCGATCTTGCCGTAGTGCTCGAGCACCGTGCTGACGAGGCCGGGGATCTGGTCGAACTTCGACAAGTCGTTGGTCACGGTGAGCACCTCGATGCCGAGCTTTTCCAGGTGGGTCTTGGCCTCCGCCAGTTCGTCGGCCTTGCGCGCCGTGATGGCGAGCTTCGCGCCCATCTCGCCGAGTGCTTCGGCCATTTGCAGGCCCAGCCCGCGCGAACCGCCGGTGATGATCGCGACCTTGCCGGTCAGATCGAATAGTTGTTTGACGCTCATGAAATTCCTTTCAAATGATGCTTTTGTAGGAGCGAGCTTGCTCGCGAAGGTTTTGACTTCTGCACCCAATTCGCGAGCAAGCTCGCTCCTACAAGAGTTGGACCGATCCGATTTGCATACCGATTACACCACCTCGAACAAACCGGCGGCGCCTTGTCCGCCGCCGATGCACATGGTGACGACGACGAGTTTCGCGCCGCGCCGCTTGCCTTCGATCAGCGCATGGCCGGTCAGGCGCGCGCCGGAAACGCCGTAGGGGTGGCCGACGGCGATCGCGCCGCCATTGACGTTGAGCCGGTCCATGGGGATGCCCAGCGTGTCGGCGCAGTAGAGCACCTGCACGGCGAAGGCTTCGTTGAGTTCCCAGAGGTCGATGTCCTTGACCGTGAGGCCGGCCTTCTTCAGCAGCTTCGGGATCGCGAACACGGGTCCGATGCCCATCTCGTCGGGTTCGCAGCCGGCCACGGCGAAGCCGCGGAAAATACCCAGCGGGGTCAGGCCGCGCTGTTCCGCCAGCTTGGCATTCATCACCACGGCGGCCGAGGAACCGTCGGAGAACTGGCTGGCATTGCCGGCGGTGATGACGCCGCCGGGCAGCGCCGAGCGGATTTTCGAGACGCCTTCCAGCGTCGTGTCGGGACGGATGCCTTCGTCGGCGGCGATGGTCACTTCGCGGGTTCCCAGCGCGCCCGTGGCCTTGTCGGCGACGCCCATGATCACCGTCATCGGTACGATCTCGTCGCTGAACTTGCCGGCGAGTTGGCCGGCGGCGGCGCGCAACTGGCTGTTCACGCCGTATTCGTCCTGGCGCTCCTTGCCGATCTTGTAACGCTTGGCCACCTGCTCCGCCGTTTGCAGCATGCTCCAGTACACCTCCGGCTTGATCTTCAGCAGCGCGGGGTCGGCGATCATGTGGCGGTTGGCCTCCTGCTGCACGCAGGAAATGCTCTCGACGCCGCCGGCGACCAGGATGTCGCACTCGCCGGCGATGATGCGCTGGGCCGCCATGGCGATGGTCTGCAGGCCCGAGGAGCAGAAGCGGTTGATGGTGGCGCCGGGCACCGTCACCGGCAGGCCGGCGACCAGCGCGATCTGGCGTGCGATGTTGCTGCCGGTGGCGCCTTCGGGCGTGGCGCAACCCATCAGCACGTCCTCGACCTCGGCCGGGTCGAGCTTGGCGCGGGCCACGGCGTGCTTCACGGCATGCGCGCCGAGCGTGGCGCCATGGGTCATGTTGAAGGCGCCCTTCCAGGACTTGGCCAGTCCGGTGCGGGCGGTGGATACGATAACGGCATCAGTCATTTCTAAACTCCTTTTTTTGCCACAGAGGACACAGAGGTCACAGAGAAAATCGAATTCATTCGGTTTGTGCCCTTCTCTGTGTTCTCTGTGTCCTCTGTGGCTAATTGTTTTTCAGGTTAAGGACTTTCCTTCGGCGACGCGCTTGGCGATCAGCGGCGCCGGTTCCCAGAAGGCGTCGCCGGAACTGGCGGCGAACTCCTGCATGCTGCGCGCGACGTTGTACAGGCCTACTTCATCGGCATAGAGCATGGGGCCGCCGCGATGCAGCGGGAAGCCGTAGCCGGTCAGGTAGATCATATCGATGTCGGAGGCGCGGGCGGCGATGCCTTCTTCGACGATGCGCGCGCCTTCATTGACCAGCGCGTAGATGCAGCGCTGGACGATTTCGGCGTCCGAGATCTTGCGCGGCGTGATGCCCAGTTCCTTGCGGTAGGCCTCCAGCATCTGGTCGACTTCCGGATCGGGAATCGCCTTGCGGTTGCCCGGCGCGTAGAGGTACCAGCCCTTGCCGGTCTTCTGTCCGTAGCGGCCCTGTTCGCAAAGGCGGTCGGCGAATTTGGCGTAGCGGATATGCGGCTTCTCGACATAGCGGCGCTTGCGGATCGCCCAGCCGATGTCGTTGCCGGCCAGATCGCCCATGCGGAAGGGGCCCATGGCCATGCCCCATTTTTCCAACGCCTTGTCCACCTGCGCCGGAGTCGCGCCTTCTTCCAGCAGGAAGCCGGCGACGCGGCCGTAGTGCTCGATCATGCGGTTGCCGATGAAGCCGTCGCAGACGCCCGAGACGACGGCCGTCTTCTTGATCTTCTTGGCCACCTGCATCACGGTGGCCATGACGTCCTTGGCCGTTGCCGCGCCGCGCACCACTTCCAGCAGCTTCATGACATTGGCCGGACTGAAGAAGTGCATGCCGACGACATCCTGCGGGCGCTTGGTGAAATTGGCGATCTTGTTCACGTCGAGCGTCGAGGTATTGGAGGCGAGGATCGCGCCGGGCTTGGCGATCTCGTCGAGCTTCTTGAACACGGTTTCCTTGACGCCGATCTCCTCGAACACCGCCTCGATGATCATGTCGGCGTCCTTGAAGTCGTCGTAGGACAGGGTGCCGTTCAGCAGGCCCATGCGCTGGTCCAGTTTTTCCTGGGTCAGCTTGCCCTTCTTCATGCTGTTCTCGTAGTTCTTGCGGATCGTGGCGATGCCGCGGTCCAAGGCTTCCTGCTTCATTTCGAGCATGGTGACGGGGATGCCGGCATTGAGGAAGTTCATGGTGATGCCGCCGCCCATGGTGCCGGCGCCGATCACGCCCACCTTGGCGATCTTGCGCGTCGGCGTGTCGTCGGGCACGTCGGGAATCTTCGAGGCGGCGCGTTCGCCGATGAAGGCATGACGCAGGGCGCGCGATTCCGGCGTGCCCATGAGTTCGATGAAGAAGCTGCGCTCAGTCTTCATGCCTTCGTCGAAGGGCTTGGTCACGGCGGCTTGCACCGCGTCGATGCACTTGAAGGGCGCGGGGAAGGGGCCGGCGACGCCCTTGACCATGTTGCGCGAGAACTGGAAGTAGGCCTCGTGGTTCGGCTGGTCGATCCTGATGTCGCGGATGCGCTTGAGCGGGCGCTTCTCGGCGACGACCTTGGCGGCGAAGGCCAGTGCGCCCTGGAGCAGGTCACCTTCGATGAATTCGTCGAACAGCGGCGTGCCCTTGAATTTCTCGGAGGGCACCGGGTTGCCGGAGAGGATCAGGTTCAGCGCGGCCTCGACGCCGATGATGCGCGGCATGCGCTGCGTGCCGCCGGCGCCGGGCAGCAGGCCCAGCTTGATTTCGGGCAGCGCGATCGATGCGCCGGCCACGGCGACGCGGAAGTGGCAGCCCAGCGTGAGTTCCAGTCCGCCGCCCATGCAGACGCCGCCGATCGCGGCGACCACCGGCTTGGGGCAGGCCTCGACGATGCGGATCACGGTCAGCAGGTTGGGTTCGGCATAGGACTTCGGCGAGCCGAATTCGCGGATGTCGGCGCCGCCCGAAAAGGCGCGGTCGGAACCGATCAGGACCACCGCCTTGACCGCGGGGTCGGCCGTCGCGCGGTCGATGCCGGCGACGATGCCGCAACGCAGGTCATAGCCCAGGCCATTGACCGGCGGGTTGTCGAGTTTGATGACGGCGGTGCCGCCGTGCAATTCATAGTTGGCGCTGCTCATGCTTGCTCCTTGCTTAATTGATCGGGATTCACACTTCCAGCCACTCCTTGCGGATGGCCGCGTTGTTTTTGAGATCGGCCGGCGTACCTTCGAACACGATGCGGCCGTGGCCCATGAGGTAGAGGCGTTCCGAGATGTCCAGCGCGATCGCCAGCTTCTGTTCGATCAGCAGGATCGAGATGCCGCGCTTCCTGATCTCCTCGAGAAACTGGCCGACCTGCTCGACGATCTTCGGCGCCAGGCCCTCGGTCGGCTCGTCGATCATGATCAGATCGGGGTCGCCCATCAAAGTTCGGCACAGGGTCAGCATCTGCTGCTCGCCGCCCGAGAGCACGCCGCCGGGCGTGCCGTCGCGTTCCTTGAGGCGCGGGAACAGCGCATACATGTCGTCGATGTTCCAGCGCCCGACCGCGCGCGGATCCTTGACCCCCAGCAGCAAATTCTGCCGCACCGTCAGGTCGGGAAAGATCGAACGGTCCTCGGGCACCAGGCCCAGGCCCCGGCGGGCGATTTCGTAGGCCTTCAGCCCAAGGATCTCTTCGCCCTTGAAGCGGATGCCGCCGCGGGCCACGACCTGGCCCATCACCGCCTTGGCCGTGGTCGAGCGACCGACGCCGTTTCGGCCCAAGAGGCAGACGATCTCGCCGGGATTGACATGCAGATTGACGCCATGCAGGACATGGCTCTTGCCGTAGTAGGCATGCAGATCGCTGACTTGCAGCATGGGCGAGGCGGCATCACTCATGGTGGCTCACGCTGGTTCCAAGATAGGCTTCCTGCACCGCCGCGTTGCAGCGAATCGCCGCCGGCGCGTCGGTGGCGATGATCTGGCCATAGACCAGCACCGAGATGCGGTCGGCGAGGCCGAACACCACGCCCATGTCGTGCTCGACCATGACCAGGGTCTTGCCTTCGGTGACGCGGCGGATCATCGCCACGGCCTCCTCGGTCTCGGTATTGCTCATCCCGGCCGTGGGCTCGTCGAGCAGGATCACGTCGGCGCCGCTGGCAATCGTGATGCCGATTTCGAGCGCACGCTGTTCGGCGTAGGAGAGGATGCCGGCCGGCGTATCGCGGCGGCGGGCCAGGCCGATGTCCTCCATCACGGCTTCGGCGCGCTGGCGCGCATCCTTGAGCCCGGCCAGGCGCTGCCAGAAGGAATAGCGATAGCCCAGCGACCAGAGCACGGCGCAGCGCAGGTTCTCGAATACCGAGAGGTTGTGGAAGATGTTGGTGATCTGGAAGCTGCGCGAGAGGCCGCGGCGCGCGATCTCGAAGGGCTTGAGGCCGACCACGTTCTCGCCCTTGAGTTCGATCGCACCGGCGGTGACGGGCAGGCGCGCGCTGATCAGATGGAACAGCGTGGACTTGCCGGCGCCGTTGGGACCGATGATGGCGTGGCGTTCGCCGCGATGGATGTCGAGATCGACGCCGCGGATGATTTCGCTGGCGCCGAAATTCTTGGTGAGGCCTTGAATCCGTATCGCGGGCGCCGTCATGCCTTGTCTCCGTGCAGGGTCGCCAGCGCCGAGTTCCAGGCCACGCGGGTGCGGCTGCCGATCCAGCGCGTCAGCAGCAAGCCCAGCGCCGCGGTGGCCAGCGCCGCCGCCCAGGGCTCGGGCGCATTCAGCTGCAACTCCATGCCCATGACCTTGGTCGCCGTGTCGCCAGCGCCAACTCCTTCGCCGGCCAACAGCGCATAGCCCATTTCGATGAGTCCGACCAGGCCGGCCAGCAGCACCAGTACGGGCAGGGCCGTGGCCAGGTAATGCGGCAGCATGCGGGGGAGCAGCCCGGCGGCCCACAGCTTGTGCTGCACCGCGATCAGGCTGGCGATGCCGCCCGGCGCCATCAGCACCATGAAGAGGAAGAACAGGCCGAAGTAGAGCAGCCAGGCGTGGGTCAGGCCGCCGATCACGATCTGCATCACGGTGATCAGGATCGCGCCGATGATCGGCCCGAAGAAGAAGCCGATGCCGCCGACGAAAGTCATCAAGAGCACCACGCCCGAGGTGTGCGCGTTCAGCGTCTCGGCCGTGACGATCTCGTAGTTCAGCGCCGTGAGGCCGCCGGCGATGCCGGCGAAGAAACCGGACAGGATCAGCATCAGGTAGCGCACGCGCTGCGTGTCGTAGCCGACGAACTCGGCGCGCTCCGGGTTGTCGCGCACGGCATTGGCCATTCGCCCCAGCGGCGTCTGCGTCAGGGCGAACATGGCGACGGTGGCCAGGAAGGCCCAGACCACGATCAGGCCGTACATCTCGACCTGCGGCCCCCAGGTGAAACCGAGGAAAGTCTGCTTGGCGATCACGCGGTTGCCCGAGATGCCGCCTTCGCCGCCGAAGAAGCCGGGAAACATCAGCGAGCAGGCGGCGACCAGTTCGCCGATGCCGAGCGAAATCATGGCGAAGGTGGTGCCGGCTTTCTTGGTCGTCACATAGCCGAGCACCACGCCGGCCAGGAGCCCGGCCAGCCCGCCGACCAGCGGCAGCAGGGCCACCAGCAGCGGGCTGCCGTCCTTGCCGATCAGGTTCAGCGTGTGCATGGTGGCGAAGGCGCCGAGGCCGTAATACACGGCGTGGCCGAAGGAGAGCAGGCCGGTCTGGCCCAGCAGCATGTTGTAGGACAGCGCGAACACCACCATGATGCCCATCTGGCACAACAGCGAAACCATGAAGCCGCTCTTGAATACCAGCGGCAAGGCGATCGCGAGGGCGAGGCTGCCGCCCCAGAGCAACAGACGGCCGCGGGAAAATATTGCGCTGTTCATGACTCGCGCGCTCCCATCAGGCCGCGCGGGCGGAAGATCAGGATCGCCACCATCAGCACGTAGGGCAGCACCGGCGCTAGCTGGGTGATGGTCAGGCGCGCCACTTGCGAGCCCTCGGGCAGCGTGACGCCGACCAGGGCGAAGACGTCGGTGATGGACAGGGTCATCGCCACCGAGAAGGTCTGGATGCAGCCGATCAGCAGCGAGGCGACGAAGGCGCCACCCAGCGATCCGAGGCCGCCGACCACGACGACGACGAAGACGATGCTGCCCACGGCGGCGGCCATGCCCGGTTCGGTGATGAAGGCATTGCCGCCGATGACGCCGGCCAGCCCCGCCAGCGCGGTGCCGCCGCCGAAGACCAGCATGAAGATGCGCGGCACGTTGTGGCCCAGGGCTTCGACCATGTCGGGCTTGGTCAGCGCGGCCTGGATGATGAGGCCGATGCGGGTGCGGGTCAGCAGCGCATACAGGGCGACCAGCATGCCGACCGAGACCAGCATCATGAAGCCTTTGTAGATAGGAAAGGAGGTGTCGAACAGGGTGAACAGCGTGCCGTCGAGTTCGAGCGGAATCCGGTAATCCACTGCGACCTTGCCCCAGATCAGGTGCACGATTTCCTCGACCAGGAAGGCCAGGCCGAAGGTGAATAGGAGTTCGGCGACATGGCCGAAGCGGTGCGCGCGGCGCAGGCCGTAGCGCTCTACCGCCGCGCCGACGGCGCCGACCACCAAGGGCGCGACCAGCAGGCCGGGCCAGAAGCCGACCCAGGTGCTGATCTGGTAGGCGAAGTAGGCGCCGAGCATGTAGAAGCTGGCATGGGCGAAATTGAGGATGCCCATCATGCTGAATATCAGCGTCAGCCCGGAAGACAGCATGAACAGCAGCAGGCCGTAGGTGATGCCGTTCAGCAGCGAAATGACGACGAACTCCACTGGACCTCCTGGCTATGCGGTTTGGGTGCGACGGTTGGGCAAATCAAAACCCGGAGGCAGTCGCTGCCTCCGGGTTGGCTCAAGCAGAAAGCTTGCTTACGGGCGTTCCATGATGCAGGAGGTCGGCAGCTGCGAATCGCGCTGCGAGACGGAGGCCAGGGTCTTCCAGCCGTAGCCGGTGCCTTCGGAGTCGTGCTTGACCGCTTTGCCGTCCTTCTTGGCAAATATCGAGATGTACAGCGGCTGCATGGCCTGGTGGTCGCTCTTGCGCATCCAGACTTCGCCGGTATCTACCGGGAAGCGCATGTCTTCCAGCGCCAGCGCAACGGCCTTGGGATCGGTCGACTTGGCGGTGTTCATCGCCTTGGCCACCATCTGCACCATGTTGTTGACGCGCAGGTAGTAGAAGTAGATGCCCGGATACTTCTTGTTGAAGTCCAGCGCGAACTGCTCGGTCGCCTTGGTCGGCACGTTCATGTGCCACTCGGTGAGCTGGATCACCTTGTTCTCGCCGGAGGCGCCCATGGCCTGCGGTGTGCCGAGGCCGCCCGCGTAGTAGGTGAAGAAGCGCGCGTTGAGGCCGGCGTCCTTGGCGGCCTTGACCAGCAGCGAGAGGTCGTTGCCCCAGTTGCCGGTGATCACCGTGTCGGCGCCGGAGGCCTTGATCTTGGCGACGTAGGGAGCGAAGTCCTTGACGCGGCCGATCGGGTGCAGGTCTTCGCCGACGATCTTGATGTCCTTGCGCTTCTTGGCCAGCATTTCCTTGGCGGCGCGGGCGACCTGGTGGCCGTGGGCGTAGTCCTGGCCGATGATGAAGACCTTCGTGATCTTCTTGTCATTTTCCATGAAGCTGGTGATGGCCTCCATCTTCATGTCGGTGTTGGCGTCGAAGCGGAAATGCCAGAAGCTGCACTTCTCGTTGGTCAGCGTCGGGTCGACCGCCGCGTAGTTGAAGAACAGCACCGTCTTGTCGGGGTTGCGCGCATTCCACTTGTTCACCGCATCGATCAGCGAATGGGCGGCGCCGGAGCCGTTGCCCTGGGTGATGAAGCGGAAGCCCTGGTCGATCGCAGCCTTGAGCTGGATCTGGCTTTCCTGGGGGCTGCCCTTGTTGTCGAAGCCGACGAATTCGAGCTTCTGGCCCATGATGCCGCCCTTCTGGTTGACCAGGATTTCGGCGGCTTCCCTGAAGCCCTTGAGGCCGCCGTCGCCGACGTTGGCAAAGGGTCCGGACAGCGGGTCGATGTAGGCGATCTTGACCTGGGCGAAGGCGCTACCGCCGATCAGCATGACACTCGCGGCAAGGGTAAGGCGTTTGACGAAGCTGTTCTTCATGGATGTCTTCTCCTGTGTGTAGTCCGGCCCTGGTCCTGGCTCCGGTGGCTGTATCATCGTGTTCCGCTTAGCGGAACATAGTTCTGTAATACACGAGAGATGATACTGATAGTGGGGTGGGCTGTAAACGATTTTTTGAGTCCCGCAGACGCCATTTGGTTCGGGCCGTCCTCATTGGGCGGCAGCCCTGCGGCAGACGGCCGCACATTCCCGAGGGGCACGGCTGGCTTTGCAATGGAAATTCAAATGCTGCACCGCAGAATAATCTGCGGCCATCCTCGCGGCTTGGCGCCGGCTCAGGAAATAGCGGAAGCTATTTGGTGTGACAGGAGAGGCAAACCGTGGCGCGCGGCTTGCGCAGGAAGGTGGCGTTGAACAGCGAGCCATTGGTGACGCCGTGGGGATCGTGACAGGAGCCGCATTCGACCGACGCGTCGGCGCCGTTGCCGTACAAGCGGATTTCGCCCTTGTCCATGCGGTTGTCGGCGTCGTCGTCGAAGAATTTCGCACCCGTGACGCTGCCGCCCGGCGTCTTCCAGTCGGTACCGTCGCCGTTTATGGTGGGGTATTTGACGCCTACCGGGTGATCGTCGCGCAGGTCGGTGCCGATCGCGGCCACGGTGAAGTCGGCGGCGCCGGCGCCGATAAATCCGGCGTTCGACGAATGACAGGCCAGGCATTCTCCTTGTTTAAGCCCCAGATGCACGGTCGCATCCGGGCCGCTGGAATTGTTCCATGAGTTGTTGAGGAATGTCGAGTTGTTCGGGGTCGCACTGTAACGCCCGGAACCCGGCATGTTCATGATCGCATCCACCGCCTGTTGTCCGTCATGGCAGGACAGGCACACCAGTGAGGCCGCCCCCGGCTGGGATGCCGTCTGGCTCAAGCTGTTGGAGCTGTAGACGGTGTAGGTCGTGTTCGGAATGGCCCGGTTCCATAGCGGCGCCCCGACATTGGTGTTGGCGGCGTGGGGCGTATGGCAGTAAACGCAGATCTCGCCATAGTCGTTGCGGTAAGGGTCCATATTGACGCCCGACGGCCCGCCCGAGGCCTGCCGCTGCGTCAGGTTGTGCCGGGTGTTGCGGATACTGTCCTGATTGGAGAACTTGCTGGTCAGGTCGACGTCGGCGTTGCTGTCGTCGGCGCCAAGGCCGAGCAGGATCAGGCCGGCGAGGTAACGCGCCGCGAGCATTGATATGCGGCGTGGCGCGCTGCGTCGGCCGGATCGATTCGGGACAGGGATTGCGTTGCGCATCATGATTTCTTCCTCCTCGGTGCCGCGGTCTAGCTTTGGCGCTGCTTGCGCGCCGCCAATTTCAGGCGCGCTTCGTCGTCGCTCAGCCAGCGAAACACTTCGATCTTCTTGAAGTACTGATCCAGCACATACAGGCGTCCGGTCTCATCGATGGCGATGCCGGCAAGCAGGGCGTAGTTGCCCGGGCCGGGGTCGCGGCTCAAGCGGCCCAGGGGCATCAGCAACTGACCGGTGGGGTTGAATATCTGCACATTGTTGAAGCCGCCGTCGCCGACATAGATATTGCCGTCGCGGTCCAGGGAGATGGCACGCGGGCGTGAAAACAGGCCGATCCCGGTTCCCGCTCCGCCGAACTGGAACTTGAATTCGCCCTTGGCGCCGAATGCCTGGATCCTGAAATTTCCCGAATCGACGACGTAGAGCGTGCCGTCGGCGGCGACCGTGGCCGCCAGCGGAATATTGAACTGCCCGGGTGCCTTGCCGCGCGGGCCGAGGCGGAAGCGCTCGCTGCCGTCGGGCGCCAATGCCACCACCTTGTGGTCGTCCTGCTCGACATTGCCGCGATCCACCACGTAGACGGTCTTGCCGTCGCCCTGCACGGCGATGCCCACGGGATTGGTGAATTTGCGGCCGAGGGCGATCGAATGGACGAACAGCCCGATGGCGTCGAAAACCATCACCTTGTGCAACTGCGGATCGAGCACGTATACCTTGCCTTCGTCGTCGAGGGCAAGGGCCTGGGGACGCTTCAGGACATTGGGCTCGCGCAGGCCGAAGCGGAACAGCCGCTTGCGCGAGGCATCGAAGACCGTGATGGCGCTTGCCGACGGTTCGGCGACATAGACGCGGCCGGCCCGGCTGGCGATCGCCGAGGGCTTGTCGAGCACCAGCCCATCGCTGAGCGGTCGCCCGCCCTGGATCGAGCGTTGCCAGCGCTCGGCATCGCTTTCCACCGTGATGTCTTTGGCGGATTGGAGGACGGTCTCGAATTCGAAGCGCGGCTGATCCGGAGGCGGGGGCCACAGCAGGTTTTGCGGGGCGGCGGCCTTGGTCTGCTTGGTGGCAACCGGCGCGCAGGCGCACAGTCCGATCAGAAGCGGGGTCAGCACCAGCCATTGCCGGAACCCGGCGGGCATCCCGGCTGTCGTTCGCAGCTGATTCATGTTCCCCCAGCGCCTTCCATGAAACTCCCTCCCCGGCCTGCCGTTGCGGTCTGGCGGCTATGACGTCGGCCTTGAATCGTTTGATCGCGAGGCACTGTACGATAAAACCATTATAACGGCAAGGTTATATTCGTCATGAGGGCGGCAGCGCCCCGCGCACCGCCGAAAGGCTGCGCCGGCGCTGTCCGGGCGGCCTATTCGGCCGCCGGGTCTTCGGCTGCGGGGGCGAGGGCGGGTTTGCCGGCCGCCAGCATCGCGGCGCGACTGGCGGGGGTTTCCAGGCTGACGCGGCCGAGCTTGCCGGCGCGGTAATCGGTGAGCAGGATCATCGCCGCCTTTTCCAGGTCGAGCTCGCCGCCGCGGCGCCCCTTGACGATGCAGCCGCGCTTTTTCGCCACCGCCTCGACCACGCCGACGCCGTCCATGCCTGCGGTGGCGAAGCCATAGCGCTCGGCCAGCGCCGCCGGGTAGCGCAGCAGCAGCAGCGTCGCGAGGAATATCGCGACTTCCGAGTCGATCACCGCGTTGCGGCCGATGGCGTGGCTGGCGGCCAGCATGAAGCCGTCGCTGTCATGCGTGATCTTGGGCCACATCAGGCCCGGTGTGTCGGTGATGCTCATGGTCGGGCCGAGGTCGATGCACATCTGCGACTTGGTCACCGCCGGCTCGTCGCCGACGGCGGCCACGCGGCGCTTGAGCAGCGCATTCATCAGGGTCGATTTGCCGACGTTGGGAATGCCCATGATCAGCATGCGCAAGGGTTTGACGCCGTCGTTACGGTGTGGCGCCAGGCTCTTGCACAGGCCGGGCACGCGCGCTGCCTCGCCGGGCTTCTTGCTCGATATCGCCACCGCCTTGACCCCGGGCTGGCTGTTGTAATGGTCGAGCCAGGCCTGGGTCGCCGCCGGATCGGCGAGGTCGGACTTGTTCAGCAGCTTGAGGCAGGGGCGCTGGCGGTGCAGGCGCAGCTCGCGGATCATCGGGTTGCTGCTGGCTTCGGGCAGGCGCGCGTCGCAGACCTCGATCACCACGTCGGTCAGGGCCATGGTCTCGGCCGCCTTCTTGCGGGCCGAGGTCATGTGGCCGGGGAACCACTGTATGGTCATGGGACGGCTTTCACGATGCGGATCTCATCGTCGGCCACGGACACCGTCTGGCCGGGGCGCAGTTTGCGGCGGATGCGGGTTTCGACCAGGCCGTCGACATGTACCTCACCTGCGGCGATCAGCGCCTTGGCGCCGCCGCCGGAGGGCGCCAGCGCCAGCAGCTTGAGCAGTACATTCAGCTCGATGAACTCGCCCTGGAGTTGAAAGTCTTGCATGGTCGGTACGCTGTGCGGAAGCGCCAATTATAGTCGCCGCCGTCTTGCCGCCGCGCCGGGCTCAAGAGTTGGCGCTGGCACCACGGCGCGCGCGCCTGGCCACATGGGCGCCGCCTTGGTCCACAATCGCGTTTGCCGGGGCCGCTGAGATGCAGGCGCCGCTTTGCCAGGGAGCAGCAATGAACTTGTTCGACTCATCGTATGAATCGCGCCGGATCGCGGTGAATGGCACGCAGATCCAGGTATTGCTCGCCGAGCGGCCGGGCAAGCCGGTGTTGCTGCTGTTGCACGGCTACCCCGAGACGCATGCCATGTGGCACCGTGTGGCACCGCTGCTGGCGGCGGATTTCGCGCTCGTCATGCCCGACTTGCGCGGCTACGGCGACTCGGCAAAGCCGCCCTCGCTGGCGGATGCCGCGAACCAGTCGAAGCGGGCGATGGCGCAGGACATGGCGGAGCTGATGACGGCGCTCGGGCATCGGCGCTTCCATGTGGCCGGCCACGACCGCGGCGCCCGCGTCGCGCATCGCCTGTGCCTCGATCACGAAGCGCGCGTCGCCAGCGCCTGCATCATGGACATCGCGCCGACCCTGACGACTTTCGAGCTGACCGACCAGGCGCTGGCCACCGCCTATTTCCACTGGTTCTTCCTGATCCAGGCGCAACCGCTGCCGGAACGCATGATCGCCGCCGACCCGGAATCCTGGCTCAGGGGCTGCCTGACGCGCTGGAGCATGGGCAACGAGCAGGCGTTCGCGCCGGCGGCGGTGGCCGAATACCTGCGCTGCTTCTCCAATGCCGATGCCATACGCGCGAGTTGCGACGATTACCGCGCCGCAGCCGGCATCGATCTGGCGCACGACCGGGCCGACGCCCGGCGTCGCGTCGGCGTTCCGCTACTGGTGCTGTGGGGAGCCCGCGGTTTCGTCGGCCGCAACTACGACGTGCTCGCGCTGTGGCGCGAGAAAGCCGCCGACGTCAGGGGCGCGGCGATCGACTGCGGCCACTTCCTGCCCGAGGAAGCGCCGACCGAGGTGGCGAATTACCTGCGGGAGTTCATCCCCGGGTAGTTTCCGTGTCGGGCGACCCGCGGCCGCCTTGCCCGTGCATGCTGCCTGGGGCGGGAGATTCCCGCCTTGTCAGCGTTGCCCGATCACATTCAGGATCTGGTACTCCATCCCGTTCAGCATCAGCGTATGCCGATAAGGCGACAGCTCATGGGCGCGAACGTGCAGGGTGGCGCGCGTCGTCAGGTCGCGCACATCGAGGCGCTCTTCCGCCGCATAGGTCTGCTGCAGCGTCGAGCCGCGCCTGTCGCATCCGCGCAGCAATATCTGATATTTGCTATTCATGGCTGAACTCCTGTGGTGAAGCGGTGGTAGCAGTGGTAGAGGTGCGGCATCCTGAAATCAATCATCGTCATCGTGGTGCCGGTGATGCTTGTGGCGCCGGCCGCCGAAGCGCTGCACCACGTAGGCATTGGCTTCGTAGGGCCGCTCGGTGCCGAGCACGACCGTCATCCCGGGCGCACCCGCGACCACGATGCCGGTCGGCAGGCTGGTGCCAACCCGCCATCCGCCGCCATCCAGCCAGAACCAGAGCTGCGTAGACGGGGCGTAATAGACCTCATGGCGTGGGTAATACACATAGCGGTACTGCTTGGCGCGATAGCCATGGGCCGGCGCCCAGGGCGGCGGATCGGCGAGCGCCACCATCGGCAGGGCCATCCCTGCCAGGAGCATCGAACTCACTGCGAGTCCAAGGAAATGTTTTCTCATCCCATTCTCCAAGCGCGCCGCTTGGTAGGCACGCAATTACGCATGTCATGGTTTGGTCCTTGTCGCCATGCCCGCGCCAATCGGTGCGTAGGCTTAACTACGCAGCGACCGTGCCAGCGCTAAAAGCCAAATATTTTCAATGGGATGGACTGTCTGATGGGTCATGGCCGCGCAGGCCTTCCGTCGCCAAAAGGCGACAGGATTTCCCTTGTTTCAGGCAGGTTGTTGATTCGAGGCGTTTTCGGCTGTCGCCGGATGGCGACAAAAGACGGCATGTGGAAAATGCCCGGATTGGCGACGTTCGCTATTGCGCCGCCCGGGGCGCCAATGCCGGCGCGAGGATCGAAGAGTTGGTGCTGGCGGGACGGCGGATTGCCTCCGGCAGCTCCGCGGCTATCTCGCGGGTGCCGCGGCGGCGGCCAGGTCCTGCGCAGCGTCGGCTGGCGCCGGCGCCTGGGCGGGTTTGAGCGAGGCCAGGCGCGTCACCACGAACCAGACCAGCGGCAGTACGCCGCCGAAAGCGAAAACGGCGCCGCCGACGATGCGCGCCCAGGTCAGCGTGCGGAAAACTTCGCCCTCGATGAATGCCTGCGAGCGCGCCTGCCACAGGCCGTGCGCGAGCACCTCGTTGAGTTGGGCGATGCCGGCCGGAAACAGGTCGATCACCACCATCAGCAGCAGACCCAGGTTGAGCGCCCAGAAGACGCGGCGCAGCAGGCGGGCATCCCAGCGTTCGGCGGCAATCAGGTAGCGGCTGCAAAAAATGATGGCGGCAATCGCCAGATTGCCGTAGACCCCCATCAGCGCGGCATGGCCGTGGTTCACCGTGAGATAGGTGCTGTGCTCGTAGTAATTCACGATCGGCAGGTTGATGATGAAGCCGAATACCCCGGCGCCGAAGAAGTTCCAGAAGTTCACGCCGATCAGGAACAGGAAGGCCTCGGCCTGGCCGAAGGCCGGCTGTCCTGCGCCGCGCCCGCCCATGGCTTGCCGCGGCGCGTTGCGGAACTGCCAGGCCTCCAGGGTGAGCAGGATCAGCGGCACCACCTGCAGCGTGGAGAAAATGCTGCCCAGGGCCAGAGTCGCCACCGGCTTGGCGTTCCAGTAGAAGTTGTGGGAAATGCCCAGCAGGCCCGAGCCGAGAAACAGCAGGGTCGCCAGGTAGATGATGCGCGAGGCGGCGGCATGGCTGACGAAACCCATGAGCACCATGAACCAGGCCAGCAGCGCGGTGGTGAATACCTCGAAGAAGGCTTCGACCCACATGTGGATCACCGCCCAGCGCCAGAAGTCGGCGACGACGAAATTGGTCTCCGGCCGCGCGACGAAGCCGGAAACGAACAGCAGCAGTACGCTGGCCACCGCATACAGCAGCCACTTCGGCAGGGTCCAGGCATCGCCCTCGTGCCACACCGCCCGCGCCAGGCGCGCGACGATGCGCAGCCACAGGGCGAAGACCACGAACAGCACGCCCTGCCACAGCTTGCCCATTTCGACGAATTCCCAGCCCTGGTTGCCCAGCAGGTTCCAGTACTCGCCGAGCAGCCCCCTGGAGCCGAGGGCAATGCCGATCAGCGTGCCGGCCACCCAGACGACGAAGACGCCGAACAGGAGGTTCAGCTCCCGCTGCAAGCCTTGCGGCGTCTCGCGCTGCGCAGCGGACAGGACGAATACCGAAGCCCCCACCCAGCAGGCGGAAATCCACATCAGGGCCAGTTGCAGGTGCCAGGCGCGCACGATGGTGATGGGCAGCGCCGCGGCGAGGTCGATTCCCAGGCTGCGGCTGATATGCAGGAAGTCGTCAAGGGTCAGCGCGCCGGCGACGATCTGCAGCAGGAAGAGCAGCGTCGCGGCGGCAAAGAATTTGTAGGTGGCGCGCTGCAGGGCTGTCGGCTCAAAGCCGTCGACGCGCGAACGAGTTGCCAGACCGGTCGCGGCGCCGGCCTGGCGCCAGCCGGCCAGGCTGCCATAGCGTCCATGGAGGAACAGCACGATGCCGAGGGCGACGATCAGGCCCAGCGCCGCGGCGACGCTCCACATCATGATCGGGGCACTGGGGCGGTTGCCGGCCAGTTCGTCATAGGGCCAGTTGTGCGTGTAGCTGTAGTCCTCGCCGGGACGCGCGGCGCCGCAGACCCAGCCGCCCCAGAAAAAGAAGGCGGCGAGATCGCGCAGTTCGGCGGTATCGGTGATGTAGCCGGCGGGATGGAAGGGCTCCTCGCCCTCGCCGCGGAACATCGCGGCATAGCGGCGTTCCA
The DNA here is from genome assembly GCF_031426875.1 of Sulfuritalea sp. Lineage (NCBI taxonomy): Bacteria > Pseudomonadati > Pseudomonadota > Betaproteobacteria > Nitrosomonadales > Sterolibacteriaceae > Sulfuritalea > Sulfuritalea sp. Next base: position 141,504 of record NZ_JASJPC010000021.1, read on the forward strand.
GCTCGCGCGCGGCATAGGCCTGCGCCTCGCCCAGCATCACCCGGTTGCCGGCGGCAGCGTAGCGGTTCGCCCGGATCTCCGTCTGGGTGCGGGCCTGGGCGGTGGCGAGATCGACGCCGTCGCGCGAGGCGTGATGGTCGCGCATCGCGCGCGCCATGGCGTGCAGGGCATCGGCGGTGAAGTCGGGACCGCGGCCGGCGCCGTCGCCGAACATCGAGCCGTAGTTCATCAGGCCATACTTGAGGAACACGATCTGGCCGCGCGTGATCGCGGCAGCCGGCAGCAGCGTCTCGCCGGACTCCGCAACGAAATCCGGAATCGGCGGCGCGTCCTGGTAAGTGCGCGTGCCGACGTAGATCATGCTGCCCAGACCGATGATCAGCACCGCGGTCAAAGGCAACCACCAGTTGCGCCTATCCATCACCAGGCGGTTCCAGAAGTTGCCGAGCAGATGCCGACTCATAAGCTTCCTTTGGCGGCAGGGGCGGGCGCCGCACAGTCGGTGCTGACGACACCGTCCAGGGGCAGGATCGGCGGCAGCTCGGGGACGGCGACGAGCAGCGGGCGCTCCATGCTCAAGGCTTCGAGAAACGCCACCAGGTCGGTCTTTTCTTCGCTGCGCAGGCCGAGCGGCTTGAGCAGCGGCGACTTGTTCGCTGTCTCGCCGCCGCCGGCGTCGAAGAAATCCACGACCTCGCGCAGCGTCGCGAAGACGCCGTTGTGCATGTACGGCGCGGTGTACTTCAGCTCGCGCAGGCTCGGCGTGCGGAACTTGCCGATGTCGGCCGGATCGCGCGTGCGGTAGTAGCGACCGAGGTCTTCGTCCCGATTGCGATACACGGCGCGCGGCACGTCGCGCTGGCGGTTTTGCCAGCGCACGGCGATCTGCACCCGCGGATTGGAGTCGAACAACTGCTGGCGCGGGACCCCCAATGCATGGAAGCCTTCATCGCTGGCAAGCGCGCCGTGATGGCACTGGACGCAGCCGGCCTTGCCCTCGAACAATGCCAGCCCGCGGCGGGCGGCCGGGGACAGCGCAGTCCGGTCGCCCGCCAGGTGGCGGTCGAAGGGCACCTGGCGCGGATCGGACACCAGCGTGCGTTCGAACGCGGCGATCGCACGCCAGGCATCGTCCAACTGCGGCCACTCGCTGCCGAACACGCGACGGAAGCGCTCGACATAGTCCGGGATCAGGCGCAGGCGCATTTCCACCATGAAGGCCTTGCCGTTGCCTTCGACCGGCGCCTGCATCGCCGAGCGCGCCTGGATTTCCAGGCTGTCGAGCGTGCCGTCCCACATCAGATGCCTGAAGTAGGCGGCATTCAATACCGTCGGATTGTTGCGCCACAGGCGATGCCCGGGATAGCCGGGCGCCAGTGCTTCGCTGTGGCTCCAGCCGTGCTGCGGCAGGTGGCAGGACGCGCAGGAGGTGGAAGCGTCGCCCGACAGGCGCGCATCGAAGAACAGCAGACGCCCCAGGGCGATCTTTTCCTCGCTCATCGGGTTGTGCGCAGGCACCGGCACCGCCGGCAGCGAGGCCAGGGATGCCGGCCCCAACAAAGGCGATGGCGACGGCGACGGTGCCCAGGCGGCTGCGGCAAGCGCCGCAAAAGCCATGGCGATGAACGCAAGCCTTCTCACCACCGTCTCCCGTCCACCGCATTGTAGTCGTGGGCCGGCGGTTCCGCGACCTTCTCCAGCGGCGCGGAAAGGGCTTGCAGGAAGGCCACCAGCGCCCTCCGTTCCTGCTGGCTGAGGCCCAGCGGGCGCAACTCGCTGCCGGGGCCGCCGCCGCGATCATGAAAGTCCACCACCTCGTCGAGGCTGCCAAAACGGCCGTTGTGCAGATACGGCGCGGAGTGGTTCAGGCCGCGCAGGCCGGGCGTGATGAAGCTGCCGCGCTCGGCCGGATCCTTGCTGATGGCATAGACGCCGGGATCGCCGCGCGTCGCCATCGGGTTGGGCAGTTTATGCAGTGCGACATGGCGCAACAGGCTCACGGTGCGCAAGGGCTCGCGCATCAACGCCGGATGCTCGGGCACGCCGAGCCGGTGCGGCTTGCCGTCGGAGAGCAAAGGCCCGTGGTGGCAGGCCACACAGCCGGCCTTGCCGGTGAACAGGCGCATTCCCTGGTCGGCCAGGGGCGGCAGGCCGGCTTCGCCGCGCAAGGCGGCGTCGACCGCGCTGCGGCCGAAATCCAGGGTCTTCAGGTACTCGCCGATTGCCAGGAAGGCCTGTTCGCCGCGCGGCTCGCTGCGCTCGCCGAAGGCGCGCCGCCATAGCGCGAACAGCGGCGGCATCTGGCGGATCCGTTCGGCGATGATGCCGGCATTGCCGTTCATGAACTGCGCATCGAGCACCATTTCGCGCACCACGGCGGTCAGCTCGGTGCCGCGGCCGTCCCACATCAGCCGCGGCTTGAGCCGCACCGAGAGCAGGCCGGGCGCGTTGCGAAAATACTCGGTGCCGTTGTAGCCCCGCGACAGCGGCTCGCCGTCGGCAAAGCCCCGTGCCGGAATATGGCAACTGGCGCAGCTGCGGCTGCCGTCTCCCGACAGGCGCGGCTCGAAGAACAGATGTCGCCCCAGGTCGGCCAGTGCCGGGTCGACTTTCGCCGGCGCCGGCAAAGGCTGCAGCTGCGGCGCCTCGGCCTTGGCTGCCGACCAGCCGGCGGCAAGCAGGCACAGCATCGGCAGCGCACGGAAAGTTTTTTGCAGCCAGCTCATCGCGGACCCGTGTACTGCAGGAAAGCGGCATTCTGGAGCACCACCGGGCAACTCTTTTTCCAGCTCAGGATCTCGCTCAGGAGCAGGGCATTCTGTTCCTTGCCGAGGGGCTTGCCGCCGTTGTCCGGGACGCGAATGAAAAACATGCGGCCGCTTTCGGTATGCGCAAACTGCCCGACCAGGAAGGGCGCCTGTCGACGAATCGCTTCGGGCGGGAAATGGCATCCCATGCAATTGAGCGCATACAGCGTCGCCGCCGCCTGTTCGGCAGTCTCGCCGCGCACGCCGGGAACTGCCAGCAGCAGCGCCGCGGCCAACACCAGGCGGGCCTTCGACAAGTGCGGCATGTTGGATCTCCGATCCGCCACGTCCGGCGCCGCAGCCGGTACCCGCCATGCGGCAGCTACCGGCGTTGCGCTCACTTCTTCAGGCTGATGACCTGCGGCTGAGTCACCGCTTTCAGCCCGTCGACACCGAACTCGACGCCGTAGCCGGAACCCTTGATGCCGCCGAAGGGCACCATGGGGTGGATCATGCCGTGCTGGTTGATCCACACCGTGCCGGCCTGGATGCGGCTGGCGACGGCCCTGGCCGCCTCGATGTCGTTCGACCAGACCGAGGCGCCGAGGCCGGCACGCAGCCGGTTGGCGCTGGCCACGGCGTCATCCACGTTGCGGTACTTGATGATCGGCAGCACCGGGCCGAACTGTTCCTCGTCGACCAGCCTTGCGCCGTCTTCGAGCCCCGTCACCAGGGTCAGCGGATAGAAATTGCCCGGTCCGTCCTTGGGCTTGCCGCCACAGACGATGGTGGCGCCGGCCTGCTTCGCGCTCTCCACCAGGTCGACCACCTTGTCATACTGCATGCGGTTCTGGATCGGCCCCATGACCATGCCTTCCTCCATGCCGTTGCCCATCGGCATCGCCATGGCCAGTTCCTTCAAGGCCTCGACGGTCTGGTCGAACAGCGATTCGTGGACATACAGGCGCTTGGCGGCGGCGCAGGTTTGCCCCATGTTGATGAAGGCGCCCCAGAACAGGCCCATCGCCATGGCCTTCAGGTCGGCGCCGGGGAGGACGATGGCGGCATCGTTGCCGCCGAGTTCCATGGTCGTCGGCACCATGTTGCGCGCCGCGGCCGCGGCGATTTTCGCCCCGGTATTGGAGGAGCCGGTGAACATGATCTTGTCGATGCCCGGATCGCCGACCAGCCAGGAGCCGACTTCGCCCGGACCGCTGACGGTGTTGATCACGCCCGCGGGCAGCAGTTCGCCGATCACGCGCACCAGTTCCAGCGTGCCGATGGTGGTGTATTCCGAGGGCTTGATGACGACGGTATTGCCAGCGCGGATCGACGGGATGATCTGCCAGATGGCGATCAGCAGCGGCCAGTTCCAGGGAGCGATGGCGGCGACCACGCCGAAGGGCTTGCGGTGCACTTCGTCGCGGCGGGTATCGTCCTCGAACACCACGTCCACCGGCAGGTCCAGGCTGGCCGGAACTTGCGTCCACACCTCGCAGCCCCAGAGTTCGAAGCGCGCGCCCGGCACCTGATCGGGACCGAGGCCGCCGAGGGGCTTGCCCTGCTCGCGGGTGACCCACTCGGCAAGGTAGGGCGCGTTCTGCTTGATTGCCTCGGCCAACTGCATCATCAGCGCCTTGCGTTCCGCATCGGGACGCGCCGCCCATGCCGGCTGGGCCGCGTGGGCGGCGGCGATCGCCGACTTGACCTGCGCCGCGGTGGATATCGGGGCGAGGCCGAGGACTTCGCCGGTTGCGGGGTTGCGCGATTCGAAAGTCTGCTCCGAACCTACGGGCTGGCCGTTGACGAAATTCAGGTAGGTCTTCATGGCGGGTCTCCAGATGTTGGTGTTATTAGGTGAAATCGGATGCTCAGGCCAGGCCGCCGGCGCAGGCATGCGCGGCGAAACTTTGCCGGACAGCCGCAGCGTTGCGACCACCCGATGGGCACGGTGACTTGACCTTATCAACACTGGAAAGCCGGCGTTATCACAATTCGGCAATCTGCTCCGCATCGAGGCGACGAGCCGGATGCTCGCAGCCAGTCCCTGAAAACCATTCCAATGTAATGGTCTATTATCAGGCCAGGAAATGACCGTTCGAGCCTGTCCAGTCCTGGCTCGGATCGTGAAAGTACTTGTTGCGGTGCGACATGAAAAGGTAGTTCGCGGCAGGCTGAAAATTGCCGAAATTGGATAACGTATCCAGTATCCACAACCTAGTATCACCCTCGGAATAAGAACAAAGGATCGTCCGGGCGTCCGGGCGGCATTCGAGGAGTAGGACCATGCTACCAAGGTCATTGCTTGCGTTCGGGTTAGGCATGCTGTGCTCGTGGGCAGCCCTTGCCGCCAGCGCCGCGGCGGAGTTGCCGGTGGATCGCATCACCGTGAGGAATCTGCCGGTGGCCACCCCGTATCGGCTCTACCTCAACGATGCGGCGTTTCCGCACATCATCGACGGCAAGCTGATGGTCATCGATGGTGCCAGCCTGAAGCTGGAAGGCATGGTGGGCACCGCTTATGTCGCGCACACGGCGCTCTCGCCGGATCGTTCGGAAATCTATGTCGCGACCACCTATTACGCGCGCTTGAACCGCGGCGAGCGCTTCGACCAGATCGACGTGTACGACGCGCTTACGCTCAAGCTCAAGACGGAGATCGCCGTGCCGAACAAGCGCGCCCTGGCGCTGGCCTACAAGGGCCTGATCCGCAGCTCCGCGAATGGGCGCTTCATCTTCGTGCAGAACGCGACGCCGGCAAGTTCGGTGAGCATCGTCGATCGCAGCGCCGGCAAATTCGTCACCGAGGTTGCGACCCCGGGCTGCTGGGCGATCTATACGCCGGCCAGCGTTTCCGACAGGTTCTCCTCGCTGTGCGGCGACGGCACCATGCTCACGGTCGTGCTCGATGACAAAGGCAATGTCGTGGGGCGCAAGAAGAGCGCCGTCTTCTTCGATCCCGATGAGGATGCCTTGTTCGTGTCGGGCGAAAAAGTCGGTGACCGCTACTACTTCGCCTCCTTCAAGGGCCATCTGCAGCCGGTCGATATCGGCGGTGATGTGGCGATCGCCGCACCGCGCTGGTCGCTGGTCCCGGCAGCGGATGCCAAGGGTCGCTGGCGGCCGGGCGGCTATCAGCTGATGGCCGTGCACGAACAGAGCGAAACCCTCTATGTCGGGATGCACAGGAACGGCGCGGAAGGCAGCCACAAGAATCCTGCCGACGAAATCTGGGCCTACGACCTGGCATCCGGCAAGCGCATTGCCCGCAGTCCGGCGGCAGGTACCACGACGCTGGCCGTGACCCAGGGCGTCGCGCCACGCCTGCTGGCTTTCGACGGCACCAAGGCGATGTTGAACGCGTTCAACGCGACACCGCATCAGGGACGCATGAAGTTCCTGGCCAGCGGCGGTCCTTTCGGCGAAACCCCGACACTCATGGATACGCAGTGAGCGCCGCCCGCCGGGCCGCCCCAAGGGCGGCGCAGCCATTGACACGGAGCGAGCGCAGCTCGCGAACCGAAGTCACCCCCGCCCTTGGGGAGGGGGCCGGGGGGTGGGTAGTCCAGAGCGCCGCCCGCCGGACCGCCCCAAGGGCGGCGCAGCCATTGACACGGAGCGAGCGCAGCTCGCGAACCGAAGTCACCCCCTCCTCTGGTGAGGGGGCTGGGTGGAGGCTAGTCCAATGATGATGCCGTTGCAGGTCGACCCGGTGCTGTCCCACGCCATGGGGGCTGCGCTTGCCGTGGTCTTGCTGTCGGGCGCCTGGCAGAAGCTGAGGGAGCAGGAAGCCTTCGCCGCGGCCCTGGAGAACTATCGCCTGCTGCCCGCCGCCATGGTGGGCTGGATGGCCAGGCTGCTGCCGCTGGCGGAGGCGCTTGCCGGATCGCTGCTGCTGTTTCAGTCCACGCGCCTGCCGGCCGCGCTGCTGGCATTTGCACTGCTGTTTCTGGTGACGTCGGCAGTGGCAATAAACCTGTTGCGGGGTTACTCCGAAATCGAATGCGGCTGCGGCGGATTCGGTGGCGGCGTCGGCGACCAGTCGATTTCATGGGGCCTGGTGGCGCGCAACCTGGTCCTGATCGCCGCGATTCCGTGGATCGCCGCCGAGTCCATCCCGCGTGACCTGGTCTGGATGGATTACCTGACCGTGGCCTGCGCCACCCTGGCCCTGCTCGGCCTGTATGCCCTGGTCAGTCAGTTGCTGGCCACGCAACCACGCCTGAGCGCTTTGAGGAACTCCTGAAATGATCGATGCGATTGTGATTTCGAACGTCTTGCTGTGGGCGGTGGTATTGGTTCTCATGGTTACGGTGCTGGCCCTGGCGCGCCAGATCGGAATCCTTTACGAACGCGTCGCCCCGATGGGCGCGCTGATGCTCGACAGCGGGCCCAAGGTGGGCGAGGCCGCCCCCCGGCTGGATATCGAGTCGCTGTCCGGCAGCCGTGTCGCGATAGGTGGCGCGGGAAATTCACGCAGTCAGCTGCTGTTCTTTCTTTCGCCGACCTGTCCGGTCTGCAAGAAGCTGTTGCCGATTCTGCGCTCGGTGCGGCATAGCGAACGCAGTTGGCTCGACGTGGTGCTGGCCAGCGACGGCGAGCCTGCCGAACATCTTGCCTTCTATCGATCGGCCAAGCTGACCGACTTCCCCTATCTGCTTTCGGCGCAACTGGGCATGGCGCTGAAGGTCGGCCGCCTGCCCTATGCCGTGCTGATCGGCGACGACGGCCGGATACGCGCCAAGGGTCTGGTCAATTCGCGCGAACAGCTGGAGAGCCTGTTCACGGCGAAGGAACTGGGTGTCGCCTCGGTCCAGGAATTCCTCGACCAGCGGGCGTGATGGTCGGCACTCGACAAAATCCCAAGGAGAGATCAGGTGAAATGGTTCGATAGCTTTTTCGAACAAAAGACGCGCATGGCGGCACAGGGAATCTCGCGGCGCAGCGCCCTGTCGCGGATTGGCCGTGCGGTGGTCGGCGCGGCTCTGATCCTGCCGATCTTGCCCTTCGATCGCGTGGCGCGGGAAGCCCATGCGGCACCGAAGGACAAGCGCAATGACGATACCGCCTGCGAGTACTGGCGCTACTGCGCACTCGATGGCTGGTTGTGCACCTGCTGCGGCGGCACCATTTCGAGCTGTCCGCCGGGAACCGAAGTATCGAAAGTGACCTGGGTCGGCACTTGCCACAACCCGAATGACGGCAGGGACTACCTGATCAGCTACAACGACTGCTGCGGGGCCACCAGTTGCGGCCGCTGCCTGTGCAACTTCAACGAAGGCGAAAGACCCGGCTACCGCATGGGCGTGCACAACGACGTCAATTGGTGCATGGCCAACAGCAACAACAGCTACCACTGCACGGTCGCTGCCGTGGTCGGAACAGCCGAGTCGCCTCGGGCGCGGTGATGGAGAGGCGGCTGCTCTTGCTGGCGATGGCGGTGGCCCTGGGCAGCACCTCGATCTGCGCCCAGACCCATGGCGCTGCGGGCGCCGAGCTTTTCGGCAAGCACTGCGTGGCCTGTCACCAGGCCGACGGCGAGGGGATACCCGGACTGGCGCCGCCGCTCGTTGGAGCCCTGAAGAAAGTTGCGGAGGTCGACCTGGGGCGCACTTATATCGCCCATGTCCTGGTCTCCGGAATGGCGGGCACGATCAAAACCCGTGTCGGCAAATTTATTGGGGCCATGCCATCCCAGGCGGCGCTTTCGGATCATGAGCTGGCGGCGATCGCCTCGTATGTGCTGTCCACATTCAACGACAGCCCGGTAGCACTGAAAGCGGAAGGCTTTGCGGCACTTCGCAGCAAGCCGCTGCCGCCGGGAGAAGTTCGCAAATTGCGAGAGCAGGTCTTGGCGCAAATCGGTGGGCAGTAGATAGCGGTGGCTGGCGCGGCGACCTGATACGAAAAACCATACCTAGAGGAGTAATGGCAATGAGGGAGAAAATGAAACTGATCGCAATGGCGGTGACCGCGATGCTTTGCGGAGCAAGTCTTGCGGCATCGCCCCAAGAGGCCGAGCGGCTCGGCAAGGACCTGACCCCCGTCGGTGCGGAAAAGGCCGGCAACAAGGACGGCTCCATACCCGCATGGCCCGGCCGCCAGGCGCAGGGCCCGGGCTGGAGTCATGGCCAGAATCGTGCTGCCGCATGGAAGGACAAGGGTGAAAAGCCCCTGTACTCGATCACCGCTGCCAATCTCGACAAGTATGCCGACAAGCTGACTCCGGGGCAGGTGCAGCTGATCAAGCAAACGCCGGGCTACCGCATGGACGTCTACCCGACGCATCGCAGCTGTGCGAACCCGGACTTCGTCGAGCAAAACACCAGGAAGAATGCCACCGCGGCCAAACTCGGCGCGGACGGCTGGAGCCTGAAGGAGGGCTTCATGCCGGGCATCCCGTTCCCGGTCCCCAAGTCCGGCGCCGAGGCGATGTGGAACTACAAGATGAAGTACGCCGGCATCGGCTTTGAATGGGCGCGCAACTTCATCACGCTCTCGCCGCGCAAGGGCAGCAGCGACTGGGTTCAGGCCGGGGCCACGCAAACCTACTACTTCCCGTGGGGCGCCAAGGGTTCGGCCTCGCTGGCCGACCTGCCGCCCATCGAGTACTACACCTACTTCGCCTATGAAAGCCCGGTGGCGCTGGCGGGCCAGGCCCTGGCAATCGCCTACTACACCGACCGGGTCGGCAGCGATACGTTCTACTATTTCCCGGGACAGCGCCGCGTCCGCCGTATGCCCTCGTATTCCTACGACGCGCCCCAGATCGGCTTCGAGAACCAGTACACGCTGGACGAACCGCGCATGTTCAACGGTACCATCGATCGCTTCGACTGGAAGCTGGTCGGCAAGAAGGAAATCTACGTCGGCTACAACTCCTTCGGCATCTACGATCCCAAGGCCAAATTCAATGACGTAGTCAAGCCGGAAGGCATTGATCCCGCAGCGCGGCGCTACGAGCTGCACCGCGTCTGGGTGGTCGAAGCGACGGTCAAGGCCGGCGTGCGCCATGTGGTGCCGAAGCGCACCTTCTATCTGGACGAGGACAGCTGGGCGATCTCCGTGGCCGAGGATTTCGACGCCAACGGCAAGCTGTGGAAGCTGCGCGAGAGCTTCGTAATCCCTGTTTATGAAACCGCCAGCTGCGACAACCCGGCCTTCGTCCAATACAACATGCTGGAAGGCGGGCGCTTTGTTTTCGACCAGAGTCCGCTGGGCGCAGGAAGCGACATGCGCTGGGTGGTCGAGTCGAAAGACGCGAAATTCAGGAAAGAGTTCTATTCGGCTGAAAACCTGCGCGCCATCAGCGAGCGTTGATTCTTTAGGGAGAAGACATGAAAACACGGACAACACGACTCGCCGCCGCGATGATGGTGGCCGGGCTGTACTCGGTGGGCGCCCAGGCCTTCACCTTCGAGGGTGAATCGGTCAAGGGTTCATTCGATTCGACCGTCACCTTCGGCTTCGGCAAGCGCCTGAAGAACCAGAGTTGCTCCCTGGTGGGCGATGTCACCGGGCCTTGCGGCGCCAGCGCCGATTTCGCGGTCTGGTCGAACGGCGACGACGGCAACATGAACTACAACAAGGGCGATTTCTTTACCACCTATCTCAAGGGCAACCACGAACTGCTGCTCAAGCTGCCGTCCGACATCACCTTCATGGCGCGGGCGAACTGGATGCAGGACTTCGCCGCCGACAAAACGCGCCGCACCGAACTGCTGGGGGATGCGAAACAGCAGATGACCTCGGATGTGAATCTGATGGACCTCTGGGTCAGCAAGGAATTCAACATCGGTGAGCAGCGCGCGCGGGTGCGGGTCGGCAACCAGGTGGTGAGCTGGGGCGAGAGCCTGTTTGCGCCCGGCGGCATCAATTCCACCAATGCCATGGACATCAACCGCCTGTCCAGCCCGGGAATGCAGCTGAAGGAGGTGTTCCTGCCCGCCCCGATCATCAGCTTTGCCACCGGGCTCGGTCACGGCCTGAACTTCGAGGCCTACTACCAGACCAGCTGGAATCGCAGCAAGCTGCCCGCGGTCGGCAGCTATTGGTCGGTCGCCGACTTTGCCGGCAAGGGATCGCACAAGCAGCTCTATCTTGATTTTGGCGGCGGCCCCGGCGGCCTTTCCTGGCTCAACGGTATCGACGCGCCGACTTACGCGCGGATGAACGGGGTCAGCCTGGCCGCCGCCGAGGCGGCGCTGGCAGGCTTCGCGTTTGCCGGCGTCGGCGCATCGGCAACTGCCTTTGCGGTACCGCAGACTTCCGATCTGACGCCGAAGAACTCGGGGCAGTACGGCTTGTCGCTGCGCTGGACGCCGCCGGACAGCGACCTCAATCTCGGTTTCTACTACATGAACTATCACGACAAGACACCCAATGGCCGCTGGTGGAAGGACACCGGGCTGGCGCCCTTCGGCACGGTCGAGAACGTGTTCCTGGAAAACCGGAAAATGTATGGCGTCAGCGTCAATACCTCGATTGGCAACTGGGCGGTCGGCGCCGAGCTGTCCTACCGGCCGAAAGATGCGGTATCGCTCTCGGCCTGCACGCCGACGGGAACCGGCGGACCGGCACAGAACTTCATTCCGGCCACGGTCGGCCCGGGCGCCTACGACTGCGATGGCTGGATCGACATGAAGAAGTACCAGACCCATCTAACCGGCATCCTGGCGTTGACGCCGGGCGATCACGGCTGGTTCCTCGATGCCGTCGGCGCGCAGACCGGCACCTTCCTCGGCGAGTTCGTCTGGACGCGCTACCCGGAAGCCGATCCCAACAAGATCTATACGCGGACGGTGAACGGCACCGGCGGTCCGATAACGGTCGACCAGGTGATCGCCGGGGGGCTCTACACCTGGCCCGCCAACGGCAACAAGACCACGGTCAAGGGCACGGGCAGCAAGGACTCGTTTGGCTACATGTTCGATTTCAGCCTGGTCTACGACAGCTCGCTGATCAGCGGCTGGCAAGTGATTCCCGGCATCTTCATGATGGGCGCCCTGAAGGGCGAAACGCCCAATCTGGTGGCGTTCTGGCAGGAGGGTGCGAAATCGGCGAACTTCTATGTCAACTTCGTGCAGAACCCGGCGAAGTGGCAGGCCGGCGTCAACTACACCACCTTCTGGGGCGGCAAGTCCGAGTACCATCAAGTGCTGAAGGACAGGGACTTCGTCGGCGGCTACGTGTCGTACAACTTCTGATTCGATCTCCGGTTCCGGCGGGCCTCGGTCCGCCGGTTTTCGTAAACCCCTTGTCCGCCGCCGCCAGTGCCAAAACTATTTCAAATTGACGACCTCGATCAGTTTCTAACGCGGCGTCTGAAGCAACTGGAGTCTTTCTGTTTCCGCTTTCGCCTGCCTATCCTCGCAGTGCTCGCGGTATTTACGGTGTTCATGGGCTATTTCGCGCTGCAGTTGCGCATGGATGCCGGATTCGAAAAGCAAATGCCCTCCGGGCACGAGTACACCGAAACCTTCAACAAGTATCGCGACGACGTACTGGGCGCCAATCGTCTCAATGTGGTGGTCAAGGCACGTCAGGGCACGATCTGGACCCAGCAGGGGCTGACTCGCCTCTACGAGGTGACCCAGGCCGTCGCCTATCTGCCCAGCATCGATCGTCTGGGCGTGCAGTCCTTGTGGACGCCGAACAGTTTCGTCAACGAAATAACCGAGGAAGGTTTTCGCGCCGACCCGTTGATTTCGGGGACCGTCACGCCGCCGCAACTCACTTCCGAGATAATCGCCGGCATACAGCGCGCGGCCAGCCAGGGCGGTTTCGTCGGTACGCTGGTATCGCACGACCAGCGCAGCGCGATGATCGTCGCCGAGATCCAGGAATACGACAAGGACGGCAAGAAGGTCGATTACATCGCCTATAACCGCCTGCTCGAAGAGCAGATCCGCGCCAAGTTCGAGGACGGCGATTACGAAATCCAGATCATCGGCTTTGCCAAACAGATCGGCGATATCGCCGATGGCGCCTCCGCCGTCGTCGAATTCTGCGGCATCGCGCTGTTGCTGACGGCCCTCGCGGTGTATTGGTACTGCCACTCGATACGCTTCACCATCCTGCCCATCGTCTGTTCGCTGACTTCCCTGGTCTGGCAGTTCGGCGCCTTGCGCCTGCTGGGCTATGGGCTCGATCCGCTGGCGGTGCTGGTGCCCTTCCTGGTGTTTGCCATCGGCGTTTCGCACGGTGTGCAGCAGATCAACTTCATCGTGCGCGAGCTTTCCCACGGCAAGAGCAGCGAAGAGGCGGCGCGCAACAGCTTCACCGGCTTGCTGATTCCGGGCACCCTGGCTCTGGTGACCGCCCTGGTTTCCTTCATCACCCTGATACTGATTCCCATCCCGATGGTGCGCGAGCTGGCGATCACCGCCTCGCTGGGCGTCGGCTTCAAAATCATCACCAACCTGGTGATGCTGCCGATCACGGCATCCATGTTCAACTTCACCAAGCAGTATGCCGACGAGGCGATGCTCAAGCGCGAGCAGCGGGCCGGCTGGCTGCGCGTCCTCGCGCGGGTTGCGGAACCGCGCAATGCGCTGGTCGTGATCGGCATCACCACCGCGATCTTCGGCGTGGCGGTTTGGCAAAGCCACGATCGGGTGATCGGCACGCTGCAGCCCGGCGCGCCCGAGTTGCGCGCCGACGCCCGTTTCAACCTCGACGCCGTGGCGATTGCCGAAAACTACGACGCGGGCCTCGACTGGCTGACCGTGATCTTCGAGGCCGCCCCCGAGTCCTGCGAGAACGTCGCCCTCGGGGTTTTCCAGGACCAGTTCACCTGGACCCTGCAGAATGTTCCCGGGGTGCTCTCGGCGAATTCCTATGCGGGGCAGTTGCGGGTGTTCAACGAAGGCTACAACGAGGGCAATCCGAAAATGAGCGTGGTGCCCATCGATCCGGGCAACTATTCCGCGCTCAGCGTCGAGATCGGCCGTAACCGCGGCTACATGAAGAAGGACTGCAGCATGACTGCGGTTCATCTGTTCCTCAGCGATCACAAGGCCAAGACCATCAATCGGGTGGTCGACGCGGTAAAGGCCTTCCGCGACAGCTACCGGCTGGAGGGAGTGACGATACGCCTGGCCTCCGGCAACGCCGGCGTGCTCGCCGCGGTCAACGACGAGGTGGAGAAGAGCGAGCTGCCGATGATGCTCTACGTGTATGCGGCAATCATCGTGCTGGTGGCGATGGTGTATCGCGACTTCCGTGCCGTGATCGCCTGTTGCCTGCCGCTGACGGTGGGCACCTTCATCGGCTACTGGTTCATGAAGGAACTGCAGATCGGACTGACCGTGGCGACGCTGCCAGTGATGGTGCTGGCGGTGGGCATCGGGGTCGACTATGCGTTCTATATCTATAACCGCCTGCAGATGCACATGGCCCGCGGCCAGCCCATCGTCAAGGCGCTGGAGCACTCGATACTCGAAGTCGGGACGGCGACCATTTTTACCGCGGTGACTCTGGCGATCGGCGTCGCGACCTGGAGTTTCTCGGCACTCAAGTTCCAGGCCGACATGGGCAAGCTGCTGGCCTTCATGTTCATGGTCAACATGATCATGGCCATGACCGCCCTGCCGGCCCTGGCGGTCTGGCTGGAGCGGCTTTTCCCGCGCCGCGGACCCGTCCGCGCGCCGGGCATCCTGACGCATTGAACGATCGACATGAATCCCAGACTTCTGCTTGCATTCGGTTTCCTGCTCGGCTTGCCGCCTGCCGTGCCTGCCGCAGCGCCAGGCGCCGCATTGACCGCACAGGCGGCTGTCGCCAGTTCGTATGCGGGCAAGGCGCCCGTGCTCGCCGCCGCGCGCGCCGGCAAGCGCGTCGTCTCGGTCGGCGACTACGGCACGGTGATGATTTCCGATGGCGGCGCGTTCCGGCAGGCGCGCGAAGTGCCGGTGAATTCCACGCTGACCGCGGTGACTTTTGTCGACGACAAGTTCGGCTGGGCGGTCGGCCATTGGGGCGCAATCCTGCACACCGCGGATGGCGGCGAGACCTGGACCCGGCAGCGCCTCGACACGACGATAGACCGGCCCTTGTTCTCGGTGCATTTCATCGACCGCAACCACGGCGTTGCCGTCGGTCTCTGGTCGCTGCTGCTGACGACCGAGGACGGCGGCAAGAGCTGGAACAGCGTGAGCCTGCCGAAGCCGCCCGACGGCGGCAGGGGCGACCGGAATCTGTTCAAGGTATTCGGCAACCGCGGGGATGTCCTATACGTCGCCGCCGAGCGCGGCACCGTACTGCGCTCCGCGGACCGCGGGGCGACCTGGACCTATCTCGACACGGGCTACAAGGGCTCGTTGTGGACCGGTCTGGTGCTGCATGACGGCAGCCTGGTCGTGGCCGGCTTGCGAGGAACCGCATACCGCAGCGTCGATGACGGAAAGTCATGGAGTCAGGCGATGACCCATACCAAGAGTTCCATCACCGATCTGGTGGAGTCGGGCAACACGCTATGGGGCGTAGGGCTCGACGGCGTGACGCTGAGCAGCTCCGACGCGGGTGTCAGTTTCGTCGCCAGGCAGCGGGACGACAGGCTTGCGCTGACCGCGGCGGTGGTCGCCGGCGACGGCGCGCTGCTGACTTTCTCCAAGCGCGGACTGGTGCTTGCCACAGAGCGCTAGGCGCAAGCTGTGGCACGGGCGCGCCGTGTCGCCAGCGCCAACTCTTGCCTGGTACGCAGGCATGTTGAAACCGATGGATGTAGGAGCGAGCTTGCTCGCGACAACGGCTTATCGCGAGCAAGCTCGCTCCTACAGGGAATGCGCCATTTCCCTGTTGACTGACTACCAGTCGATCGCCGCCAGCGCCATTTCGGCCGCCACATAGGGGTGGCCGAGTTTCTCTTGGTGCATCTTTGTGTCCTTGGTGTCTTGGTGGTGAGATTTTTCCATCAGATCGAGTTTGACTGACCACTAGGCGCAAGCCGTGGCGCGGGCTCGCCGTGTCGCCAGCGCCAACTCTTGCCTGGCACGCAGACATGTTGAAACCGATGGATGTAGGAGCGAGCTTGCTCGCGACAACGGCTTATCGCGAGCAAGCTCGCTCCTACAGGGAATGCGCCTTTTCCCTGTTGACTGACTACCAGTCGATCGCCGCCAGCGCCTCCTCGGCCGCCACATAGGGGTGGCCGAGCTCCCGGGCCACGGCCTCGCAGGTAACGCTGCCGCCGCAGACGTTGAGTCCGTTGCGCAGGTTGCCATCGCGCAGCAAAGCCTGCCTGATGCCTTGGTTGGCAATCGCCAGGGCATGTTCCAGCGTCGCGTTGGTCAGCGCCTGGGTCGATGTCCGGGCGACGCCGCCGGGCATGTTGGCGACGCAATAGTGGATCACGCCGTCGACCACATAGGTCGGGTCCTGATGGGTGGTTGCATGCGAGGTTTCGGCGCATCCGCCCTGGTCGATCGCGACATCGACCAGCACCGATCCCGGCTTCATCAGCCTGATCATTTCCCGCGTGACCAGTTTCGGTGCCGCTGCACCGGGAATCAGCACCGCGCCGATCACCGCGTCGGCCATGCGCAGCTCATGCTCGATGGCGTCATGGGTCGAGAACAGGGTGCGAATCCGCCCGCCGAAGTCGTTGTCGATTTCCCGCAGGCGCGCCAGCGAACGGTCGAGGATGGTCACCTGCGCCCCCAGTCCCAGCGCCATGCGGGCGGCATGGATGCCGACCACGCCGCCGCCGATGACCGTGACATGGGCCGGGGCGACGCCGGGCACTCCGCCCAGCAGCACCCCGGAACCGCCGGACGATATTTCCAGCGCCTTGGCCGCGGCCTGGACCGACATGCGCCCGGCCACCTCGGACATCGGCGCCAAGAGCGGCAGGCCGCCGCGCCCGTCGGTCACGGTTTCGTAGGCGATGCATGTCGCGCCGCTGTCGATCAGGCCCTGCGTCTGCAGCGGATCCGGCGCCAGATGGAGGTAGGTGTAGAGAATCTGTCCGCGGCGCAACTGCCGGTATTCGGCCGGCTGGGGCTCCTTGACCTTGATGATCATGTCGCAGTCGGCAAAAATTTCGGCGGCCGTGGCGGCGATTTGCGCCCCGGCCGCAGCATATTGCCCGTCGGTGAAGCCGATAGCCTTGCCGGCATCGGCCTGCACCGTGACCTGATGGCCGCAGCGCACCAGTTCCCGGCTACCCGCCGGAGTGAGTCCGACGCGATATTCGTGATTCTTGATTTCCTTGGGTACTCCGATACGCATTCCAACTGTCTCCTGATTCAATCAATATTACTTCGGCATCCCGCCGACCAACGCCGGATTGGCCTCGAACAAGCCCTTGTTCATGAAGATCTTGATCCACAGTGCGCCGATCACGGCGATCAGCGCCAGCACCGTTCCGAGGGAGGTGAATATCGGTGCGACCAGTTCCGGTGCCGGCGCGCTGTTAACCACAACGTAGCCGAGGCCGAGAATGGCGATCACCTGCGGCAGCGGGAACAGAGGCACGCGATAAGGCCGCGGTGCGTCCGGCATGCGCAGGCGCAGGACGATCAGCGCCAGGTGGGCAATCATGTAGGAAATCAGCCACGCACTCGCCGCGGCGATGATCAGCGGCAGAATCTTGCCGACGTCGCCGCCCGACCAGGCCACCCCGACCAGCGGCAGACAGGCGACGAACAGCAGGGCCACCCAGGGCGTGCGGTAACGCGCGCTCAGGCGCTTGAAGACCGGAAACACCTGGCCGCTCATCGCCATGCCGTGCAGCATTTGCGGCAAGGCCCCGAGCACGGTGTTGACCAGGCTGGCGGTGGCGGTGATGGCGATGGCGCCGAACACCAGCTTGGCCATCGGGCCGAACACGGCGACGGCATACTCGAGGTGCGGGGTGGCGGCGCTCGTCAATGTTTCGCGCGACAGCAGCAGGCCGGCGCCGATGCAGAACAAGGCATTGGCGATGGTCACCACCGTCAGGCCGATGAACATCGCGCGCGGGATGTCGCGCGCCGGATTCTCGGCGTCTTCCGCCAGGGGCGTGACGAATTCGGTGCCGATCAGGGAGTACAGCACCAGCGACACCACGCCGATTACCGTGACGTTCTCGGCCATTGCGGCCAGGCCGGCACCGCTGGCCACAGCAGCCCCGGCGTGGAAACCGCCGGTGGCGGCGACGATGCCGGTCAAGGCGAGGAAAACCAGCATCACGACGGTCAGCAGGGTTTGCGTGCGCGCGAATACATCGGTGCCGAGGTAATTCAGGATCACCAGGACGGCGAGCAGCAATACCGCCCAGCCCATGGCCGGCATTGCACCCGGCAGCAGTTGCGCCATCACGCTGTCGACCAGCATCAGTTCCGCCGCCTGGCCGAACAGTGCCGGCACGACGTAGCCGGCGAACACGGCGAAGATCGCCGGAAAGTGGCCCAGCGAAGCCTCGCAATACGCGGAGAGGCCGCCGTGGCGGGGCATCATCAAGGCCAGTTCGGCGAAGGTGGCGGAGTTGCAGAGCATCAGCACATAGGCGATGGCCATCGCGCCGAGAAATCCCCAGCCGGCGATGCCCGCGGCCTGCAGCAGCGAAACGATGGTGCTCTGGCCGACGATGACGCCGATCGCGATGCAGAACAGCGAAAAGAATCCGATGCCTTTCTTCATGCCCGGCGGCTTGTCCATGCCCACTCCTTTAACGTGAAATAACTGGTTCGGAGCGATGGGTGATAGTCGAGCGCAGCGAGCCGATTGGTAACCCCCCGCGAGGGGGGAAGGGGGGCGGGCGACTAAACAGCCTTTCGCGTGTTTCATCTTCTGCGGGTGGCGCTCGGTGCCATGAGCGTTAACGGTCGGGATCAGTTGCCCTCGACCTTGTCGAATGCTTGCCGGAGAATATCGCAGAGCAAATCGATCTGTTGCCGCGAGATGGTCAGCGCGGGCGACAGGATGATGTTGGGGCCGGACACCCGGACCATCGCCCCCATCTCATAGGCGGCGCGCGCGATGGCCATCGGCTCGCTTGCGCCGCGGGGAAAGCTGGCCTTGGTCGCCTTGTCGGAAACCAGCTCGAAGCAGGCCATCAAGCCGGCGCCGCGCACGTCGCCGACCAGGCGCGAGCCGGCCCCGATTTCACGCATGCGGCGCAGCAGATGCTCGCCCTCGCGCGCCGCATTGCCCACCACGTCCTCGCTTTCGAGTATGTCCAGCGTCGCCAGGGCGGCGGCGGCGGCCACCGGATGGGCGCTGTAGGTGTAGCCATGGGTGACCGCCCCCAATGCCGCATCGCCGCCGTCGAAAACCTCCGCCACCTTGCCCGAAATGGCGGTCATGCCCAGCGGGATATAACCCGAAGAGAGGCCTTTTGCCAGGCACCACATATCGGCCTTGACGCCCCACATGCGGGTACCGAACATGTGGCCGGTGCGACCGAAGCCCGTCACCACTTCGTCGGCGATCAGCAGCACCTCGTACTTGTCGCAGATTTCGCGGATGCGCGGCCAGTAATTCGCCGGCGGCACGATGACGCCGCCCGCTCCCTGCACCGGCTCGGCGATGAAGGCCGCCACCGTGTCGGGCCCCTGGAACACGATCTCCCGCTCCAACTGGCGGGCACAGATCTCGCCCAGTTCCTGCGGGTCGTCGGTGTAAGGGTTGCGGTAGAGCCAGGGCGTGTCGATATGAAAGCAGCCCGGCAGCAGCGGTTCGTAGGCACGGCGGAAATTGGTGTTGCCATTCACGCTCATGCCGCCGAAATGCACGCCGTGATAACCCTGGCGCAGCGCAATGTACTTGGTCCGGTCGCGCTGGCCGCGGATTTTCCAGTACTGGCGCGCCAGCTTCAGCGCGCCCTCGACGGCATCCGAGCCGCCGTTGGAAAAGAAGCTGGCGACCACGCCGTCTTCGCGCATGAACTCGGCCATCCGCGTCGATAACTCGATGGCGCGCGGGTGCGTGGTGCCGCGAAACACGTTGTAAAAGGCCAGCTCGTCGAGCTGCGCCACGATGGCATCGCGAATCTCGGTGCGTCCGAACCCCAGGTTGGCGCTCCACAGGCCGCCGACCCCATCGACCATCTTGTGCCCGTCGATGTCCCAGATCCAGCTGCCTTCGCCGCGCGCGATGATGTCCGGCGGGGTTTCGCGCATGGCCTTCGGCTGCGCCATGGGATGCCAAAGATAGCGTGCGTTGTTGGCCTTGAGTTCTTCCTTGCTGAAACGCTTCATTGCGTGGCTCCGGGCGAGATATCGAGACTTAGACGCGCGGCAATGGCGGCGCTGCAACCCGTCACGTCGCGCAGATCGAAATACTGGGTTTGCAGGCCTGCCGCCTGGGCGCCGGCGATGTTGCGAAACTGGTCGTCGACGAACAGCAGCCGCGCCGGCGGCAGCTGCATGGCATCCACCGCCGCGCGGTAGGCCGCGGCATCCGGTTTGAGGTTCTTGCTGTGGCTGCCGTCCACGACGACGGCGATGTCCGCCATGATGTCGAGTCGATCGAGAAAGGTCTGGCCGTAGAACAATTCGAGTTCGTTGGACAGGATGCCGACCTTGATTCCGGCGCGCGCGGCGGCGCGCACCAAGGCGCGCATGTCGCTGCGAATCGCCGCATTGGGCTGGGTATGCCGCACCCGGCTGAGCAGCGCGTACATGTCCCATCCGGGCTCGCCGCAGGCGCGCCCGATTTCGTCGGCGCGCCGCGCCCAGTAGTCGCGTTCCGTGATCCGGTTGTCCTGCATGGCGCGCCAAAGCTCGTCGGTCGAGGGATCGAGCGGCCCCAGCCAGTCGAGGCTGTGCGCCGGCAGGCCGAGTATGGCTTCGGTATCGCGATGCTTTTCGAACAGGGAATAGGTCAGCACGCTGCCAAAATCCAGCAGCAGGCCGGCGGGCCTGATCCTCATGACACGCCTGCCTGGCCGGCGCCGATCACGCCGCGCGCCACCCATTCGTCGAAGATCGCCAGCACCCCGGCAGAGAAACCCTCGTCGTTGATATGCACGTCCAGCTCCACGAGTTGCACCGGAGCCTGCACATGCCTCCGCAGCTCGTCGATAAACGCGCCGTGGGCTTCCGGCGCATGCAGCGCCCGGTCGGGACGATCCCATTCCTGGACGCCCTTGAGCGGCAGTACCAGCGCCGTCGGCCCGGTCGCGTGCGCCAGCTTGTCGGCAATGTAGCGCGCCGTCGCGCAACGCTCGGGCGGCGTCGTCGCCACCGAGGCGATCAGCCGGTTGTGCGCGTGATAGGCCCGCTCCGCGTAGCGTTGGGGCAGCGGCTGCCAGGTCGGCAGGTCGATCATGTCGACCGCTCCGGGAGCGACGATCTGGGGCACGCCGGCGCGTCCGGCGGCCTCCAGGCGTCCGGCGCCGGAGGTGACGATGGAGCCGTTCACGTGATTGCTGACCTCCTGCAGGCTGAGATCGAGCACCGCGACGAAACGCCCCTGCGCCACCAGGGCTTCGAAGGCGCTGCCGCCCATGCCGGTGGTATGAAACACGGCGACCTCGTAGCCGCGGGCTTCCAGGGCCGGCTTGAGGGTCGTCATGTAGCTGAGGCAACTTTTGCCCAGCGAGGTCATGCCCACGATCGGCCGCCGATTGCGCGCCGGCACCGTCACGCTGCAGGCGCCGAGGACGGCGCCGGCGGCCTGGCTCAACATGGTCCGGCAGATGCTGTTGAGGCCATAGAGTCCGCCGGCCCAGAGGATCATCATCAGGTCCGGCGCGATCCGCTCGGGCGGAATCAAGTGCGAGAAAGACACCGTCGACACCACCAGTTTCGGCACGCCGAGGGGCAAGGCGGCGGTCAGGTCGAGAGCCAGATCGGTTCCCATGGTGCCGCCCAGAACGATCACCGCATGCACCGCGCCCTGTTCATGGAGGTCTTTCGCCAGCGCCACGGCACCGACCGCCATGCGCGTCATGGCCTGGTTTTCGTCGCCGAGCGCGGCGAGCTCTTCCAGCGTCACTCCGGCGGCGGCGGCAACGGCGGTATTGGGTATGTCCGGCGCGAAGCCGGGTTCGCCGAGGACGCCGACATCCATGATCAGTCCGGCGCCGCCGATACGCACCAGTTCCTCGCGCAGGTAGCGCACCTCGTCGGCCTTGGTGTCGCAGGTGGCGACCAGGAGCACGGTCTTCAATTGTTCTGGCATGTTGGCCTGGTGTCCACCGATTCGATCATCCCGGTTCTCTGGTCGGGTCCGGCATCAGGCCGCAATGCTCACCAGTTTCACCTCGGTGTAGGCGAGCAGGCCCTCCATGCCGCTTTCCTGGCCCATGCCGCTTTCCTTCCAGCCGCCAAACGGAGTTTCCGGTTGCGATACGCCGAAATGATTGATGCCGACCATGCCCGCTTCCAGTTCTTCGCCCAGGCGATGCGCGGTCGCCAGGTCGCGGGTGAAGGCGTAGGCGCTCAAGCCGACGGCAAGGCCGTTGGCCCTGGCCAGTGCCTCGTCGAGCGTGGAGAACGGCTGCAGCAGCGCGATCGGGCCGAAGGGCTCGACTTGCTGCACGCGGGCAGCCGCGGGCACGCACTCGAGCACGGTCGGCGGATAGAAATGCCCCTTGCCGGGCAAGGCCTGTCCGCCGCAGCAGAGCTTGCCCCCCAGCGCCAGCGCATCATCGACGAAGTTTTGCATTTCGCGCAGCCTGCGGCCATGGATCAATGGCCCCATGTCGCTGCCCTGGTCGAGCCCGGAGCCGACCTTGAGCACCTTGGCATGGGCAACGAAGCGGTCGCGAAACTCGGCATAGCGGGATTCGTGGATATGGAAGCGGATCGGCGAGGCGCAGACTTGTCCGGCATTGCGGAATTTTGCCGTCACCGCCAGCTTCGCCGCGCTTGCGATATCGGCGTCGGCACAGACGATCACCGGCGCGTGGCCGCCAAGTTCCGCCGTGTAACGCTTCATGCCGCGCGCCGCCAACTCGCCCAGCATCTTGCCGACGGCGATCGATCCGGTGAATGACGCCTTGCGGATCGGTTCCGCGGCGAGCAGCGCGGAGGAGATTTTCGCCGGATCGCCGCACACCATGTTGATGACGCCCGGCGGCAAGCCGGCGTCATGAAACGCCTCGACGATCAGCATGCAGCCGGCCGGCGTTTCCTCGGCCGGCTTGATGATCACGCTGCATCCCGCCGCCAGTGCGCCGCCAAGCTTGCGGCTGGGAAGATTGACCGGAAAATTCCAGGGCGTGAATGCCGCCACCGGTCCCACCGGCTGGCGCATCACCGTCTGGCTCAAGACGTTCGCCTGGCGCGGCGGCACCGTGCGTCCGTACAGGCGCTTACCCTCTTCCGCAAGAAAATCGATGATGTCGGCCGACAGTTGCACTTCGCGCAGCGCCTCGGCCAGGGGCTTCCCCTGCTCCAGGGTGATCGCGCGCGCAATCCGCGGCGCCCGTTCGCGCAGCAGCCGTGTCGCCTGGGTGATCACCTGGTAGCGCTCGAATGCCGAACGCGAACGCCATATTCGGAAGCCGCGTCCGGCGGCTTCCAGTGCCGCATCGAGCTCGGTGTCGCCGGCCACGGGCAGCCGGCCAAGCTCGCTGCCGTCGGCAGGATTTTCAACCCCCATGCTGCCGGAGCCGGTGCTATCGACCCACTGGCCGTCGATATAAAGCCTTAGCTTCGGGTAATCGTCCATATTGGCTGTTCCTCATCCGGAGCGGTCGATGCTCCGGTCTTTGCGGAAGACTTTAGTCGCGGCAGGCGCGCGGCGTTATCTATCTTCAGCAATTCCGCGCCGGATACGGGCGGCGCGCGGCTTTCGGCAAGGGCCTGGTCTTGGGTGCAGTGCAACTTGACGTCCAAAGCAAAATGAACAACCATCCACCGCTACGGTGATCGGCGCGAGATCGGTCCCGGCGGAGAGACACATGACAACAGCTGAAATGGCGGCGACCCGAGCTTATAGGCGCGACCGTGAATTGCTCGACTCGCAGGATCACGCCAGGGAACTCGCCGGCTGGAACCAGAACTACGATCAGATTTCCCGCGGCGCTTTTCGCAGCCGGCTGGTGGAGATCGAGTTCGACAATATCCACATCTTCCAGGAAGAGCTGTCGCAGGCCGTGTTTCAGACCGGACAATGCTGTAAGGGCACGGTGGCGCTCGGCGTATTCTCGGCGATGTCCGGCGAGGCGCGCTGGCATGGCGGTGCGGTGGGCATGGACGACGTGCTGTTTCTCGACGGGCAGGGTGAATTGGTTCTGACCACGCCCAAAACCAGTTGCATATTGGGTGTCGGATTGCCTGCCCAAGAGCTCGAAATCTGGTGCGACGATATGGGCGGCTCCACGGGCGAACGCGTGCGCCGTCTTTCCGCCAGTCCTCTGCGCGATCGTTTGGCGGCGGAACGCCTGCGCACCAGTCTCATCAGCCTGATAGGCGAACTGCTGAATCGCCCGGACGACAAATTACCCGTTGCGGTCGCACGGCAGTTGCACGATGAACTCGCTGGGCTGATCGTCGACCTGCTCTGCGGCGAACCCGGCAAAGAGGAAAGGCGCATCACCGGCAAGGCCAAAAAGGTGGTGCAGCGAGCCCGTGCCTATGCCCTGGACCGGCGGGAAGAGCCGCCGACCATGATCGACGTCTGCAAGCACACCTATGTTTCGCTGCGCACCCTGCAAAACTGCTTCCAGGCCGTACTCGGGGAAAGCCCGGCCACTTACCTGAAAATGCTGCGTCTCAATGGCGCCAAGCGCGACCTGATCAAGCGCGGCGGCAATGCCCTGGTCAGCGATATTGCCGCCGATTGGGGCTTCTGGCACTTGTCGCAGTTTTCGTCGGATTACCGCCGCATGTTCGGTGAACTGCCTTCGGCGACCCGCATCATGCGGGGCGGCAGCCTCGTGGCGCCGGAACGCCGTGAATGCCGGGGCAGGTGTAGTTCGGGGCCATGCCGGCGGCTGCAGACCTGAGCGTCCAAGAGTTGGCGCTGGCGCCCCGGCGCCATAGCGGATGGCGGGGCGGCGCGACGCCTGCCGGTCGTCAAACCGAAGGCGCCCGTCGGCCCGGGCCTCAAACCGGCTTGCGCTGTCGGGCGATGAAACGATCGAGCTGGTTGGCGAAGTTCTGCCGGTCGCCCAGGCCGAAGGCCGGCGGCCCGCCGGTATCCACGCCGCTGCTGCGCAGGCTGTCCATGAAGTTGCGCATGTCCAGCAACTGGCGGATGTTCTCCACGCTGTAGAGTTCGCCGCGCGGATTCAGCGCAAAGGCGCGCTTTTCGATGACCAGGGCCGCCAGTGGGATGTCGGCGGTGATCACCAGGTCGCCCGCCGCCGCCTGTTCGACGATATGGCTGTCGGCCACGTCGAAGCCCTGCGCCACCTGCACGCTGCGGATCCAGGGCGAGGGCGGCACGCGCAGCCACTGGTTGGCGACCAGGGTCAGCGGCAGCGCATGCCGCGCGGCGGCGCGGTAGAGAATTTCCTTGATGACGCCGGGACAGGCGTCGGCATCGACCCAGATCTGCATAATGCGGCTTTTGAGTTTTGGACAAGCACGATGAGCGATGGTAACAGCGGCCACTTCGCGCCGCCCGCGGACGGTCTGGCAAATCTGGCGGCGCCCGAACTGCAGCGCCTCGCCGCACGCATGGCGCAGGATGCCTTCACGCGCATCTTTCGTCTCACGGTCGAGGCCGACGCTGCCGCGCTGGACGCCGCCGTGGGCGAGATCGGCGAGCGTGCGCGCAACTGGGCGCGCGCCGCAGCGGACGAGGAGGCGCGCGCCCTGCGCCTGGCCCTGCTGGTGGCCGGCATCGACCAGTGGGGGCTGGCCTATGCGCAGGCCTTCGGCCTCGCTGCGATGCCCGGCGTCAGCGGCTTGCTCGGCAGCCTGCGCATGGATCTCGACGCCGCCGTCGAGGCGCGCCTGCAGCGGGCTTTCGCGGCCATCGAGCAGGCCGAAGGCAATGCCGTCGATTTCAAGATGGAACTGCGGCGCAACATTCATCTCGCGCTGTGGCACGCCATGATCGCCTGCGCAGAGCGGGAGCAGGCCACGCCCATCCTCGCCGCGCTGGGCGCCATGATGGTGGCGCTGGTGGAGCGCATGCCGTTACTCGGCTGGCGGCTGGTGGCCGACGCCCTGGCCCACATTCAGTTGCGCTGCCTGAGCGATGCGGCGGCGAGCACCGAGCTGGCACGGGAAACCAACGCGGCGCTGTTCACGGCTTTGCGCCAGAGCCTGCCGCGTGAAATTTCCGAACCGATGATGGCTCATGCCAACCGGGCCGTGATTGCCTGGCAGCAGGCGCGGCGCACCCGGCACTAACGCGCCGCCGGCCCTAACGCTCATTCCGCGTTGGCGGCACCCTTGATGATGAAACCCGCGAAAGGCAAATTGAAGACCCCCCACCCCGTCCCCGCCCCAGGGCGGGGCTACTATCCAGCTCGCTTCGCTCGACAATCACCCGTCGCTTCGAACGAGTTGTTTCACGTTAAATGCCGCCGGCGATCACCGAGGCATACACCAGTTGCGCCGCGACGGCATCCTCGACGGCCTGGCCCAGCGCCTTGAAGATGACGGTGACGCCTTCCGGCACCTGCACCTTGCCGGCCAGCACTTCGCCGATTTCGCATTGCACTTTGGCGCCGGAAAGGATCACGTCGCCCGATTCGGTTTCGGCCGCCTGGCGCTGGTCGGCGATCAGGTAATTGCCCATCGCCTCGTCGTCGAGTTCGCGCCAGCCCGGGCGCGGCGCGCCGACCGCATGCACCAGCGCGCCGGGCTTGAGCCAGCGGCCCAGGAGGACAGGCGTGCTGGCGTTGGTCACCGTCACCACGATGTCGGCCTCGCGCACGGCGCCCTCGGCATCGGCACAGGCGTGGCCGTCGATGTCGGCGGCGCAGCGTTCGGCGTTGGCGCGGGTCGGGCTCCAGACGCGGATGTCGGCGAGCGGGACGACTGTGGCGAGCGCCAGCGCGTGGCTGCGCGCCAGTGCGCCGGAACCGAGAATCGCCAGGCGCTTGGGCTCACGGTCGCGCAGGGCGCGCGTGGCGACCGCCGAGACGGCGGCGGTGCGCAACTCGGTCAGCCAGGTGGCGTCCATCACCGCCAGCGGCACGCCGGTCTGCGCATCGAGCAGCAGCAGCGTTGCGATCATGGTCGGCAGGCCGCGCGCGGCATTGCCCGGCACCTGGGTGATCAGCTTGGTGGCCAGGGCGCCGCCGTGACTCTGTCCGTCGGGGACGCCCCTTCGGGGCCCGACGAAGGCCGGCTTGACGAAAAGCAGGCTGCCGGGGCCGGGCAGTTCCAGCACGGTGCGCAGCGGCTGCAGCACGCGGCCGGCGGAAAGTTCGATCAGGGCCTGTTCGATGGCCGGCAGCAAGGCGTCGAGCGCGAGGTGGCGGCGCACGATGTCGTTGTCCAGCAGCAGGGGAAGGTCGCGCGCGGCGTTAGCGATTTGAGGGCGGGTCATGGCGGGAATGTAGGGTCGGCCGGGTCCGCCATCCTACCTCGTCGGCGCCGGATGCATTAGGATGCGAGTCTTGACATTCGTTGCCGGAGAAAGATATGAAAAAGCTGTCGCTAGAACTTCATGCAGAACTGGAAATTCCCGACGACTGGGAACTGGTCGAGCATTCCTCCGGCATCTATGTACTCAAGATCGGCGACCGCTTCGTCGATTTCGACATCACGCCGCTGGTCACCGCATCCACCGCGCCCGACGCGACCTGGAGCGACGAAGACGAGGAATTCACCGACGACATCCTCGATATGGTGACCGGCCTCGATTCGAAAATGGAGATCACCTACCTGCAGTGAATAAGGGGAATCGTTGAAGGAGCAATGCCATGCGTATCGTGATACCACTGTCCTGCCTGCTGCTGGCGGTTTCCGCACAGGCCGCGGGCGACCCCAAGCTCGGCAAGGCGCTGCATGACAAGCAGTGCGTGGCCTGCCACGTCAAGCTGCTGGGCGGCGACGGTTCCGCCATGTACACGCGCAAGCCGCGCCTGATCAACAACGCGGCGGCACTCAAGCAGCGCGTCGCGACCTGCAGCGCGCAGACCAGCGCCGGCTGGTTCCCCGAGGAAGAGGAGCACGTCGCCGCCTGGCTGAACCAGACTTACTACAAGTTCAAGTAGGAAGCACCGGCCGATGCGGCGGGAGGGCGCATCGCCACATATAGAGCGACAGGAAATCGAGATCACTGCGTTCAGCCAGGGATTTCGATACCCTGACTTCCGCAACTGCCTCGAAATCTCGCAACAACGCATGAATTTCGGTCGGAAATAGGCGATCCCGATTCGGGATTGGAACACCGCGCTGACTCGCTTTGCTATCCAGCTTGAAGATCGGATGACGCAGCATCAATCTCAAACCCGTTTGTACGAAATTTCGGACATTCTCCAACGCAGAAGGAATACGAACATTTCATGGCGGTGATACTTGGTCACATCGATAAGAGATTGAGACAGAACCTGCCAAAGCTGGAAGGTATTCTCTTTCCGTTAGGTCGAAGTACTAGTTATCGGCTTGCGATCGTGCTGTTTCTGGTGATAGTCGCATTTTTCGTGCGGCGTCTGATTGGCCCGCCCGAATTTGGGGCGCCGTTCCTGACCTTTTTCCCCGCCGCGGCGATCTCGGCGGTTTTCGGCGGATTCTGGGCCGGCATGCTGGCGACGGCGTTGGGTTCGGTAATGGCAACGTTTTTTTTCCTGCCGCCGTACTCCATGTTCTCGTTCGAGTTCCGTTACGAAACGGTGTTCAGCAACATCGTCTATATCCTCGACGAAATCGTGGTCTGTTCGGCAATCGCTGCCCTGCATCGTTTTTACCGAGTTAGCAAGGATCAGAACGCAGAACTGAAGACATTGATCCAAACCATTCCCGACCTGATCTGGTTGAAGAATCCCGAGGGTGTCTATCTGGAGTTCAATCCTGCCATGGAGCGGTTCTACGGATTGCGCAGGGATGTGGTCGTCGGCAGGAAAACGAGGGACTTGTTTCCAGGCGCGATGGCCGAGTCCATTCATCAGCAGGATCAGGCGGCACTATATGCGGATGGACCTTGCACCACCGAGGGCTGGGTTACCCACGCCAGTGATGGAGGCCGTGTACTGCTGGAGACCACCACGACTCCGATGCGTACCGTCGATGGCGCGCTGATCGGCGTGCTGGGTATTGCACGCGACATCACCGAGAGCCGGCTTCTGGAAGACCAGCTTCGTGCGCACGCTGTTGAACTGGAGCGGGAACGCACTTTTCTCGGGGCGATTTTCGAGCACACCGGCGACGGCATACTGGCGGTGGACGGCGCGGGCAATATCACTCTGGCGAACCAAAGTGCGCGGCGTTTGCTGGGCATGACCGAGGGCGACGAACGCCGCCTGGTCGAATTTTGGCCCGAGTGGCAGGCAATTGCAGACGACACCGCCGATGGTGCCGCAACACGTCGCGATCTGGATGCCGCCGGGCATGTTCTGGCACTATCGGTCACGCTCACCGGCGAACCACGGGATACCCGCTACGTGATCGTCG
This sequence comes from Sulfuritalea sp., assembly GCF_031426875.1. Taxonomy (NCBI): domain Bacteria; kingdom Pseudomonadati; phylum Pseudomonadota; class Betaproteobacteria; order Nitrosomonadales; family Sterolibacteriaceae; genus Sulfuritalea; species Sulfuritalea sp. The sequence goes on from NZ_JASJPC010000021.1 coordinate 170,701, forward strand.
CCCGTGACGTTAGCGAGGAACACCGCCTCGCTGACGAGCGCCGCGAACTCGATCGCCAGATGTTCCAGATGGAGAATATGGCGACCCTGGGCGAACTGGCGATGGGTGTGGCCCATGAAATCGGCAATCCTCTCGCCGGCATGAAGGCGGTGGCTCAGTCATTGCAGTACGAGGACGATCTGCCAGCGGATGCGCGCGAAGCGCTGCGCAGGCTGGAGGCGGAGATCGACCGGCTCGGCGACTTCCTGCGCGGGTTTCATGGTTTTGCCGCTCCGCAACGCGCACATCCCGTCCCTTGCCGCTTGCACGACATCGTCCAAGACATCCTGTTCTGGATTCGCAAGGAGGCCGTATCCCACGATGTGGCCCTCGGTCTGAGCATCGACGAGCATCTGTCGGTGCGCGCCGATCCGAACCAGATCAAGCAGGTATTGCTGAACCTGGTCGTCAACGCCATCCACGCCATGCCTCTGGGCGGCACGCTGCGCATCGCCGCAACCCATGACAGCGATCTCGGCGTGCGCATCGAAGTCACCGATACCGGAGGCGGGATAGCCGCCGAAGTCCTGCCGAAAATTTTCGACCCCTTCTTTACCACTCGCGAGACAGGCTCAGGCCTCGGCCTGGCGGTCGTGAAAAAGATCGTCAGCGAGCATGGCGGACGCATCGAAGTGCAGAGTCAGCCAGGGCATGGATCCTGCTTCACTTTGCACTGGCCTGCTGCCTAGAGTCTTAAGGAGTTGTCTGCATGACCGCCATGCTGATCGTCGAGGATGACACTACCATTCGTGTCACCCTGGGCAAGTTTCTCGCTCGCCTGGGCTATACCGTTGACGTCGCGGAAGATGCCGCGGGCGCTCTCAGGCAGGCGCGCAGCAGGCGTTACCGGCTGATCTTGCTCGACTTGCACCTGCCTGACGGCAACGGCCTTGATCTGATCGGCAAGTTCCGCGAACTGGATGAAGACACGCTGGTGGTCATCATGACCGCGTTTCCCGAGGTGCGTACCGCCGTGGCGACGCTCAAGGCTGGTGCCTACGACTACATCATCAAGCCATTCGACCTCGAAGACGTGCGCGAACTGGTTGGCCGCGCCGTGGAAACCAGCCGCTTGCGCCATGAGGTTGCTTGGCGGCGGGCTCAGTCGAGCGTCTGCGAGGTGGAGGGTGTCGGCGGCGAGAGCCAGGCATGGCAGCGACTGACGGAGGTAACGCGCAAGATCGCCGGCGCCGAGCACGTTCCCGTGCTGATCTGCGGTGAATCCGGCTGCGGCAAGGAGCGCGTGGCCCGGACCATCCACTGTGGCTCACCGCGGGCAGCCGGTCCGTGGGTGACGATCAACTGCTCGGCGCTGCCGGAAAACCTGCTCGAGTCCGAAATGTTCGGTTACGAGAAGGGCGCCTTTACCGATGCGCGGCAGCTTAAACGTGGCTTGCTCGAACTGGCCGATGGCGGCACTCTTTTCCTCGATGAAATCGGCGATCTTGCCCTGACGCTGCAACCCAAGCTGCTGCGGGTGCTGGAAACTCAGACCTTCCGCAGACTGGGCGGCAATCGCGAGATCAGCGTCGACGTGCGTTTTGTCGCCGCGACGCACCGCAATCTGCCGGAAATGGTCAAGAACGGCCAGTTTCGCGAGGATCTCTACTATCGCCTCAATGTCGGCGCCATCGATGTGCCGCCCTTGCGCGCGCGGCGGGAAGATATTCTGCCTCTGGCGCGGCACTTTCTCGCCGAAGCGGCGCGGGCCGTCGGCTCGCCCTCATTGACGCTGGCTCCGGCGTTGGAGCCGATGCTGGAAAACTACGCATGGCCTGGCAACATACGCGAGTTGCGCAACGTACTGGAGCGTGCCGCCATACTCTGCATTGAAAGCAGCGTCACCAGTGTGCAGTTGCCGCACGAGATCGTTGGCCGCGCAGTCCCTGTCGTTTCGCCAGAAGAGCCCGACCAGTCCGTCGTGGACTTGGGCGAGATGGAACGCAGGTACATTCAGCGTGTTCTCGACTCGGTCAGCGGCAACAAGACGCGTGCCGCCGAACTCCTCGGCATCACCCGTTTGACCTTGCGCAACAAGCTCAAGCACCACGATCTCGACGACAACCCGGCCATTTCCTGACCGGTCTGATTTCGATCGAACGGTCATTTATTGACCGTATCAGCTTTACCAACCTCCCTGAAACCCGCCACTGCCTTGCGCAAGTGGTTCTTTTCGCGCTGGCATAAACCATGCTGAGAAAAGGGTGGAAGCATTTTGGTCAAATCAATTGTGCAAGGAGAGCTGAAATCATGAAAGCGTCGCGCAGGGAGTTTCTAAAGGCCACGGGTGCGTCATCGCTCAGTTTCATGCTGGGCGGCGCGTATTCGTTGCGGGTCCTGGCACAGAGCCAGGGGGCGATGGTGCAGCACGAATATGCGGGGTGGGAAAACTTCCACCGCAATCAATGGAGTTGGGACAAGAAGACGCGCGGCGCCCACCTTATCAACTGTACGGGCGCCTGCCCGCATCATGTCTATACGAAGGACGGCGTAGTCCTGCGCGAGGAAGCATCCAAGGACATGGCGCCGATGCCCGGCCTTCCCGAGTACAACCCGCGCGGATGCAACAAGGGCGTCTGTGGTGTGGACTACCAGTACGGACCGCATCGCATCAAGTACCCGCTGATTCGCGTCGGCGAGCGCGGCGAGGGCAAATGGCGTCGCGCCAGTTGGGACGAGGCCCTGGAAATGATCGCCGACAAGATCGTCGATACCATCAAGAACGAAGCGCCCGATTGCATCAGCGTCTTTTCGCCGGTTCCTGCCGTGGCGCCGGTCTCCTTCTCCGCCGGCCACCGCTTCGCCCACTACATCGGCGCCCACACGCACACCTTCTTCGACTGGTATGGCGACCACCCGACGGGCCAGACCCAGACCTGCGGTGTTCAGTTCGATACTGCTGAGACCGCCGACTGGTTCAACGCCAAGTTGATCGTTGTCTGGGGTGCCAACCCGTCGATCACGCGTATTCCGGACGCCCACTACCTGTCTGAAGCTGCCCTCAACGGAACGAAAATCGTCAGCATTGCGCCGGACTACAACGCCTCCTCCATCAAGGCCGACCAGTGGCTGCATCCGAAACCCGGCACGGACGGTGCACTAGCCTTGGCCATGGCCCACGTGATCATCAAGGAAAACCTCTTCGATGTTCATGGCATGAAGGAACAGACCGACCTGCCCTATCTGGTGCGCAAGGACAACAAGCGCTTCTTGCGCGAGTCCGACGTGGTGGCCAATGGCTCCACCGGCAAGTTCTACGCTTGGGACATGAAGACCGGCAAGGCGGTGATCATGAAGGGAAGTTGGGGCGACGAACCCGCTCAGAAGGGGCCGCCCGTGGCATTCATGGGTCGCAACACCCACACCTTCCCCAAGGGCTACATCGATCTCGGTAACCTGGATCCGGCCCTGGAGGGCACCTACAAGGTTCAGCTCAAGGATGGTTCCACGGTCGAGGTGCAGCCGGTCTTCGACATCCTCAAGCCACGCATCATGAGCCAGCACACGCCGGAGAAGGCCGCCGCGATCACCGGCGTTTCGGCCAAGGTCATCGTGCAACTGGCCAGGGATTTCGCTACCGCCAAGCCGGCCATGATCATCATGGGTGGCGCCGCCAACCACTGGTACTACAGCGATGTGATATTGCGCGACCTTCACCTGCTGACGGCTCTGACAGGGAACGAAGGAAAAAACGGCGGTGGACTCAATCACTACATCGGCCAGGCGAAGGTTCCCTTGCTGCCGGGCCTCGCCGCGCTCTCTTTTCCGGAAGGGGCGGGCAAGCACCGCTTCTGCCAGACCACCATCTGGACCTACGTGCATGCCGAGGTCAATGACGAGATGCTGAACGTCCAGATTGACACCAACAAGTATCTGCGGCAGAGCATCGCGACCAAGCAGATGCCTCTGCTGCCAGCTAATGGACGCGACCCCAAGGTGTTCATCGTTTATCGCGGCAACTGGCTGAATCAGGCGAAGGGACAGAAGTACGTGCTGCGCAACCTGTGGCCGAAGCTCGAGTTGATTGTCGACATCAACATTCGCATGGACTCGACGGCGCTCTACTCCGATATCGTCCTGCCCTCGGCTCACTGGTACGAGAAGACGGACCTCAATGTCACGGAAGAGCACACCTTCATCAACATGACCGAGCCGGCGATCAAGCCGATGTGGGAGTCCAAGACTGACTGGCAGATCTTCCAGGCATTGGCGAAGAAGGTCGAAGACGCGGCGCGGCGCAAGAAGTTCGAGAAGTACAACGACGAGCAGTTCAAGTGGGTGCGCGATCTGACCAACCTGTGGAACCAGATGACCATGGACGGCAAGCTGGCCGATGACGAGGCCGCCGCACAGTTCATCCTCGACTCCGCGCCCCAGTCGAAGGGCATCACGCTGCAGATGCTGCGTGAGAAGCCACAACGCTTCAAAGGCAACTGGACCTCGCCGATGAAGGAAGGGATTCCCTACACACCGTTCCAGAACTACGTGGTCGACAAGAAGCCGTGGCCCACCCTAACCGGGCGCCAGCAGTTCTATCTTGACCATGACACCTTCTTCGACATGGGTCTGGAACTGCCAACCTACAAGGCCCCGATCGACGCCGACAAGTTCCCGTTCCGTTTCAATACGCCGCACAGCCGCTACGCGATCCATTCGACCTTCAAGGACAACGTGCAGATGCTCAGGCTCCAGCGCGGCGGTCCGTCGGTCGAAATATCGCCGGCGGATGCCAAGGCACGCGGCATCAACGACAACGACTGGGTCGAGGTCTGGAACGACCACGGCAAGGTGATCTGCCGGGTCAAGGTGCGCAAGGGCGAGCAGAGCGGCCGCGTCTCGATGTGGCACACGCCCGAGCTCTACATGGACCTGATCGAAGGCAGCACCCAGAGCCTTTGCCCAGTACGTATCAATCCCACGAGTCTGGTCGGTAACTACGGGCACCTTGTGTTCCGGCCGAACTACTACGGGCCGGGCGGCGTTCAGCGCGATACGCGGGTGGACATCAAGCGCTACATCGGCGCCACCCCGATGCCCCTCTGATCGCCACCATCGGACAATAAGGAAGGAAATTAATCATGGCAACAGTTATGAAAGCGCCCAAGCGGCAACTCACGTTCGTGACCGATCTCAACAAGTGCATCGGTTGTCAGACCTGCACGGTGGCCTGCAAGAAGCTATGGACCAGCGGTCCCGGCCAGGATTTCATGTACTGGCGCAATGTGGAGACCGCACCGGGCATGGGCTATCCGCGTAACTGGGTCAGCAAGGGCGGCGGCTATAAGGACGGGCAACTGCAGAAGGGCAAGACTCCGGCGATGATCGATTACGGCGTTCCGTTCCAGTTCGATTATTCGGGCCGTCTGTTCGAGGGCAAGCCAGGCCGCGTGCGGCCCAGCCCGACGCCCAAATCGGCGCCGAACTGGGACGAGGACCAGGGCGCCGGCGATTACCCGAACAATTCGTACTTCTACCTGCCACGCATGTGCAACCATTGCGCCAAGCCCGCCTGCCTGGAAGCCTGCCCCAATGACGCCATTTACAAGCGCGAGCAGGACGGGATCGTGCTGATCCATCTCGACAAGTGCAAGGGATCGCAGAACTGCGTGTCGGCCTGCCCTTACGCCAAGCCCTACTTCAATCCCGTATCGAACAAGGCGAACAAATGCATAGGCTGCTTCCCGCGCATCGAGAAGGGGGTCGCCACCGCTTGCGTCGCTCAGTGTGTCGGTCGCGCCATGCACGTAGGCTTTGTCGACGACGTCAATAGTTCGGTTTACAAGTTGGTCAAGCAGTGGAAGGTGGCGCTGCCCTTGCACCCGGAATTCGGCACCGAGCCCAATGTCTTCTACGTGCCGCCGGTGCTTGGACCGCGCAAGGAGGATTCCCAGGGCAATGTCTTCGAGGACCCGAAGATCCCTCTTGCGCAACTCGAGGGCCTGTTCGGCAAAGGAGTGAAGGACGTGCTGAAGCTCCTGGCCATGGAGCGCGAGAAGAAGGTCAAGGGGCAGGCATCCGACTTGATGGACGTCCTGATCGGACGCCGCAGTGTCGACATGATGATATCGCCGATGACCTGAAGCCATGCGGGGGCGGCTGGCGCCACCCCCGCTATTTTCCTGAACCCAGATACTTTCCAAAATGAATATCAAGCTTCTCGTCATTGGTGGCTGGCTGTTGGCGGCCATCTCGTTTGCGACGCCCGTCGGTGCCCAGACTCCGGAATACACGGGCAATCGCGTTTGCACCAAATGCCATTTTTCGCAGGGCGACGCCTGGCGTACGAGCGCCCACGCCAAGGCATTCGACTCGCTCAAGCCCAATGTCAAGACTGCTGCAAAAACCAAGGCTGGACTCGATCCGGCCAAGGATTACAGCGTGGATCAGAATTGTGTCGCTTGCCACGTGACTGGTCACGGCGAAATCGGTGGTTACAAGACGGGCATGAATCCGGATGATGCCAAGTTGGTGGTCGGGGTGAGTTGCGAGTCGTGTCATGGCGCGGGAAGCATCTATCGCAAGGCGCACGGCGAGGCAGTCGATAAGCTGAAAAGCTCCGGTATCGCCACCGATCGCCAGCTACTGGTCGAGGCGAAGCAGAACTTCGACTACGAAAAGGCCTGTGCCCGGTGCCATCTCAATTACCAAGGTTCGAAATGGGCCGGGGCAAAGCCGCCCTATACCCCATTTACGCCAGCCGTCGATCCCAAGTACCAGTTCGACTTCGACAAGGCGGTGCGAGTCGTCGGCGACAAGAATCCAGCTCACACACATTACAAGCTGCGCGGCGTGTTCAAGGGCGGGACCGTTCCGGCGATCCGGGCCGAGATTCAGCAGAATGCGCTGGAGGAACCCGAGGAATGAGAGCCGGGAACTTCCTGACGCGGACCGACCAACGATGCAATCGAAAATTACCTGGACGGAATAATCATGAATGAAATGATCTCAGCGATCAACATCAGCCGAATCGAGAACACGATGGCACGAAACCGCATTTATGCGTTGCTTGCCATGGGCTTTCGTTATCCCGACGAGGAGAGCTTCTCGCAAATGGCGGATGGGTCGTATGCAGAAGCAATTGCCGCTGCTCTTGATGTGTGCGCGGCGGACTTGACTGTCTATTTCCGGGAAAGTCTGGCGCCTGTTCTGCAGGCAACAAGCTCCCGCGAGGAGCTGGAATCCGCCTACCTCAGCGCCTTCGAGACGAACATGCCGGAGCCGAGCCTGTCGCTGTATGAGGGAAGCCACCATCTGCAGGGCAACAAGCCAGGACTGCTGCTTGAACTCAAGGGCTTCTATCGAACTTTCGGCCTGTCCATGGCGGACTCGGAAAACGATCTGGAGGATGCGCTGACGGCCGAACTCGAATTCATGCAATTCCTGACCGCCAAGCAGGCACAGGCCGAGGAAGGTGCGCTGGACAAGTCGCCGTATCTGCGGGCGCAGCGGGATTTTCTGCAGCGCCATCTGGCCGTTTGGCTACCGGCATTGCAGGCGGAAGCGGAGGGAAAGCTGAAGCACGCCTTCTATCGGGCGCTCACCGTGCTGGCCAATGATTTTGTGGCTTTCGACGTCAAGGCGGTAGCGCGCGATGTCGCAAGTCTCGATGGGTAATTTGGCAAGTGATCAAGCTGACGACCAGGCTTGGATCCATGCCGCCAACATTTTTAGAAGATTATCGACAAACTGTAAAGGAGCTAGTTATGACCAGGAAATACATTAGGCGCTCGCGCGCGACCGTGGTGATTGGTGCGGCAATTGCCGCTCTGGCGGCCGGGATCCCTTCATTTGCAGCCGCCCAGCAGCCGGCCGGCGAGAACATGATGATCGAACGGGCCAAGATTCTCGTCCAGCCAGGCGTCTTCGGCGTCTTCACCATGTTCAAGCTGCGGCCGGAGTGGTTCAGCGTGCCCGCAAAAGAGCGTATGAAAGCAGCTGCCGAAGTCAAGCAACTGATCGAAAAGCACAAGAACAACGTGCTGGTCGATGCCTATCTGACCCGTGGCCTGGAGACTGGCTCCGACTTCTTTTTCCGCGTTCATGCCTATGATCTGGCCAAGGCCCAAACCTTCATGCGCCAGTTTCGCTCGACAGGGATCGGCAGGAATGCCGAGGTCTCCGAGACGCTGGTTGGTCTGACGAAGCCCTTGAACTACATCACCAAGAGCGATTCGCCCGGCCTTAATGCTGGCCTGAGTTCGGCCAGTTACACGGGACCGGCTCCTCGCTACACGGTGGTGGTTCCTGTGAAGAAGAGTGCCGAGTGGTGGAATATACCGGTCGACCAGCGGCTGCGGGAAATGGAAGCCCATACGGCGCCGACACTGGCCTATCTGGTGAATGTCAAACGCAAGCTCTATCACTCCACCGGGATCGACGACACCGATTTCATCACCTACTTCGAGACAAACGACCTTGCCGCCTTCAATAACCTGATGATCTCGCTGGCCTCGGTCCCGGAGAACAAGTATCACGTTCGCTGGGGTAGTCCTACGGTGCTGGGAACGATCCATAGCCCGGAAGACGTCTTCAAAGCCTTGGCGGAGTAACTTGGGCAATTCGTCGGACCACCCGGCTCCAGCGCAACTGGGGCCGGAGTGTGCATCGCATCCCGGAAGATTGAAATCTCCAAATGACAGATAACGACAACAGGCCGGGCGCACTAGCCGGACTGTGGGCAACATTGCGCCAACCCAGTTCGAAGTATTCCCTGCTGACCATCGTTGTGATCGCCTTTTTCGGTGGCATCACGTTTTGGGGCGGGTTCAACACCGGGATGGAAGCCACCAATTCCCTTGAATTCTGCATCGGCTGTCATGAGATGCGCGATAACGTCTATCAGGAATACAGGAAGACCATCCACTACACCAACCGCACCGGCGTGCGCGCCATCTGTTCCGACTGTCATGTGCCGAAGGACTGGACGCACAAGATGGTCCGCAAGATCCAGGCGAGCGGCGAGGTCTGGGGCAAGATCACCGGCAGCATCAGCACTCCCGAGAAGTTCGAGGCCAAGCGTCTGGAGCTGGCCGAGCATGAATGGGCGCGGATGAAGGCCAACGATTCGCGCGAATGCCGCAACTGCCACAGCTTCGAAGGCATGGATGTCGAGAAGCAGAAGTTGCGCGGTTCGAAGATGCACAAGATCGGCATTGCCGAGAAGAAGACCTGCATCGACTGCCACAAGGGTATCGCCCACACGAAACCCAAAGGGATGAAGGAAGATGACGACGAGTGAGTCATCGTTCCGATCGAGTCGAGTTCAATTTCCAAGCGCAATATTTCGAAGGGGCATCAAATGAGCAAGTCCATCGTTCCCGTGGCAGTCGCGGGCATCCTGTGCGCACTGGGTTCTCTGGCGGCGGTCGCAGCGCCCGACTGGAGCAAGGTGCCCAAGCGTGACCTCCACGTTTTCCATGCCGGCGTCACGCCGATTGAATGGGCGACCAAGAAGTCCGATCACAGCGGGTCGGCAGGTATGCGCAAGGGCGAAACCTGCGCCGGCTGCCACGAGGAAAAGGGCGCCCTGAATTTCAATTTCAAGCGCTTGGCCGACAAGGAACTGGAGCCCAAGGGCGCACCGAAGACCATGACCTTCCCGCTCGGGTTCCAGGCCGCTTATGACAAGGACAATCTCTATATCCGCCTCAGCTTCAAGGCCCCTTCCGGTGGCGCAGACAAGGGCGACAAGGACAACGAGGTCAAGGCGACCATCCTGTTCGCGGACGCCAAGGTTCCGCAAGCGGCGCAGTACGGCTGCTGGCAGACATGTCACACGGACGCCCGCAGCATGCCCGGCGCCGACGACAAGAAGACCAAGTACACGAAGGAAGGCGCCTATGAACTGGTGCAGTGGGCCAGCAAGGGCAACAAGGTGTCCGACGGCAGCGTCACCACGGAACGCAAGATGAGCGGCGGCGGCACCGGCGCCAAGGCCGAAGCCAGCAAGAGCGGCGATACCTACACCGTCACCTTCATGCGCAAGAACCCGGGTGAAGGCAAGGCGCTGCCTTTCGGCATTGCGATCCATGCTGACAACTCCCATGGGCGGTTTCACCACGTTTCGCTCGGTTACACGCTGGGCGTCGGTGTCAATGCCGATATTTCCGCGGCGAAGTTCTGAATTCAATGTTGGCCGCATTCTTCCGTCATTTGATGAAATTGAGCGGCTAGTGGGCTTATTTGCTCGCCTCGGCCCAAAACGAATCCGGTTGATTGGAGGTCGGCTGTTACTTACACAGGCGAAACCTTGCCATCCTAGCCAATGGCGATATGACGAAGAATTGTTGTGTCGACAAGGTCGCCCTGAAAGAGCGGCCCGACTGCTGTTGCGTCTTGATTGTCGTCGCATCGACGCCGACTTTTCCTGCCATGACCCGATTCCTTAGATTTATTCTCGTTCTGGGGTTGCTGAGCTTGAATGCGCTGGCTACCGCGGCCGACACCATCGTGCTGGGCATGGGTTGTTTTTGGGGTGCGGAAAAGCGCATGAGCGAGTTGTCCGGCGTCATTGATGTCGAGGCCGGCTACGCCAACGGCGACATCGGCGGCGAGTATGACGCTGTTTTGGCTCTCGAACGTGCCTTGCAGCGAGGCCAAACCAGCAAACGCAACCATGCCGAAGTGGTCAAGGTCACTTTTGAGCCGGCAAAAGTCGGTCTCGAGACCGTGCTGAAGCGTTTTTGGGAAAGCCATGATCCGACGCAGGGCAACCGACAGGGCAATGATATTGGCACGAACTACCGTAGCGCTATTTACACGAACAATGCGGCGCAACAGGCTATCGCCCTGAAGTCCCGAGACACCTATCAGGCGGCGTTGACGAAGGCCGGCTACAGGACCATCACCACCGAAATCGCGCCACTGAAACGATTCTTTTTGGCCGAAACCTATCACCAGGATTACCTGAAGAAAAACCCCAATGGTTACTGCGGTCTGGGCGGCACCGGTGTGCGTTATCCCGGTACGCCGCAAGCCGCGGCAGCAGTCTCTCTGGATATCCGGCCGCTGGATGCGAAGGCCTTGAATTCACGACGCCAGCTGATCGTATTCGAGGCGGCGGATTGCGCCTACTGCAAGCAATTCGAGACCGAGATTCTCGACCGCTGGAAATCGGAAGTCGCAGTGGCGCGCACTTTCAGCGCTCAGCCACCTGTAAGTTGGGCTTTGGAAAAGGCCCTGTTCGCCACACCCACCATAGTCCTGTTCGAAAACGGCAAGGAGGTCTCGCGCTTCACCGGATACAACGGCGACAAACCGCGCTTCTGGAAGTGGCTGGGCTTTCATCTGCTTACGCCGAAGCAACAGAAAATTGCCTTTGAGCGGGGCACCGAACGCCCGGGTACCGGTTCGCATCTCGACGAAAAGCGCGCAGGAACCTTCGTCGATCCGATCACCGGCGCGCCGCTGTTCCGCAGCGATGCCAAGTTCGACAGCGGCACGGGCTGGCCGAGTTTCTTCAACCCGTTGCCGGGTGCCCTGACCGAGCATGTTGATTCTTCCCATGGTACGCGTCGTGTCGAGGTCAGGAGCTCCAGTTCAGGGATCCATCTGGGCCATGTCTTCGACGACGGCCCGCCGCCGACCGGCAGGAGGTATTGCATCAACGGCAATGTGCTGAAGTTCGTGCCGGACTGACACGTCCTAGGTTTGGTCGCCCAAGTCTTCGTTCAAATCTGGCAATGTTGGCGAAACTTGAGGCGACGATAGCGCGTGCTTCCCATTGCACTCGTTCAATCGTGAGGTGCGCCCAATTTGGGTGATGGGCTGCATAATCGCCCGAATCATGAAGCAAACGCGACAACTCACTCCCGGCGCCTCCCTGTTGTTCGGCCTGCTGTTCGTCGCCAGCGGCATTTTCCCCATGCTGGCCGCATTCGACATCGGGCCGCTGGGCCGCGAAGACATACAGGGTCCGCCCTGGCTGGGCTTCGTCGCCGGCGGCATTTTCGTCGCGGCGGGCCTGGCGATCATCGCCGGGCCGCGGGCGCTCCTGGTGAACAGCCTGTTCGCCATCCTGGCGCTGGCGGGGCTGGCGGCGCTGGGCAACTGGGTGGCTTTCGGCGCCGGCGAGCGCGTCTGCTCGGGCAGCCTGGCGCTGCCCTGGCTGTGGGGCGAAGGCGATTTCTCCGGGCTGGCTTGCCGCATCCCGTTCGGCCTCGGCGCCGTCATTACCGATGCCTTCCTCTGCTGGATGATCGTCGCGACGCTGCAAAAAGCCCTCGGCGGCCCGCCGCGGCTGGCAGGGCTGTTGAAGGCGGCGCAATGGCTGATCCTGGCCAGCCTGCTGCCGATCCTGCTGCCGCTGCTCATATTCCTCCTCGCGGGAGTCGCCCTCGGGGCGGTCAAAACCCGCGTCACCACGGGCGCCTGGCCGCGCAACGAGGGCTTCGTCGCGCGGCAGAAGGCCAAGGGTCTGCTGCGCGGTTTCGGTCCGAAGCGTCCGATGGAATGAAGTGAGAGGCTCTATCATTCGCGCATGGACATCCTGACTCACGCCGTGATGGGCGCGGCGCTGGCGAGCGGCGTGGCGGCGTTGCGCCATCGCGGCGAAGAGTTGGCGTTGGCGACACGGCGCAGCGCGGCCATCGTCGGCGCCGCCGGCCTGCTGCCCGATGCCGACGCGCTGATCCAGAGCGGCAACGATGCGCTGCTGGTGCTCGATTACCACCGCCATTTCACCCACGCCCTGGCCTTCGTGCCGGCAGGCAGCCTGATCGCGGCGCTGCTGCTGTGGCCGCTGCTGCGGCGGCGCATGGGTTTCGGCGCGCTCTATCTGTATGCGCTTGCCGGTTACCTGCCGCATCCGCTGCTGGATGCCTGCACCAGTTACGGCACCCACCTGTGGCTGCCGTTTTCGGAACGCCGGGAAGCCTGGAATTTGATCGCGGTGGTCGATCCGCCGTTCACGCTGCTGCTGGCGCTGCCGCTGTTCTTCTTCCTGCGCCGGCCCGATTCGCAGGCGTTGCGCTGGGGGCTGGTGCTCGGACTGGCGTATTTCGGCCTGGGCTTTTTCCAGCAGCAGCGGGCGCAAACCGCGGCGACGGAACTGGCGCTGGCGCGCGGCCATCAGGCCACGCAGTTGTCGGTCAAGCCTTCGATGGCCAATCTGGTGTTGTGGCGTTCGCTCTATGTCCATGACGGGCGGGTGCAGGTCGACGCCTTTCATCTGGGATCGAGTCTGCGCCACTATCCCGGCGCTTCGGCGCCGCTGCTCGACGCGGCCGGCGCGCGGCAGGTCGCGGCGGGTGAGGCGCGGCGGCTGCAGGATATCGAGCGCTTCCGGGTGTTTTCCGACGGCTTCCTGGTGGTCGATCCGCGGCGTCCGGGCTTTGTCGGCGACGCGCGCTATGCCATGCAGCCCACCGCGATCGCGCCGATCTGGGGCATAGCATGGCGCGGCGCCGGGGCGGCGACGGAATTCGTCAGCCATCACGACTTTTCGCCCGCGATGCGCCGCGATTTTTTCGCTATGCTGCGGGGCCGCGAGCTTGCCGCGACCCGATAACCCATGCTGGCCTACATCATCCGCCGCCTGCTGTATGCGATCCCGATCCTGATCGGCGTGAATCTGTTGACCTTCGCCCTGTTCTTCGTCGTGAACACGCCCGACGACATGGCGCGCATGCAGCTCGGCGTCAAGCGCGTGACGCCCGAGGCGATCCAGAAGTGGAAGGCCGAGCGCGGCTACGACCAGCCGCTGGCGTGGAACTCGGCGGCGGCAGGCGGCGCCAAGCTGACCGAAACGATTTTCTTCAGCAAGTCGGTGCGCATGTTCGTCGGCGATTTCGGCCGCGCCGACGACGGCCGCGACATCGCGCGCGAGATTGCCACGCGCATGGGGCCGAGCCTGGCGATTGCCGTGCCGACCTTCGTCCTGGGACTCTTCGTGGCGATTTCCTTTGCGCTGCTGCTGGTGTTCTTCCGCGCCACGGCGCTGGATATTTCGGGCGTGGTGCTGTGCGTGGCGATGATGTCGATCTCCGGCCTGTTCTACATCATCGGCGGCCAGTGGCTGGTGTCCAAGGTCTGGCACCTGGTGCCGATCTCGGGCTACAGCGGCGGCTTCGACGCGGCGAAGTTCCTCATCCTGCCGGTGATCATCGGCGTGATCGGCGGCATCGGCGCATCGACGCGCTGGTATCGCACCATCTTCCTCGAAGAAATCAGCCGCGACTACGTGCGCACCGCGCGCGCCAAGGGCCTGCCCGAGCGCGTGGTGCTGTTCCGCCACGTGCTGAGGAATGCCCTGATCCCGATCCTGACCGGCGTCGTGGTGGTGATCCCGACCCTGTTCATGGGCAGCCTGCTGACCGAATCCTTCTTCGGCATTCCGGGCCTGGGCAGCTACACCATCGACGCCATCAACGCCCAGGATTTCGCCGTGGTGCGTTCGATGGTGTTCATCGGTTCGGTGCTCTACATCGTCGGCCTGTTGCTGACCGACCTGTCCTACACCCTGGCCGATCCGCGGGTGCGGCTGCAATGACTGCAAGACCGTTAGCCACAGAGGACACAGAGATCACAGAGGAAAAGCCCCAAGCCTTTCTCTGTGCCCTCTGTGTCCTCTGTGGCTCAAAAAGGTTTTCCGCGTGAGCGGCATGCCCATGCAGCCCGTGCTGCTCTGGTCCGACGCGCTGCTGTTCGTGCTGATCGCGGCGATAGTGGCGCTGACGCTCTGGGCGCGGCGCCAGGACGCCCTGCGCGCGGCCTGGGGGCGCGTGCTGAAGGACGGCATGGCGATGGCGGCGGCGACGGTGCTGGCGGTGTTCGTGCTGATCGGCCTGCTCGATTCGCTGCACTACCGGGCGCGCCTGCCGGCGCAGCCGGGGGCCGAAGCACGCTATGCGGTGGAAGTGCACTCGGCGCTCGATGCCTTGTTGTCGGACATGCGCCAGCGCAGCGAGAAGACTTATTCGGCGCCGCTGGCGACCCACTTGTTTGCCCGGGAGGCGCTGGAGAATTCGACGCAGCGCGAATTCCCGCGGCTCAAGCATGGTGGCGCGCATCTCGGCGCGGACCTGTCCGGTCATGAGTTCGACATCGCCGTGCGCGTCTCGCGCGGCTGCGCCGGCGGAATGCTGGTCTGGCTGCTGCTGGTACTGGCGGTTCGCTACCTGGGGCCTGTAGGGCCGACTTCAGCCGGCCAGGGTGGATGGCCTGTAGGGCCGGCTTCAGCCGGCCAGGGAGGATGGTCTGTAGGGCCGGCTTCAGCCGGCCAGGGAGGATGGCCGACTGAAGTCGGCCCTACGGTCGGCCCTACGGTCGGCCCTACGGTCGGCCCTACGGTCAGTCCCACGGTCAGTCCCACGGTCAGTCCCACGGTCAGTCCCACGGTCAGTCCCACGGTCGGCCACCGACGTTCACTGCAGCAATTATTGAAAGTTGGCGCTGGCGGTACGGCGACCGGCGCGGTGCTGGTCACGCTGCTGCCGATCCTGCTGCTGTTCGGCATCGCGATCGCGGTGGGCGGCGGCTACCACGTCTTCGGCACCGACAAGGTGGGCCAGGACGTGCTCTACCTCTCGCTCAAAAGCATACGCACCGGCTTGCTGATTGGCACGCTGACGACGCTGGTGATGCTGCCGCTGGCGGTGCTGCTCGGAATACTGGCCGGCTACGTCGGCGGCTGGGTCGATGATGTGATCCAGTATCTCTACACCACGCTCTCCTCGATCCCCGGCGTGCTGCTGATCGCGGCCGCGGTGCTGATGATGCAGGTGGTGATCGATACTCATCCCGAGTGGTTCGCCACTTCGGCCGAGCGCGCCGACGCGCGTCTTTTGGCGCTCTGTCTGATCCTCGGCATGACCAGTTGGACGGGTGTCGCGCGCCTGCTGCGCGGCGAGACGCTGAAGCTGCGCGAGCTGGAATTCGTCCAGGCGGCGCAGGCCTTCGGCGTCGGGCGGTTTGCCATCATGCGCCGCCACATCCTGCCCAACCTGATGCACATCGTGCTGATCGCACTGGTCATGGATTTCTCCGGCCTGGTGCTGGCCGAGGCCGTGCTGTCCTACGTCGGTGTCGGCGTCGATCCGAGCACGATATCGTTCGGCACCATGATCAACACCGCGCGCATGGAACTGGCGCGCGAACCCATGGTCTGGTGGTCGCTGGCGGCGGCCTTCAGCCTCATGTTCGCCCTGGTGCTGGCCGCCAACCTGTTCGCCGACGCGGTGCGCGACGCCTTCGACCCGAGGTCGTCGGCATGAGCATTCTCGAAGTACGGGATCTGGCCATCCACATCCGCGAAGCGCGCCCGGTCGATGGCATCAGCTTCGACATCGCCGCCGGCGAGTGCTTCACGCTGCTGGGCGAATCCGGCTGCGGCAAGTCGATGACGGCGCTCGGTCTGATGCGTCTCTTGCCGGCCGCGGCCCGGGTCGTCAGCGGCAGCGTGGGCTTCGAGGGCACGGATCTGCTGGCCCTGCCCGAAGCGGACATGCGCGACATCCGCGGCGGCGGCATCGGCATGATCTTCCAGGAACCGGCGACCAGCCTCAACCCGGTGCTGAGCGTCGGCCGCCAGATCGTCGAGGCGCTGGAACTGCACGCCGGCCTGCGCGGCGCCGCGGCGCGCGCACGCGCGGCCGAGCTGCTCGACCAGGTCGGCATTCCCGATCCGCGGCGGCGCCTCGACGAGTTCCCCTTCCAGCTCTCGGGCGGCCTGCGCCAGCGCGTGATGATCGCCTGTGCCCTGGCCGGCTCGCCCCGATTGCTGATCGCCGACGAGCCGACCACCGCGCTCGACGTGACGATACAGGCGCAGGTGCTGGACCTGCTCGACGAGCTGCGCCGCAAGCAGGACATGGCGCTGCTCTTGATCACCCACGACCTCGGCGTGGTGGCGCGCATGGCCGATCGCATCGGCGTCATGTATGCCGGACAACTGGTCGAGGAAGCGCCGCGCGCAGCCTTCTTTGCCCAGGCCGCGCATCCCTACTCGGTGCGCCTGTTCGCCGCGCTGCCCGATGCCGAACGGCGCGGCGGCCGCCTGGCGACGATACCCGGCAGCGTGCCGGCGGCCGAAGTGCGGCACGTCGGCTGCCGCTTCGCCGACCGCTGCAGCGAAGTCATGGCCGAATGCCGCAGCGCGCCGCCGCCCTGGCGCGAAATCGCCGGCGGCCAGCGCGTGCGCTGTTTCCTGCCGGGCGCCGCGCCGGCAGTCGCCGCAGGAGTTGGCGCTGGCGACACGGCGGCTCACGCCGAGACCAGGCCGCTGCTCTCGGTCCACGACCTGCAGGTGCATTTCCCGATCCGCCGCGGCCTGCTGCAGCGCGCCGTGGGCGCCGTGCGCGCAGTCGACGGCATGTCGCTGCAACTGATGCCGGGACGCACGCTGGCCCTGGTCGGCGAATCCGGCTGCGGCAAGACCACGGCCGGCAAGGCCATGCTGCAACTGATCCGGCCGACCGCCGGCAGCGTGCAACTGGACGGCGTCGAACTGACCACGCGCTCGACCGGCGCACTGCGGCCGCTGCGCGCAAAAATGCAAATGGTCTTCCAGGACCCGTTCGCCTCGCTCAACCCGCGCCTGCGCATCGGCGACATCATCGCCGAGGGCATGCAGGCCCTTGGTATCGGTGGCACCGGCGGCATGGGCGACAGTGGTGGCGTGGGCAGCGACCGCGACACGGCGGCGAAGGTCGGCCCGCTGCTGGAGCAGGTCGGCCTGCGCGCCGACATGGTGAGCCGCTATCCCCACGAATTTTCCGGCGGCCAGCGCCAGCGCATCGCCATCGCGCGCGCCCTGGCGGTCCATCCGCAATTGCTGATCTGCGACGAGCCGACCTCGGCGCTGGACGTCTCGGTGCAGGCGCAGATCCTCAACCTGCTCTCCGACCTGCAGCGCGAGCTGAAGCTGGCCTATCTGTTCATCACCCACAACATCGCCGTGGTGGACTACCTCGCGCACGAGGTGGCGGTGATGTATCTCGGCCGCGTGGTCGAGTACGGCTCGGCGGATGAAGTCCTGCGCTCGCCGCGCCATCCCTATACCAAGGCCTTGCTCGCCGCCGTGCCGCGCGTCGATGGCGCCAAGAGCGAGGTGCCGAAGCTGGCCGGCGACATGCCCTCGCCGGCCAATCCGCCCTCGGGCTGCCATTTCCATCCGCGCTGCCCGCTGGCCGACGAGGCCTGCCGGCAGAGCTATCCGGGCGAAACGCGCTTCGCTGCGACGCAGGTGGTGCGCTGCTTCAAGGCGCAGTAACCAACACGGCACAATGCCGAAATGCTACTTGCGTCGCATATTGGCGAGGTGATACGGTAGTACCCATTCATGCAGGATGGAATGGGTCGACGCCCTGAGTCGGCCGGTCATACGAAGGCGCAAGACTTTGGACCAATTTCGACAGATCGGCATGGCGGTGACCGTCGAAATCAAAACCGGCAAGCGGCGCGTGATCGAGTAATTCCTGAGTCCGCTGTTGCTTACCGGAACGAGGGTTTGAGAGAACGGTGAAGATCGCGAAGAATTCATTCCAAGTCAAATCGATGCCCCGTCCCCGGATCAAGTCCGGGGCAAGCTATTCTTGGCTCGACCCGCAAACTCGGCATTCCGGGCTTGACCCGGAATCCAGCGTTTTCCCTCTGGATACCTGCATGCGCCGGTATGACGAAGTCAAAGCGTGCCTTTCCGGATGCTCCACGTCAACGAGTCGGCGCTCGCCGGCCCGCGGTTTCGACACACCCGGGATTCCGCTTCGCGGCGGGCGAGCGGAATTCCCGACGGACAGAGTCCAGCACGGCGGCCGGGACATTCGTGGCGGCTCCAAATGCTTGTGCGGCCCTCGCGTGGCAATCTCAGGCGGCGTGCAATTCCTCGCGCAGCACCTGACGCAGAGTAGCGATTGTCACGGGCGCATTGCTTTGCGCCAGCGATGCGGAGAGCGCCTCGTTGATCAAAGTCTGGTAGCCCTTTCCTTCCTTCTCTGCGCGTTGGCGAAAGGCTTCCAGAATTGCATCGTTCAGGTAAATCGTGATGCGCGTTTTGCCGGCGGCAGGCAGCACGGCGCCACGTTTGGCCTTGGTCATGTCGTAATTAGCTTTCATAGCATTTCCTTTCGTGGGCAGTGGCCAGTCGTACCGAAATCAGGCGGATGGCCGGTCCGCGTTCCGTCCAGCACATCGCCAGAACCCGGCCAAGTGCGCCAGTACCCACCGTTACAAAGCGCCGCTCCGCAGCCACATCGGTGTCTTCTCGCGTCAACGCCCGCGGGTCAAAAAGCACCGGCTCGGCTTCCGCGAACGAAACGCCATGCTTGCGCAGATTGGCGGCCGCCTTCTTCGGGTCGAATTCGAAACTCACTCGCCGATGATACATATAATGTATGTATTTCTCAAGAAGAGAGTTCACTCGTGTCGAGAATTCACTCCGTGCGCACCGTCGGCGGCGTGGTCACCGCGGCGCAGGCACTGATGGTCAGCCTGCAGAAAGACGACGCACTGGAAGTTGAAGCCTTCCTGGAGGACAAGGACATCGGCTTCGTCAATGCCGGGCAGCAAGCGGAGGTCAAGATTGAGACCTTCCCCTTCACCAAGTACGGCATCATCCCAGCGAGCCTGATCCATGTCTCGCACGACGCCATCAACGACGAGAAGCGAGGGCTGATCTATTCTTCGTCTTGCAACCCCAGGGCACCATGTGTCGCCAATTGCCGCTCGTGCTGCGGGGGTAATGATGACAGGGTGAAGCGGAGAACAGGCTTTGGCCTGTCTTTCCTTATCACTCGGCGGTGCGACGCAGAGGTGCGCTGCTTCAAGGCCTAGCGTCGCTTCGGCTTGACTGCCGGTTTGGCGGCTGGTTTCCTGATCTTTACATTGATCGCGCGCGGCTTGCCGCCGGACTTGCCCTTCTTCCACTTGGTGGCCTTCGGCGGGCTGACCGGCGTTTGCGGCAGGCGGGCGGCGATCGAGTCGTAGCCGATGGCATCCTTGCCCGGTACCAGCAGGGCGAAGCCGGGGACGATCTTGGTCCGCGCGTTTATGCCGTTCAACTGCTTGAGGCGCGCCGCGCTGATGCCGTGGCGCTTGGCGACCGCGTCGAGCTTCTCGCCCTGCTTCAGCTTGTGCGTAAGCCAGGCCGACAGCGGCTTGTCCTGAGCCTCGTGGTTCTGCAGGTTGTCGAGGAAGGTCTGCACCTTGTCGGCCGGCAGCACCAGCGGGCTGTTGGCCGCGGTCGGCATCACCGGGCGGCTGTAGGCGGGATTCAGCGCAATGAACTCCTCCACCGGAATTTCCGCCAGGCGTGCCGCCAACGCGATGTCCATGTTGCCGTTGCGTTCCACCATGCCGAAGTAGGGCCGGTTCGGAATCGGCTCCAGGCGCAGGCCGAACAGATGCGGCTGCGCGATGATGTTCTTGATCGCCTGCAGCTTGGGCACGTAGTAGGCCGTCTCGGCCGGCATCTTGAGGCTGCGGTAATCGGTCGGCAAACCCTTGGCCTGGTTCTTCGCCACGGCGCGGCCGACGGCGTTTTCGCCCCAGTTGTAGGAGGCCAGCGCCAGATGCCAGTCGCCGTGCATTTCGTAGATGTATTGCAGGTAGTCGAGCGCGGCGCTGGTCGAGGCGACGATGTCGCGGCGCTGGTCCAGCCACCAGTTCTGCTCCAGCTTGTAGGTCTTGCCGGTGGCGGGTATGAACTGCCACATGCCCAGCGCGCGGGCCGAGGAGTAGGCCAGCGGGTTGTAGGAGCTTTCGACGATGGGCAGCAGGGCCAGTTCGGTCGGCATGCCGCGCTTTTCGAGTTCGTCGACGATGTGATGCAGATAGCGCCGGCTGCGTTCGAAGACGCGCTGCAGCAGATCCGGCCGGTTCAGGTACCAGGCCTGGCGGTCGGCCACCAGCGGGCTGTCCAGGTCCGGCATCGAGAAGCCGTTGCGCATGCGCTGCCACAGGTCGTCGGGCGGCGTGGTGAGGTCGATGGTCGGGATCGGCGGCAGCTCGTCCTGCACTTCGCGCGAGGGATCGGGCAGCAGGGCCACCGCGGGCGGCGATGCCGGGCTGTAATTCAAGGTCGGCGCGGGCGCCAATTCCGGCGACAACTGGAGTGCCTGCTCGGCGCGTGCGGAGCCGCTCAGCAGAATCAGCAGGATTGGAACGAGGCAGCGAAACAGGGACATTGGGCGGGGCAGGGTAGCAGGCAAGCTGCACGTGAAGGCGGCGCATCTTAGCACCTGCAGCGGCTTCACTTGAGCACCGGGGCGGATTCGGTGCGGCGGATTCCGCCGCTGCGCGCTTCGATCAGCCGGCAACCAGGGTCTGCTGGCGCAAGGCGACCAGTTCCTGCCTTTCGGTCTGGCGGAACTGCCCCTTCTTGTTGCGGACAACCTGTTCGCGCCGGATTGCGAAATTGATACCCGGCACCAGCCATAGCTTGACTTCGAGCCGCTGGTTCTGCGTCAGGTTCCAGCCCGTTCCTTCGATCCGGAAGCTGTCGAAGCTTCCTGCCGGCACGACTATGGTTTCCCTGCCGGTGATATGCATGTCGAAGTAGGCATTCGAAGTCTTGCCGCGCTGGGTGCGATGGAATGCCGCCGTCCATTTCTTGCCCACCTGAAACTCGGCCGGCGTGAATTGCACCGGGGTGTCGAACTCGGCCTGTCCCATCTTGATCGGGTTGCCCATGAGGTCCGTGATCGTGATGCCCTTGTTGTATTCGACGCGGTCGGCGTCGTAATCCACCTGCGTCACGATCACATGGCGGGTCTGTTCCTCGATGCCGGTCAGGATGTCCGAGATGCGGATGGTCGCGGCGTCGCCGACGGCAAATACGCGGCTGAGCGGATAGCGTCCGGCGGAATAGGGGTTGGCCGACGGCGCGATCAGCGTCGGCACGGCGACGCCGGCGCTGATTTCGAGCATCGGTGCGGTGGCTGACGCGGCAACTGGCGCGGCAGTTGGCGCGGTAGCCGGCGCGGTAGCCGGCGATGAAGCGGGGGCCGCCGCCGGCGGCGGCTCCGGCTTGACGCTTGCCGCCGCGGCAAGCTTTTCCCGTTCCAGGCGACGCTGGTCCTCTTCCAGTTGTCTTTGCGCAGCGGCGAGGCGCTCGGCTTCGGCGCTGCGCTGCCGCTCGCGCGCGATTCGTTCCTGCTCCTGGCGGCGCTGGAGTTCGAGGCTTTTCTGCTCGGCCAGACGCCGGCGCTGTTCCTGGGCCTGGAGTTCCGCCAGCTGCTTCTGCTCGGCCGCCTGACGCTGTTCTTCGGCAAGCCGCCGTTGCTCGGCCAGGCGTTGTTCCTCGGCGACGCGAATCCGTTCGCGTTCGATGCGTTCCTGCTCCAGGCGCTGCTGTTCCTCGCGGGCCTTTTGTTCTTCGCGGGCTCTCTGTTCCGCAAGCGCCTGCTGTTCCTCCCGGGCCTTCTGCTCTTCCTGCCGGCGCTTTTCCGCCGCAAGTTTCTCGGCCTCGGCCAGCAGGCGGTTCAGGCGCATCTGGGCAATTTCGGCGAAGCGGCCGTTGGGAAAATTGCGCAGGTAGCCGACCCAGTCTTCGATGGTCTTCGACGACTTGATGCGCGTCCATTCCGTCACGTCGGCTTCGAGCTGCTTTTCGATCTCGGTTTCGCTGAGCTGGCTCGGCCCGCCGTTGAAAATGAACACGTCGCTTTCCAGCGAGGTGGTTTCCCAGGGAATTTGCGCGCCGTGCGAGGCCAGCCGCACGTTCAGTCGCACGCGCTTCAGGGCATCCTCGATGCGGGTGCCGTGCCGTCCCAGTTCGCGCACCAGATGCTCGGTGTAGAGGCCGTTCTGTCCTTCGCCGTCCGAGGCGACGTTGCCCGGTGCCGTGGCATAGGCCAGCAGGCTGCCGACCGGGGCATCGAACTGCGACAGGCCCTTCTGCTCGGGCCGGTAGGCGGCGCCGAAGGGATTGTTGCGGCAAGCGTCGAGAATGATGACGAAGGTCTTGTCCTTGGCGGCATTCAACTGGCCCAGCAGCAGGCTCAGGTCGATGCAGCGCTGTTTCATGTGCTCCTGTTTTTCCACCACGGCGTCCACCGGCAGCAGATAGTTGCGCCAGTCGAGCTGGGCGCCGTGGCCGGCGTAATAGAACACCGCCAGCCGGGTGTCGGCGCGCTTGGCCGCCGCGCCGAAGCGCTCGATGGCCGCCATCATGTCGACGCGCGTGGCGTCGAGCTGCGAGTCCACGCTGAAACCGGCACTGGCAAACAGGCCGCCGACCGCTCGGGCGTCGTTGGTCGGATTGGTCAACGGCGCATTCGCGTAGGCGCTGTTGCCGATGATCAGCGCCAGACGCGAGGCATCGGGCGCGGGAGTGGCGCCCCAGCTGCGGCGCAAGGACAGCGCCGGCGGCAGCGCCGCGAGGGTCTTGATGAAGCTGCGGCGTGTCGTCACGGGGTGGATTCGGGTCGCGGCGGCGTCAGAAGCGGTTCTTCCACTCGCGGATGGCGGCGAAAGTCTCCACCGCGTCGGCCGGCATGTGGCCGAGGCGGCTGGCGGCGGCGGCGCGCACGGCCGGTGCATCCCAGCGCAGGAAGGGATTGGTATCAAGCTCGGTGCGGATGCACGTCGGGATCGTCGCGCGGCCTGCCGCGCGCTCCGCCGCGACGTCCTCGCTGCGTCGCTGCACGACGATGCTGTCGGGTTCGACGGCGACGGCGAAACGCAGGTTGCTTTGGGTGTATTCGTGGGCGCAGTACACGAGAGTTGGCGCTGGCAAGGCGGCGAGTTTGGCGAGCGATTCCTGCATCTGCGCCGGCGTGCCTTCGAACAGGCGTCCGCAGCCCGCGCCGAACAGCGTATCGCCGCAGAACAGCGCGCCGTCATCGCCAAGAGTTGGGCCATAATAGGCGATGTGGCCGCGGGTATGTCCGGGTACGTCGATGATCTCGAATTCGGTACCGATCTGCGGCAGTTCGATGCGTTCGCCGCCGGCCAGCGCCCGCGTCACGCCGGGGATGTCCTCCAGCAGCGGGCCGAAGACGGGAACGGGAAAGCGGGTGACAAGTTCCGCCAGGCCGCCGACGTGGTCGCCGTGGTGGTGGGTGGCGAGAATCGCACAGAGGCGGTCGCCGCTGGCTTCGAGATGGCGCAGCACCGGTGCTGCGTCGCCCGGGTCGACCACCGCGACATGGCCGCCGGCGCGCAGCAGCCAGATGTAGTTGTCGTCGAAAGCGTGCAGGGCGAGTATTTCAATCATGAATCAATTTTCTCCCAACGGGGCGCAATGTCAATTCAGGGTTTCGAGGACTGGTTGAACACCCCGGCCGGCCGGTATGTGCTCGACTGGGAACAACAGAAGCACGACCTGCTGGTGGCGGACATCTTCGGCTTCAACGCCGTGCAGCTGTCCCTGCCCAGCCATCCGTTCCTGCGCGCCAATCGCATGCCGCTGCGCTTTCGTTGCGACGACGGGCGTTACGACGGCGCCTCGGAAGTGCGCTCCGACCTGCATTATCTTCCCTTTGCGGCGAACAGCATCGATCTGGTGGTGATGCCGCATACCCTGGAGTTCGACGCCAACCCGCATCAGGTGCTGCGCGAAGTGGAGCGCGTGCTGGTGCCGGAAGGCCATGTGATCGTCACCGGTTTCAATCCCTTCAGCCTGTGGGGCGCCAAGCGCAGGTTGTCGCGGCGCCAGGCCATGCCGCCCTGGCGCGGGGCGTATCTGAGCGTGCCGCGCCTGAAGGACTGGTTCTCGCTGCTCGGCTTCGAGATGCAGGCCGGCGCCTTCGGCTGTTATGCGCCGGCCGTGACCCAGGAAAAATGGCTGCGCCGCTTTCAGTTCATGGATGTGGCCGGCGATCGCTGGTGGCCGATTGCCGGCGCCGTGTATATCGTCCAGGCGATCAAGCGCCAGCATGGCATGCGCCTGATCACCCCGACCTGGAGCGACCGCAAGGCGCGCGCCAAGGCCCTCGTAACCGTTACGCAAAGAGTGGATCAATGATAGAAATATTTACCGACGGCGCCTGCAGCGGCAATCCGGGCCCCGGTGGCTGGGGCGCCATATTGCGCAAGGGCGACACGGAAAAGGAACTGTTCGGCGGCGAACTGCTGACCACCAACAACCGTATGGAAATGATGGCCGTCATCGAGGCCCTGCGCGCCCTCAAGGGGCCGGTGCAGGCGCGCGTGCATACCGATTCGCAGTATGTGCAGAAGGGCATCAGCGAATGGATCCACGGCTGGAAACGGCGCGGCTGGAAAACTGCCGGCAAGCAGCCGGTGAAGAACGAGGACCTGTGGCGCGAACTCGACCGCCTCGCGGCACAGCACAAGATCGAATGGATCTGGGTCAAGGGCCATGCCGGCCACGTCGAGAACGAACGCGCCGACGTGCTGGCGCGGCGCGGCGTGGATCTCGCCCGCAACGGAGGCTGACCAATGCGCAAGGTCATACTCGACACCGAAACCACCGGGCTGGATTTCCGCACCGGCGACCGTGTCATCGAAATCGGCTGCGTCGAGCTGCGCGGCCGCCAGCTCACCGGCCAGCGCTTCCACGCCTACCTCAATCCCGAACGCGAAATCGATCCGGGCGCGATCGCGATCCACGGCCTGACCAACGAGTTTCTGGGCGACAAGCCGAAGTTCGCCGAGATCGCCGCCGACTTCATGGAGTTCATTCGCGGCGCCGACCTGGTGATACACAACGCGGCCTTCGACGTCGGCTTTCTCAACAACGAGCTCGGACTGCTCAAGCTGGATGGCATCGAGCAACTCTGCCACGAGGTGATCGACACGCTGCGCATGGCGCGTGAAATGCGGCCGGGCAAGAAGAACAACCTCAACGCGCTGTGCTCCGAGTTCGGTGTGGACAATTCCGGCCGCCAGTTGCACGGCGCGCTGCTCGATGCCGAACTGCTGGCCGAGGTTTATCTGGGCATGACGCGCGGCCAGAACTCGCTGGAGATCGAGTTCGACAGCCCGGTCATCGACTACACGGCCGGCGGCACGCGCCAGCGCCCGCCGCTGGTGGTGCTGCGCGCCAGCGCGGATGAGTTGGCCGAGCATGAGCGCGTGCTGGCCGAGATCGCCAAGGAGAGCAAGGGGCGCTGCCTCTGGCGCGATCTTGAGGTGACGCCGCCGGGTTGAGCCGCTGCGGCGGAGTGAGCGACCCAAGTGACCTGCCTGAGTCCTGAACGATGAACTCCGCCCCCGCCTCGCAGAAAGAAGAAGCCGCCGCCCCGCAGCGCAGGACGGCGTTCCGCTTCCGCCTGCTGCGCTATTTCACGATAGCCGGCCTGAGCTCCTTCCTCGTCATCGGCGCCATTCTTTCCTTCCTCCAGGCGCGGGAAGTTGCCTTCTTTGCCGACGTCCAGCGCAGCCAGTCGGCGTTCTTGCGCGAAGTTCAGTCGGATCTGTCCGGCAAGACCGAGCAGACTGCCAGGGGCAGCCTGGTGGCGACGCAGCAGGAGGCCAACGTCAATCTGACCAAGCTGTTTGCCAACATGCTCTGGGACTCCGACTTTGCCCCGTTTGCGACGCGCGTGCAGACGCTGCGGGCCGGAGACTGCCGGGCTGCCGCGCGGCGGGACTGCGCAGCCGAACTGGGCGGCAGGATCCGGGCGCTGCCCGGCTTCGCCGCGCTCGACCGGCGCACCGTCGCCGCCATGCAGGACAGCAGCGTGTTCAAGATCAAGGTCTACGACATGCGCGGGCTGACGATCTATTCCTCGGAACATGCCCAGATCGGGGAAGACAAGGCCGACAACGCCGGCTGGCGTAACGCCGCGGCGGGAAAGACGGCCAGCGAACTCACGCATCGCGACCAGTTCAGCGCCTTCGAGGGCCTGGTCGAGAACCGGGATCTGCTGTCGAGCTACAGCCCGGTGCGCCGTCCCGGCAGCAAAGAGGTGGTCGGCGTGTTCGAAGTTTATGCCGATGTCACTCCCTTCCTGCGCCAGGTGAATGCCAGCTCGGCGCAGATCGCCGGCATCGTGGCGGCCAACCAGGAAAAGATCGAGCAGAGCGCGAAGCGCAACGCGGATAAGGTTGCGGAAAGTTCCATCGAATTGCTCGGCATCGTCGGCGGCGTGCTCGCCATGCTGTTCCTGGCGCTGTTGTTCATCGTGCGCCGCGGTCAAGGCAACATCGACGCCCAGGCCCTGGCCCAGGAACAGGGCGCCGAGAAGGAGCGGCTCTGGCATCGCGAGAGGATGGTGAACATAGCGGCGGTGGCGGCGGCGCAGGAAGATGCCCTGCACCGCCTGCAGCGCATCGCCAGCCGGGTGCCGGGAGTCGTGTACGAATTGCGCCGGCGTCCCGACGGCCGTTCCTGCGTTCCTTACGCCAGCGACGCGCTGCGCGAGATCTACCGCATCGGCCCTGAAGACGTGCGCGACGACGCATCGCCGCTGTTCGCCGCGGTGCATCCGGACGACCTGGCGCAGCACCTGGCCTCGCTCGACGAGTCGGCGGCGAAGCTGACGCCGTGGCACAACGAGTACCGGCTCAGCTTCGCCGCCGAGGCGCCGCTGTGGTTGCTGGGCAACGCCATTCCGCAGCGCGAAGCCGACGGTTCGGTGCTCTGGCACGGATTCATCAGCGACATCACGGCACGCAAACTGGCCCAGGCCGAACTCGACCAGCATCGGCACCACCTCGAGCAACTGGTGTTCTCGCGCACCGCCGAACTGGCGCAGGCCAGGGATGCCGCCGAAGCCGCCAACCGTGCCAAGAGCGTGTTCCTGACCAACATGAGCCATGAACTGTACACGCCGATGAACGCGATCATGGGCATGACCGGCCTGGCCCTGCGCCGGGCGACAGATTCGCGGCAGATCGACCAGCTCGGCAAGAGCATGGCGGCGGCGCAGCACCTGCTCGCCGTGATCGACGACGTGCTCGACATTTCCAGGATCGAAGCCGACCACATGACGCTGGCGGAAAGAAACTTTTCCCTGCCGGACGTGATCGACGAGGTGCTGCGCATGCTGGAGGCGGCGGCGCAGGCAAAGGGACTGCGGCTCGCCAGGGAGATCGACCCCGCGCTGCCCGCGATGCTGCGTGGCGATGCCTTGCGTCTGCGCCAGGTGCTGCTCAATTATGTCGGCAATGCGCTCAAGTTCTCCGACCACGGCGAGATTCGGGTGCGCGCCGACGCCGTCGAGCAGGACAGCCTCAGTGTCCTGCTGCGGATCGAGGTCAGCGACCAGGGCATAGGCCTGAGTGCCGCGCAGCAGGAGCGGCTGTTCAGCGCCTTCAGCCAGGTCGATGATTCCTCCACCCGCAAGTACGGCGGCACCGGGCTCGGCCTGGCCATTTCGAAGCGGATTGCCCGACTGATGGGCGGCGACGCGGGCGTGGCCAGCGAGGAAGGCGTCGGCAGCCGCTTCTGGGCGACTGCGCGGCTGCGGCGTGGCGTCGACGAGGCCGGCACGGTCGCGGAGGATCTGCCGGCGCGGGAAATGTTGGCCCAGGGCTTTGCCGGCACGCGCGTCCTGGTGGTCGATGACGACCTGGTGAGCCGCGAAGTCGCGGTCTTCCTGCTGGAAGACGCAGGCCTGGCGGCGGACGTCGCCGGCAACGGGGCGGCGGCGGTCGAACTGGCGAGCCAGGCCGATTACGCGCTGATCCTGATGGACATGCAGTTGCCGGTCATGGACGGACTCGAAGCCACTCGCGCGATCCGGCTGTTGTCGGGACTTGCGGCGATTCCGATCCTCGCCATGTCCGCCGACGCCAGCGACGAGGATCGCCAGCGCTGTCTCAAGGCCGGCATGGACGACCACGTCGGCAAGCCACTGAAGCCGGAAGTGTTCTATGCAAGCGTGCTGCGCTGGCTGCAGGACACGGCCGCCGCCGATCCGGGCCGGCGCGCCGGCCCGCTTGGGCCATAATTGCCGCTTTCCTGCCTGCCCTGTGGTGCCCATGCAAACTCCCGCTTCCGATCGTGTGCTGGTTTTCCTCGCCCTCGCGCTGCTCGGGGTCGGTTGCATTCTGGTGCTGTGGCCCTTTCTCACCGCCCTGGTCTGGGCCGCCATCCTGGTCTCGACCAGTTGGCCCGGCTTCCTCTGGCTGGACCGCTTGGCGGGTGGGCGGCGCATCCTTGCCGCCCTGCTGATGACGCTGCTGGTGACCCTGGTGCTGCTCGGGCCCCTGGCGGCAGTCGCCCTGGCCCTGGCGGACAACGTCGCCGAACTCGGTCGCGCCGCCTCTGCGCTGTTCAAGGACGGCCTGCCCGACGCGCCGGGATGGCTGGCGGATCTGCCGCTGGTGGGGCAGTCGATGCACGACTACTGGCAAAGGTTTGCCCACAACGGGCAGCGCCTGATCGAGGAACTGGAAAAGCTGGCCAAGCCGGCCCAGGAGGTGGCCCTGTTGGCCGGGCGGGTGGTCGGGCGGGGTGTGCTCGATATCGCCATTTCGATCTTCCTGGCCTTCTTCTTCTTTGTACATGGCGAGGCCCTCGCGCGGCGCCTGATCGTCGCCCTGAAGCGCCTCACGGGAGAGCGTGCGTCCCATTTCATGGGTATTGCGCGCGGCACGGTGAGCGGGGTGATCTACGGCATCCTCGGCACCGCACTGGCGCAGGGGGTGCTGGCCACCGTCGGCTTCGCCGTCGCCGGCGTGCCGGGTGCCGTGCTGCTGGGCGTGGCGACCTTCTTCCTGTCGGTGGTGCCGGTGGGGCCGCCGCTGGTCTGGGGCGGCGCCGCGGTCTGGCTGTTCCAGCAGGGCCAGCCGGGCTGGGCGGCATTCGTCGCGGCCTGGGGTTTCTTTGTCGTCAGCATGGTCGATAACCTGATCAAGCCGCTGATCATCAGCCGCGGCGCCAGCCTGCCGTTTGCCATCGTGTTCCTCGGTGTGCTGGGCGGCGTGGTGGCCTTCGGCGTCATCGGCGCCTTCCTCGGGCCGACCCTGCTCGCCGTCGGCTACCGCCTTGTCATGGAATGGACCTCCGCCGAACTGGTGCCGCCGGCGCTGGCCGCGGAAAAGGAGGCCGCGACGTGAAGCGCCGGCAGCCAGGTCTTGCGTCCTGCGCGGGCGGACGCCGAATTTCTTGCATGCGAGCATCCTGATGCAGCCCGATCGCCAAGTCCGCCTCGGAGCCATCATCGACACGCTGGAATCCGGCATGATCGAGCGCTGCCAGAGCGTACGGCTCTGCCTGCTTGCCGCGCTGGCCGGCGAGCACACCCTGTTCATCGGCCCGCCCGGGACCGCCAAGAGCGAGTTGGCGCGCCGCCTGCACACGGCATTTCGCGATGCCGGCTATTTCGAGCGCCTGCTGACGCGCTTCTCGGTGCCCGAGGAGCTGTTCGGCCCGCTCTCGATCAAGGCGCTGGAGGAGGACCGCTACGAGCGGCACACCGCCGGCTTCCTGCCCGACGCCTCGATCGCCTTCATCGACGAGGTGTTCAAGGCCAACAGCGCGATCCTGAATGCCCTGCTGACCCTGCTCAACGAACGCGAATTCGACAACGGCGCCGGCCGCCAGCGCTGCCCGCTGATCAGCGCCGTCGGCGCCACCAACGACGTGCCGGAAGACGAGATCGCCGAGGCCTTCTTCGACCGCTTCCTGGTGCGCCTGCCGGTGGCCGCGGTCAGCGCCGACGGCTTCGCCGCGCTGTTGGAAGCCGGGCGCGGCAAGAGCTGGACGGCGCCGCCGCGCGAGCTGGCTCTGGCCCGCGAGGATCTTGCCCGGCTGGCGGCGGACGCCGCCGGTGTCGCCATCTCCGACGCATTCGTCGCCGTGCTGGCCGAACTGCGCGAGCGTTTCGCCGGGCAGCAGATTTACGTCTCGGACCGGCGCTGGGTCAAGATCGTCTGGCTGTTGCGCGTGGCCGCGGCGAGCGAGGACCGCCCGGCCGTGGCGCTGTGGGACCTGCTGCTGCTGCCCTGGCTGACCGCGCCCGATGCGCCGCGCCAGGCCGCCGTGGCCGACTGGCTGGCGGCCCGGCTCGGAGTGCGCGAGGCGTTTTCGCCGCAACGCCTGACGCGCGTGGTCGAGGCCTTCGAGGGTCAGCTCGACGTGGAACTCAAGGCGAATGATCTCGACTACGACGAGACCGGGCGCCTCAAATTCAGCGCCACCGAACTGGCCGACCAAGTCGGCGACGCCAAGGGCGGCGCCGCCGCGCCGCGTATGAGCTACAGCCGGCGCCGCCGCTACGGCGAGTCGCACATCGGCGCCCGCGTGCGCCAGGTCGATGCCCTGCTCGAACGCATCGGCGGCTATGCCGCGGAGATTGCCGCGCAGCGCGCGCAGCTCGCCGACTACGCCGCGCGCAGTCTCTGGCTCGATCGGAAGCTCACGGCGCGCGCCGCGATGAACCTGGCGGCCACGGCCGCCGCGATCGACGAACTCGCGGCGCGTGCCGCTGCGGCGCGCAGCGGCTTCCTCGACCTGCCGCGCCTGCCGCAGGACAACGGCGCCGTGCCGGAACCGGTGGCGCACGAAGTCCTCGACGCGCCATGAGCGCCCCGCACGGCCGCCCGAAGGGGCGCCAGTCATTACACGGAGCCGCGCCGCGGCGAACCGTTGTCACTCCCTCGCTTGGCGAGGGGGCTGGGGGGAGGGTCGTCCCGTGAGCGCGCCGCACGGCCGCCCGAAGGTGCGCCAGTCATTACACGGAGCCGCGCCGCGGCGAACCATGGTCACCCCCTCTCCTGGGGAGGGGGCTGGGGGGAGGGTCGTCCCGTGAGCGCGGCTGCGTTCGCTGCCTTGCCGGCGCCCATGCTGTTCGCCGCCGGGGAGGGCCGCCTGGCGGCGCTGGATGGCCTGGTGCGCGCGCTCTGGCTGGGCGGGCTGACCAATTCGCAGGGCAGCCTGGAGCCGCGCCTGGCCGCGTTGGCGACCTTGCGCCGCGAGCTGCTGGCCGGCGCCGCGCCGTCGGCAGAAGACTGGCCCTGGCCGCCGCCGCCGGTCGCGCAGGCGCTGGCCGAGGCCCTGGCCGGTCTGGGCCTGCAGCGCTATTGCAGCGGGCAGCAGGAACTGACCGACACGGTGCTGCTGAGCATCCTGTTCCATCTCGATTTCATCGTCGATTATGTCGATCGCGGCGCCGCCGAAGAAGCCGCGCTGCGCATGGCGATCGAGGCCTTTGCCGCCGACTGGCGGCAGCATTGCGGCCAGATCGACGAACTGGTCGAGGTCTTCGGCATGGTGCCGGACGACTGCGAGCACCAGCGCTGGGACCGCATGCGCGGCCTGCTGCAGTCCTCCGGCTGGCAAGAGGTGCTGCGCATCCGCCGCTTGCTGGAAGGCCTGCCGGAACTGGTGAAAATCATCCGCGCGCTGGGCCGCTCGCGCCCCTCCGAGGAGGGCGCCGCAGCCAGCCAGGCCGTCGTCGAGATCATGCAGCCGGCCACCGCCCAGCGCGCCGAGGCGCGCACCGTGCGCGTCCCCGACATGCCCGGCGAGACGCGCGGCATCCACCGCTCCGACCGCATCGCGCGCATGCTGCCGGCCGAGGCCATGCTGCTCGGCCATCCGCGCCTGCGCCTGGTGTGGCACGCGCGGCGTGCCGAGCGCACGCTGCTGAGCTACGAGGACGACGACCGCCTGACCGAGATCCGGCTGCATGAGGCGCCGGTGGTCGAACCGCGCCCCGGCCTGCAGCCCGGCAAGCGCCTCGAATTGGGGCCGATCCTGGTCTGCGTCGACACCTCGGGTTCGATGCAGGGCGGCGCCGAAGCCGTGGCCAAGGCCGTCGTGCTCGAAGCCATGCGCGCGGCCCATGCCCAGCGGCGGCCCTGCCATGTGTTCGCCTTCGGCGGTCCCGAGGAGCTGGTCGAGATGGAACTCGCCGTCGATGCCGATGGCATCGAGCGGGTGACGCAGTTTCTCGGCCAGGCGTTTCGCGGCGGCACCGACATCTGCGGCCCGCTGGAAAAAGTCATCGCCAAGCTGGAGCAGGAGCGCTGGCAACTGGCCGACCTGCTGATCGCCAGCGACGGCGAATTCGGCGCCACGCCGCAAATCGCCGCACGCCTGGCGGCCGTCAAGCGCGAGCTGGGCCTGCGCGTGCAGGGCGTGCTGATCGCCGACCGCGAAACCGTCGGCCTGCTCGAAGTGGCCGACAGCATCTATCCCGTGCGCGACTGGCGCCGCTATGGCGGTGCCAACGTCGATTCGCCGATCCATACCCACCGGCTCACCGCATTGTATTTTCCCGGCGCCTTGCGCAACGCGGCCAACCAGCAGGCGACCGTCTCCGGCGCCGCGGCCTCGGCGGCGCTGCTCGATGGCGAGCGTCGGGCCGATCCGGGCGCGCAGCGCAGGAACGGCGACGAACCAGACGGGAGCAAGAACCCGTGAGCGCCCCGCACGGCCGCCCGAAGGGGCGAAGGCGGGGTTTCGCGAAGCACTGCTTCGCGCCGCCGGAGCCGGCCGGCTGTGCAAAGCCGGCCGTGGAACGCCAGTCATCACACGAAGCCGCGCAGCGGCGCACCGCAGTCACCCCCTCGCCTGGCGAGGGGGGCGGGGGGAGTGCTGTCCCATGAGCTTCGCCGCCGACTATCTGGCGCAGCTCGAAACCTTCGCCGCGCATGGCCCGCTGCCGCGCGTGCGCGCCCTGCACCTGCCGCCGCCGAGGGTAAATGGTTGCGACGGCGACAATCGCGGCGAATTCTGCGCGCTGGAACTCGATGACGGATCGCTGGGCCTGTCCTACGTCCTGCTCGACGACACGCTGGCGCGCCTGCGCGACGGCGGGGAGGGTGCGGATCTGGCCGGCGCCGATGCGCTGGCCCTGGCGCGCCGTTACGCCAGCGCCAACTCTTGCGCCCGGACTCTGGGCTTCGCCGCGGCCAACGCGCTGACCCGCTGCCTGTTCGACCGTGCGGGCTTCCGTCCCGACGACAGCCGGGATTCGATCGGCCAGATGAACCCGCAGGCCGGCGAGCAGATCGGCATGATCGGCCTGTTCCGGCCGCTGCTGGGCCGCATACTCGCCAGCGGTGCGCGGCTCACCGTGGTCGAACTGAGGGCCGAACTGGCGGGCGAGGACGAGGGCTACCGCGTCACGCTCGACGCGGGCGAACTCGCCGCCTGCAGCAAGGTGGTGTCGACCAGCACGCTGCTGCTCAACGACACCCTCGATCGCATGCTCGACCATTGCCGCAATGCGCGCTGGTTCGCCATGGTCGGCCCCAGCGCCGGCTGCCTGCCCGACGCCCTCTTCGCGCGCGGTGTGACCTTGCTCGGCGGCAGTTGGATCAAGGACGGTCAGGGCTTTGTCGATGCGCTGCTGCGCGGCGAAACGCGCAGCGAATTCGCCGGCAAGTTCGCCCTCACCGCCGACAGCTATCCCGGCTTCACTGCCCTACTGGCGCGCGCCTGCGGCGTCGGCAACTGAAGCCGCGCTGCGAGCTGCAAAGGATTGAACGTCACCGAGGCCGGTCCTATCCGCATGCTGCGGGATGGGCCAAATGGATCAGCGCATGACCTTGAGCAATTCCACCTCGAAGTTCAGCGTTGCGTCCGGCGGCACCGCGGAACCGGCGCCGCGTGAGCCGTAGGCGATGCCGGGCGGACAGGTCAGTTTGGCTTTGCCGCCTTCCTTCATTTTGGAGACGCCTTCGGTCCAGCAGGGAATCACGCGATTGAGCGGGAAGGTCGCGGGCTGGCCGCGCTTGTAGGAGCTGTCGAACTCGGTGCCATTGACCAGGGTGCCGCGATAGTGCACCTGCACGCTGTCGGTCGGCGTCGGCTTGGCGCCGCTGCCGTCCTTGAGGGATTCGTAGATCAGCCCGGACGGGGTCTTTTCCGGCATCCCGGCTTGCACGCTTGCGGCGGCCAATCCTGCCAGTCCCGCCAGCCCGCTCAGGACGATTTTCTTCCACGGTTTCATTGTTTGCTCCGGCGCTTGCGCGCAACTGTTTGTCGAGCGCGGAAAGCTACAGGGAAGTCGCGCGCCGGGCAAGCCCGCCGCAGCTCGGCTATTGGCGCCGGCGTTCCGCCAGCAGGTCGCGCAGGCGCTTTCGCGCCGGGATCAGCGGCGTGCGGATGCCGGTCCAGGCGCCTTGCGTCCTGGGCGTCAGGCCGCGGCCGCGGCTCATGGCCCAGGTGACCAGGCGATAGAGCGCGGGGTGGCTGTAGACCGCGGCCCAGGCGCGGAAGATCGCGCTGACCAGGGCGCTGCGCGCCTCGCCGGCGCCGCGCAGCGAGCCGACAGCGGCGGGCCGGGCCTGGGCTTCGTTGCGCAGGCGGATCAGGATCTCGGTGATGGGGATGCGCACCGGGCAGACTTCGTTGCAGGCGCCGCACAGCGTCGAGGCCGTGGCCAGCGCGGCGGTGGCGCCGATGCCGAGCAGGTGCGGCGAGATGATGGCGCCGATCGGGCCCGGATAGGTGGTGCCGTAGGCGTGGCCGCCGATGCGCGCATACACGGGGCAGTGGTTCATGCAGGCGCCGCAGCGTATGCATTGCAGCGTGGCGCGCAACTGCAGGTCGGCATGGGCCTGGCTGCGACCGTTGTCGAGCAGGATCAGGTGCACCTCGTCCGGCCCGTCGAGTTCGTCCGCCTTGCGCGGACCGCTGATGAAGTTCTGGTAGGTCTCCACCGCCTGGCCGGTGGCCGAGCGCGGCAGCAGGGTGTTCAGTAGCGGCACGTGGTCGAGCCGGGCGATGACCTTCTCGATGCCGGTGATGGCGATGTGCACGCGCGGCACGGTGGTGCACATGCGGCCGTTGCCTTCGTTCTCGACCAGGCATAGCGTACCGGTGTCGGCGGCGGCGAAGTTCACGCCCGAGAGCCCGATGTCGGCCGCGGCAAACTTGCGCCGCAGCACCTCGCGGCCGATGCGGATCAGCTCATCGACGTTCTCGGTGTATTCGACGCCGGGCAGCCGGGCGGCGAACAGTTCGGCGATCTGCTGTTTGGTCTTGTGGATCGCCGGCATGATGATGTGCGATGGTCCCTCGCCGGCGAGCTGGACGATGTATTCGCCCATGTCGGTCTCCATCGCCTCGATGCCGGCGGCTTCCATGGCGTGGTTGAGGCCGACTTCCTCGCTGACCATGGACTTGCCCTTGACCATGCGTTTTGCATCGATGCGGTGCGCAATGTCGAGCACGATGGCATTGGCCTGGGTCGGCGTTTCGGCCCAATGCACCTGGACGCCGTTGGCGACCAGTTTGGCTTCGAGTTGTTCCAGCAGTTGCGGCAGGTTCTCCAGCGCGTGGCGGCGGATCGCCGCGCCGAGGTCGCGCAGGGTCGCCAGATCGCCGGCATCGGGAAACTGGGCCAGGCGCTTGGCCTGCAGGAAATCCATGGCGCCGCGGAAACCGCTGCGCAGCGCGGGGTCGCCGGCCGCGGCGCGAGCGCGTTCGGCGAAGCCGGTGGTCGGCCGGAAGTGGATGGTCTCACTCACGATGCTTCTCCCTCGCGGCACAGCAGCACGATCACTTCGCGCGGACCGTGGGCGCCGTAGGCCAGGGTCTGCTGGATGTCGGCGGTCTTCGACGGGCCGGAGATCACCAGCGCGTTGGTCGGCATGCCGGCGGCCCAGTTCTCGTCCGTCATCGCGGCGTGCAGGTCGGCATGGATCGCCCGCGCGGCTAGCAGCACGAAATGCACCGGCGGCACCAGCGACATCAGGCGCGGTTCCTGCGCGTTGGGCCAGAGGATCAGGCTGCCGGTGTCGGCGATGGCGCTTCTGGCGGTGGTCAGCGCGGCGTCGATGTCGTCGAACAATTCGTCGCACCAATTGGCGGCAGGCTGCTGGTAGCTGCGGATGTGCACCGCGTCCTGCGCCCGGTCGGCGAGCGCTGCGCCGTGGCGCGTGCCCTTGCCGACCAGCAGCGTGCGCAGGCCTTTGGCGGCGGCGAGGTTCAGCAGCAGCTCGGGCCATGTTGCCGCGTCGGTGTCATGCACTTCGGCGCGCGCGGCCCGGATGTGGGTCTTGAAGCGCTCGATCAGCGCCTCGCGGTCGTCGCTGCGGCGCGCGGCGAACCAGGCGCCGACATCGGGCAGCGGCGCCGGCGCGCCTGCCGGGCTTCGGCGCAGCCGCGCCAGGATGTTGTCGCGGGCGCTCATAGGCCCACCCCCCAGCCCCCGCCCCAAGGGCGGGGGTGACTTTGGTTCGGCCGCTGATGCGGCCTCCGGAATGGTGGCTGGCGCCGGCTTGGGGCGGCCCTGCGCACGGCGCTCATCCCTGTTCT
The DNA here is from genome assembly GCF_031426875.1 of Sulfuritalea sp. Lineage (NCBI taxonomy): Bacteria > Pseudomonadati > Pseudomonadota > Betaproteobacteria > Nitrosomonadales > Sterolibacteriaceae > Sulfuritalea > Sulfuritalea sp. The sequence continues at coordinate 207,803 of NZ_JASJPC010000021.1, forward strand.
CCCGCCGTGCGCCGCCAGAGGAAGCTGGCGAGATGCTCGCCGGGCAGCGAGGGCTCGCTGCGTCCGGCGGCGCGATCCAGGTGTTCGGCATGGCCGAGGATATTGAACAGGCAGCCGCAGTCGGCGCTGACGACACGGCCTGCGCCGCTGTCCTTGAGGCTGGCGACCTTGTCGCTGACGATGGCTTCGGAAATCGCCGGATGGCGGATCGCGAAGGTACCGCCGAAGCCGCAGCATTCCTCGGCGCGCGCCTGTTGCGCCACCGTCACCCCGGCCAGTCCGGCGAGCAGGGCGGCGCTGGTTTCGTGCGCGCCCATTTCGCGCCGCGCATGGCAGGAGGTATGCAGCGCGACGGTGCAGGGCTCGCCGCGGTCTTCGCGGCGGAAGCCGACGACATGGACGAGGAATTCCGTCAGTTCGAAAATCCGCTCGCCCAGCGCCCTGGCCCTGGGCTCCAGTACCGGGTCGCCGGCGAACAGCTTGGGGTAGTGGTGGCGCATCATCGCGGCGCAGGAGCCGGACGGCACGATCACCGGCCAGGCTTCGGGGAAGAGTTCGATCTGGCGCCGCGCCACGGCGCGCGCCTCGTCGGGATAGCCGCTGGTGTAGGCGGGCTGGCCGCAGCAGGTCTGTTCTTCGGGAAAGTGGATGGCGATGCCTTCGCGTTCCAGCAGGCGCACGGTATCGAGGCCGGCCTCGGGGGCGAACTGGTCGACCAGGCAGGTGGCGAACAGGTAGGCGTCGGCCGGTTTTTGCGGATAGCTGCGGGTGTCGTGCGTCATGAAGACTTTCCTCGGAGTTCGCTTAGGGATCGGTGCTCGCGGTAAAGAGGTAAGACCAAATAAAGACGGCGACTATAGGCAAACGGCCTCCCAATGTCAATTGATCAGGTATTGACGGATCTTCCGGTCGTCAATATCATACAAGTGGTCTTACCATAAATGACTCCAATGAATCAACGCCGTCCCGCAATTCCCCGGGTTTCCGACGTCGCCGCCGCTGAGCTGGAAGCCCGCATTCTCGAAGCCTCGCTGAAGCCGGGCGATCGCCTGGCGCCGGAGCGCGAGCTTGCCGTCGAACTCGGCGTGTCGCGCCCCTCCTTGCGCGAGGCGATCCGCAGCCTGGTCTCGAAAGGCCTGCTGACCACGCGCCACGGCGGCGGCACCTACGTGACCGACTGCCTGGAGGCGAGCTTTGTCGATCCCTGGCAGGAAATGCTGAACGGGCATCCGGGCCTGCAAAGCGATCTGCTCGAATTCCGCCACATGCTCGAAGGCCAGGCGGCCTGGTTCGCCGCCGAGCGGGCGACCGATGCCGACATCCTGCGCATCGATGCCGCCTTCGCGGCGCTCGATGCGGTGTATGCGAACCGGGATCTCGCGGCCGCCGTCGATACCGACGTGGCATTCCATCAGGCGATTGCCGAGGCCGCCCACAACGTGTTCATCGGCCAGCAGACGGCCAGCCTGCTGCGCGTCATCCATGGTCATATTTCACGCAATCTCGAACATCTGCATGCGCGCAAGCTGCGCTGGGACCAGTTGCAGCAGCAGCACCGTGCGATCTGGCTGGCGATCCGCGAGCGCCGGCCGGAGGCGGCGGCGCGCGCTGCGCGCGAGCACGTGGAGTTCGTGCGCCAGAGCATGGCCGACACCGCCCGGGAAACCGAACGCCGGCAAAGCGCCCTGCGCCGCCAGGGGACTTGAAGCACCGCAACAAAGAGTTGGCGCTGGCGATACGGCGATAGCCCGGGCGCATTCGGCCCGATTCGGCCCGATTCGGACCTATTCGGCTTTATTCGGACTGAACTTTGTGGCTGCAGCGGAAGTCGAAAAAGTTCGTCGTCCTGCACAATATGCGCGCTGCGCATCGAGCTGGACGCGGCACGAGCCACGGTGGCGGTCAGGGTTCGGCAGGTTTCCGCTGCAGGGGCGTCAATAATCCAAAGAAGCCAAGGAGACAATCATGAATAGCGCCTTCAAGAAGATGATGTGCCGTTTTCTCGCCGTTGCCTTGATTACGCTGCCCTTCCAGACCGGGCAGGCCAGCATGATCAGTACCGACCAGGTGAGTGCCGCCGCGACGGTGCAGGCGAATCGCAGCCTGGTGTTGAACCACCTCAACCGCGCGCAGACCGTCAACGAGTTTCAGGCCCTGGGACTGGACGCGCAGCAAGCCCGCGACCGCGTGGCGGCGATGACCGACGAGGAAGTCGGTAACCTTGCCGGCCAGATCAATGCGGTTCCGGCCGGTGGCGATGGCCTCGTTGCGCTTATCCTGGTCGTATTCTTCATCTGGTACTTCGCCTTCCGCCGCTAGTACGCAGACATGTTGAAACCGATGGATGTAGGAGCGAGCTTGCTCGCGATAGCGGCTTATCGCGAGCAAGCTCGCTCCTACAGGGAATGCGCCTTTTCCCTGTTGACTGACTACTAGCATCATGTCGACGGCATGCGGCGCAAGCGGCGCCGAGCGCGGGCGCTCGTGAGCCTGCGTTGGCCACCCTGGCAGCAAGGCGCCCGCCTCGTCGCGGGCGCTTTGCTGTTGCTCGCCGGCCTGGGCGGCTGTGCCTCGCTGGTGCCGCAGACCATGGCGTTGCGCGAGGCGTGGCCGGCGGGTGTCGCGCTCAGCAGCGAAAACGCCGGCGTACCCTTCTTTCCGCAGCAGGATTACCAATGCGGTCCCGCCGCACTGGCGACCGTGCTGGTCGCCGGCGGGGTAAAGCTCAGCCCCGACGATCTGGTCAAGAGCGTTTACCTGCCCGCGCGCCAGGGCAGCCTCCAGGTCGAAATGCTGGCTGCGCCGCGTCGCTACGGCCGGGTCTCCTATCCGCTCGCGCCGCGCTTCGACGCCTTGCTGCAGGAGGTCGCGGCCGGCAATCCGGTCGTCGTGCTGCAGGATACCGGGGTCGGGCCTCTAGTCAATTGGCATTACGCGGTGGTGGTCGGCTTCGACTATCCGGCGGGCGAACTCTACCTGCGTTCAGGGGAGACGCGGCGCCTGGCGCTTCCCTTCACGGTCTTCGAGTACACCTGGAAGCGCGGCGGCTATTGGGCGATGGTCGCGCTGCCGCCCGAGCGCATCCCGGCCAGCGCCGACGCAGCCGGCTACCTGGCGGCGGTTGCGGCCATGGAACGCGTCGCCGCGCCGGAGGCCGCCTTGCTGGCATATGCGACAGCCTTGCGGCGCTGGCCGGACAATGCCACCGCCAGCATCGGCCTGGCGAACCGGCAATATGCGCAGGGCGCGCTGGCGGCAGCCGAGGCCACCTTGCGCCATGCGCTTGCGCAGCATCCGGATGCCGTGCCGGTGCTGAACAATCTTGCGCAAGTGCTGTCGGACCTCGGACGCAACGACGAGGCGCTGGCGCTGCTCGAACGGGCGGTGCGCGCCGACGCGAGCCCCGAAGCGAGTCCCGAAGCTAGTTCTTTTGCCGCGGCCGTGCGCGAAACCCGGGCGCTGGTCCTGCAGCGCATGGGCAGGAGCAGGTAAGCGGTTTTTGTGGTCTGCTGCGCAAGTGCCGTGACCACTGTAGGCTCAGGGCTTCGGCGCCGGCCTGAACTGCATGGCCTTGTATTCGAGGAAATCCTCGAGGCCGTACTTGCCCAGTTCGCGGCCGTTGCCGGACTGCTTGTAGCCGCCGAAGGGGGCGTAGATGTTGAAGGGGCCGCCGTTGATTTCGACCTGGCCGGTGCGCAGGCGGCGCGCGACTTTTTCCGCGTGCTCGTCGCTGCCCGACCAGACGCCGCCGGCGAGGCCATAGACGGTACCGTTGGCAATGCGTACGGCATCGTCTTCATCCGTGTAGCTGATGATGGACAGCACCGGGCCGAAGATTTCTTCGCGGGCGATCGTGGCGTCCGCCTTGACCTTGCCGAAGATGGTCGGCGCGACGTAGTAGCCAGCGGGGTTCACGCCGGCCGGCAGTGCCGCGCCGCCGGTCAGCAACTCGCAGCCTTCGGCGATGCCCTTGGCGATGTAGTCGCGCACGCGGTCCTGCTGCATTTTCGAGGCCAGCGGGCCGAGCGTGATGCCCTCGGCCATCGGGTCGCCGGGGCGGTAGGCCTGCGCCGCCTCGACCGCGAGCTGCGCGGCTTCGGCGTAGCGCGAAGCAGGCACCAGCATGCGCGTATGCGCGGTGCAGGTCTGGCCCGAGTTGAGGTAGCAGTTGCCGACCACGCCCTTCACCGCCACGGCGAAGTCGGCGTCGTCGAGGATGATCGCGGCCGACTTGCCGCCGAGTTCCAGCGCGACGCGCTTGACCGTGGCCGAGGCGAGTTCCGAGACGCGGGTGCCGGCGCGGGTCGAGCCGGTGAAGGAAACCATATCGACCTCGGGGTGCGTCACCAGCGCTTCGCCGATCATCGGGCCGAAGCCGGTGACCAGGTTGAAGACGCCGGCCGGCACGCCCGCGGCGTGGATTATCTCGGCCAGCAGGAAGGCGTTGAGCGGCGCGACTTCCGAGGGCTTCAGCACCACCGTGCAGCCGGCGGCCAAGGCAGCTGCGACCTTGGCCGCGATCTGGTGCAGCGGGTAGTTCCAGGGCGTGATGGCGACCACGACGCCGACCGCCTCGCGCACCACTTTGGAATTGCCGACCTTTTCCTCGAATGGAAAATCGGCCAGCATTTTCGAATACATGCCGAAGCTGGCGGCCGGCGAGCCGACCTGGATGCGCTGCGAGAGCTTGTAGGGCATGCCCATTTCGAGCGTGATGGTCCGGGCGATTTCATCCGTGCGGGCCTTGAGGCCATCCTGGATCTTCTTCAGATACGCGGCGCGTTCGGCCGGCGGCGTCGCGCTCCAGGCATCGAAGGCGCGGCGCGCGGCCATGACGGCGGCGTCGGCGTCGGCCGCATTGCCCTGCGGCACGGTCGCCAGCACGGCGCCGTCGGTGGGGGAAAAGACTTCGATGCTGCCTGTGCCGGCCGGGGCAAGCCACTGGCCGTCGATGTAAAACTGCGTGCGCTGTTCCATGTGTTTCCTTGTTGAAAGGGAAGGGAAAAACATTAGCCACAGAGGACACAGAGGTCACAGAGAAGAGCAGAACGGGGTTTTCCTCTGTGTCCTCTGTGGCTAAAAAGCCTTCAGATTTGTTCAGTCATTTGGGATAACAACGATCTTGCCCTTGACCTGGCGATTGGCGATTTTTGCAATCGCCTCTTTCGCCGCGGCGAGCGGAAAACGTTCGCTGACCACGGGACGAATCACGCCGGCGGCGAACCATTCATTGAGCTGCTGCAGGTTGGCCAGATGCCCGGCCGGATCGTGTTTGGTCGAATCGCCCCAATACACGCCGATCAGCGAACGTTCCTTGAGCAGCGCGAGATTCAGCGGAATCTTCGGTATCTCGCCGGCGGCGAAGCCGACGATCAGCAGCCGCCCGCGCCAGGCCAGGGCGCGCACGGCGGGCTCGGTGTAGGGGCCGCCGACCGGATCGTAGACCACGTCGGCGCCTTTGCCGCCCGTGAGCTCGTTGATGCGGTCCTTGAGATTTTCGGTCGAGTAATTCACCGTCTCGTCAGCGCCAACTTTCCTGCACAGTTCCAGTTTGTCGTCGGTGGACGCGGCGGCGATCACGCGCGCGCCCATGGCCTTGCCGATCTCGATCGCCGAGATGCCGACGCCGCCGGCGGCGCCGAGCACCACCAGGGTCTCATTGGGCTTGAGGTGGCCGCAATCCTTGAGTGCGTGCAGCGAGGTGCAGTAGGTCAGCACCAGCGCCGCGCCGGCCTCGAAATCCATGCCGGCCGGCAGGGGCATCACGCGATGCGCTTCGGCCAGGCATTCCTCGGCGAAGCCGCCGGTGCTGGTCAGCGCGATGACGCGGTCGCCGGCCTTGAAATGCTTGACCTCGGCGCCGACCGCCTTGACGATGCCGGCGATCTCGGCGCCCGGCGTGAAGGGCAGCGGCGGCTTGACCTGATAGAGGCCCTGCACCATCAGCGCATCGGGGAAGTTCACGGCCGCGGCCCTGACTTCGATCAGCAGCTGTTTGGGGCCGGGCAGGGGGGAGGGGATGTCCTTGACGACGAGGGTGTCGATCGGACCGTAGGCTTCGCAGATCAGGGCTTTCATTGGGGGGCGTCCTTGCTTATGGTGTGAAGGTTCGGTGTGGGCCTGCTTCAGCCGGCCAGATTGGAGGGCGTTGTAGGGCCGACTTCAGTCGGCCAGGGTGGATGGCGTTGTAGGGCCGACTTCAGTCGGCCAGGGTGGATGGCGGACTGAAGTCCGCCCTACGGTTCGCCCTGCGATCGCATGCATATATGACACGTACTACCCCAGCGGCGTCGGATTGCGCTGGTTCATGATGTCGTCCATGCGTAGCTGGATGGCATTGTTGATCTTGCGGTGGGGAATCACGTAGAAGCGCCCCTCGCCGACCGCGTCGAACACCGCGCCGGCCATGTCGGCGGCGGTCAGGCGCCCGGACTTGACCGCCTGTCCCATGCGTTCTTCATAGGCGGCGGAAAGGCCGGCGGCGGGTGCCGCGCTGCCGAAGCGGTCGGGCCGGTTGCGTGCCGACTGGTGGATCGCCGTCGGCACCCAGGCCGGGCACAGCACCGAAACGCCGACTTTGGCCTGCGCCGCGGCGAGTTCGCCGTAGAGGGTTTCGGACAGCGTCACGACGCCGTGCTTGCTGACGTTGTAGGCCGCCATGCCGGGCGTGGACAGGAGTCCGGCGACCGAGGCGGTGTTCACGATGTGGCCTTCGTCGCCCTGTTCCAGCATCTTCGGCAGGAAGTGGTGAATGCCGTGGATCACGCTCCACAGATTGACGCCGAGCACCCATTCCCAGTCGGCCGTCGAGTGTTCCCAGGTGACGCGCGTGAGGCCGACGCCGGCGTTGTTGCACAGCAGATGCACGCCGCCGAAGCGGGCGAAGGCGGCGGCGGCCAGCGCGGCGACTTCGTCCTCGCGGCTGACGTCGGTCTTCTGCAGCAGCAGGCGTTCGGCCGGAAGATTCAGCGTCGCTGCCGCGGCGTCCAGCTTGGCCGCCTCGATGTCGGCCAGCACCAGATTCATGCCCTCGGCGGCGGCGCGGCGCGCCAGTTCGAGGCCGATGCCGCTGGCGGCGCCGGTGATGACCGCGCTGCGGTCGCGAAACTGTTTCATTTGAGCATCCTCCGTGGGTGTGGGTTTTTTCGTGTTGTCGCGGGACGGGCCGGCGGCGGGCGCAGGCCGATCATCTTGCACAGCGTGGCGGTCAGGCGGCTGACCAGTTCCTCGGGCGTCAGGCGGCCTTCGGGGCGGTACCAGGTGTACATGAAACCGACCGCGCCGCCCATGGCCATGGCCGTGACCGTGGTGTCCTCGAAGGAGAGCTTGCCCTGGCGCCGGCCTTCCTCCATCAGCGCGCCGAGGTCGGCGTAGAAGTCATTGGCGAGCCGGCGCAGTTCGTCGCGGAATTCCGGACGCAGCGAGGCGGTGACGCGAAAGGCCAGGGCACTGGCGCGAAAATGCGTGACGCAGGCCGCGACCCAGCGCTGCAGGCCCTCGGCCAGCTTGAGGTGGGCCGGCCGCGCATCGCCGGCGGGAAACTTCATGGTCGACAGGCAGGCGACCGAGGCGCGCCAGGCCAGGGTCTCGACGATCGCGTGCTTGTCGTGGAAGTAGTAATAGACGAAGGGCTTGGTGACGCCGAGTTCGGCGCAGATCATGTCCATCGTGGTGCCGGCGAAACCGTTGCGGTAGAACAGGTCTTCGGCCGCGGCCAGGATGCGTTCGCGCTTGTCGAGGCAGGCCTGGGTTTCGCCGGGCCTGGGGGCGGCGGCTGCGGATGTTCGAGCGGCACTGCGCGTGGCGGGCATGGGCGAATGGCGGCAGCAGGGAAGGGCGGGAGGAAGCGGATTATACTGGGCGGTACAAAATAATTATACCGATGGGTATGAAATTGTTGCGCGCCGGCCCAGGGGGATGCGGGGCTGGCAAAATCGCCTGCGCACGGCTTGCCGTGACCGCCACCTCGCCGGAGCCGTAAATGCCTCTTCGTCGTTCCGTAGTTCGCCATGCCCACGTCGGAAAGCCGCGTGCGCTGAATTCGCTGCTGGAGCCGCGCGCCCTGCTCGAAATTGCGCTGCTGCCGGCTGCGTTGCCGCTGCTGCTGCAGGCGCCGCGCGGCGACGGCCATCCGGTGCTGCTGCTGCCCGGCTTCCTCGCCGATGAAAATTCGCTGATCGCCCTCAGGCTGTTCCTGCAGCGCAAGGGTTACGCGGTGCACACCTGGGGCCTGGGGCGCAACCTGGGTTTTCGCAGCAAGCACGCCAGCGCGCTGCCGCAGAAAATCCGCTACCTGCACCACGTCACCGGGCGCAAGGTGAGCCTGGTCGGCTGGAGCCTCGGCGGCGTGTTCTCGCTCTACGGCGCCGAAAGCACGCTCGATTGCGTGCGTTCGATCATCACCCTGGGCAGCCCGGTCAGCGTCGATGCCGCCGGCAGCCAGTCGCCGACGGCGATCAAGGCGCTCTACCGGCTGGTCTCGCATCGCCTCGGGGCGGCCGCGCACGTCATGCAACCGCGCGCCAAGACGCTACGCGAGCGGCGTCGGCTGGCGGTTCCCACCAGTTGCCTGTATTCCCTGGGCGATGGCGTGGTGCCGCCGCAGGAAGCCACCATCGACGGCGACCCGGCCCTGCACGAGAACATCCGGGTGCCGGGCAGCCATCTCGGCCTGGGCTTCAACGGCATCGTGCTGGCCGTCGTCGCCGACCGCCTGGCGCAGCCGGAAGGCGCCTGGCTGCCGTTCCGGCCGCAGGGCCTGCTCGGCCGCGTCTGGCGCATGAGCACCGGTTCGGCGCATGATGGCGCAGGATCCGAGGCGATTTAGGAAGGAAGCACATGCGACAACTCAGCGAGCACGATGCCGCGTACATCTATTCGGACAGCGCCCACGCCAACTCGAACGTCACGCTGCTGCACATCTACGACCAGTCCACCGCGCCGGGCGGCATGGTGCGCTTCAAGCAGATCCTGGCGCATGTCGAGAGCCGGCTCGACCGCCTGCCGGTGTTCCGCCAGAAGATCCTGCGCGTGCCGCTCGATCTCGACTACCCGTGGTGGATCGAGGACGAGAGTTTCGACATCGAATACCACGTGCGCCACATCGCCCTGCCCAAGCCCGGCGACTGGCGCCAGTTCTGCATCCAGGCCTCGCGCATCCACGCCCGTCCGCTCGACCTGCAGCGTCCGCTGTGGGAAATGTATGTGATCGAGGGCCTCGACAGCTTTCTCGATCTGCCGGTGGGCAGCTTTGCGGTATTGCTGAAGATCCACCATGCCGCGATCGACGTCACCCAGGGCAATGCGATCACCACCGTGCTGCATGACCTCGCGCCGGATGCGCCGCCGTCCGCGCCGCCCGTGCCCTGGTTTCCCGAATCGGCGCCGGGCACGGTCGGCCTGCTGGCGCGCGCCGGGTTCAACGTCGCCACCTTTCCGCTGCGCATGGCGCAGCCGCTGGCGCGCAGCTGGACCACGCTGAAATCGGCCGCGAGCACCCTGGTCGGCGAGTTTCTCGGCCGGCCGCAGGAATTTCCCGTGACGCGCTTCAACAGCGTGGTGTCGCCGCATCGCGTGTTCGACACGCGGCGCTTTGCGCTGCGGGATTTCAAGGCGATACGCGAGCTGGCGCCCGGCGCCACGGTCAATGACGTGGTGCTGGCGGTGTGCGCCGGCGGCCTGCGGCGCTATCTCGAACTGCAGGGCGAACTGCCGGAAGAAAGCCTGGTCGCGGCGGCGCCGATCGCCGTGCGCGGCGCCGGCCAGCCGGACGCGCCGGCCAGCTTCGCCTGGGTGCGCCTGGGGCTGGCCACCGACATCGTCGATCCGGTCGCGCGCCTGGCCGCGATCCAGGCCATCAGCTCGTCCTCGGAAATCATGACGCGGGCCGTCAGCGCGCGCGAACTGATCGAGCTGGCCGAACAGGCGCCGTCGGCCGCCATCGCCGCCACCAGCAAGATGCTGCGCTCGGCCTCGGCCCTGCTCGGCGACTGGGCGCCGCTGGCCAACTGCGCCATCGCCAACGTGCCCGGCCCGCAGATGCCGCTCTACCTGCAGGGCGCGCGCCTGTCCTACGTCTCGGCCATCATGCCGATTTCCGACGGCATGGGCCTGGTGTTCTCGGTCACCAGCTACAGCGAGACGATCGTGATTTCCTTCACCGCCTGCTACGAGCAACTGCCCGATCCCGAGCTGCTGGCCCGGTGCCTGCGCGACAGCTTCAAGGAATATCTCGCGCTGCTGCGGCCCGCCACGCGCCGCAAGCCGCACGCGACCGCGCCCAAGGCGTCGCGCCGCAAGCCCGTCGCCGCGGTGCCGCCGACGCCGCGACGCAAAGCCGTGGTGCGCGGCGCTGTGCACTGAGCATGGACGCAGTGCCGCTGCACATCGAATACGAATCGCTGGGCGATGCGACCCATCCCGCCGTCGTCCTCATCATGGGCCTCGGCATGCAGCTGACGGCCTGGCCCGACAGCTTTTGCCGGGCGCTGGTGGCGCGCGGCTACCGCGTGATCCGCTTCGACAACCGCGATTGCGGCCTCTCCGGTCGTGCGCCGGGGAAGAAGCGCGCCAAGCTGATGCTGGCGATGGCTGCCTCGGCGCTGGGCCTGCCGGTGCGCACCCCCTACACGCTGGAAGACATGGCCGGCGACACGATAGCCCTGATGGATCGTCTCGGCATAGCACGCGCGCATATCGTCGGCGCCTCGATGGGCGGCATGATCGCCCAGGTGCTGGCGGCGAAGCATCCGCAGCGCGTGCTGAGCCTGACTTCCATCATGTCCACCTCGGGCAACCGCAAGGTCTCGAAGCCGACCAAGCCGGCGCGCAAGGTGCTGCTGGCACGGCCGGCCGATCCGAAAAATCCCGATTCCGTGATCGAGCACCTGGTCGAGATGTTCGGTGTGATCGGCAGCCCCGGCTATCCCTCGACGCGCGAAGAACTGCGCAGCCGCATCGGCAAGAGCGTGCGCCGTGCCTACGATCCGGCAGGCGTTGCGCGCCAGTTGCTGGCGGTCATCGCCTCGGGCGACCGGCGCAAGCTGCTGCACACCATCGCCGCGCCGACGCTGGTGATCCACGGCGCCGCCGACCCGCTGGTGCCGCTGGCGGCCGGCCGCGACACGGCGCAGAACATCCCCGGTGCAGCGCTGCTGGTGATCGACGGCATGGGCCATGATTTCCCCGAAGCATTGATGCCGCGCCTGGCCACGGCCATCGCCGATCATTGCGAGCGGAATGGCCCCCTGCAGCAGGCGGCCGCCTGAGGGCGGCTTCGGTTATTCTGGACGCACTGTAGGGCCGGCTTCAGCCGGCCAGCGGTGGATGGCGTGTAGGACCGACTTCAGTCGGCCAAAGGTGGATGGCGTTGTAGGGCCGACTTTAGTCGGCCATTGATGGATGGCGGACTGAAGTCCGCCCTACAGCCCGCCCTACAGCGCGCCGTACAGTCGGCCACATACTGCGGGAGATAACTCATGACGCGCGTCGGTCTCTACTTCGCTTCAGTCCAGTTCCTCTTCGTCACCTGCTGGACGGTGTATGTGATTTACCTGCCGCAGCTCGCGGCACAGGCCGGCATCGAAAAGAAATGGGTCATCTACATCCTGATGGCCGACCAGGCGATTTTCACGCTGATGGATTTTTCCATCGGCGTCGCCGCCGACCGTGTCGGGCGTACCCTGGGCCGGCTCGGCCGGCTGCTGGTGGTGCTCACCGCCGTGTCCTGCGCCGCCTTCCTGCTGCTGCCGCTGGTCGCGCCCGGCGGCTCGCCGCTGCCCTTCCTGGCTCTGATCGCGGTCTGGGCCGTGACCTCCTCGGCCCTGCGCGCACCGCCCATGATGATGCTCGGCAAATATGTGCCGGCGCCCGGCGTGCCCTGGGTGGCCACGCTGATGCTGGTCGGCATGGGCCTCGCCGGCGCGATCGCGCCCTACCTGACGGTGAGCCTGCGCGGCCTCGATCCGCGCCTGCCCTTCGCCCTGTCCTCGATCGCCCTGATCGCCGCGGTGAGCGGCATGCTCTGGGCCGAGAAGCACCTGGCGGCGTCCGCCGCGGCGCCGCCCGCGACACCCACACCGAGGAAGCCGCTGAATGTCGACGTGGTGCTGTTCTTCGCCGCCGCCGCGCTGCTCGGCCTGGGCTTCCAGGTGCATTTCGCGCTGAACTCGGCGCCGCTCTACCTGCGCTTCGCCAAGCCGGTGGAACTCGACCATCTGATGCCGGTGTTTTGGGTCGGCTTCAACCTGCTGATTTTCGTCGCCTGCCGCGCCAACCAGCGTTTCGGCGGTGCCGCGGTCATGGCCATCGGCGCCGTGCTCGGCGCGCTCGCCTCGTCGCTGGCGGCCTCCGCCGGCTCGCTGGAAACTTTGCTGGTGCTGCAGGTCCTCGCCGGCGGCGCCTGGGCCGCCGTGCTGGTGAGCGCGATGACGGCGGCCATCGCCATCGGTCACGTCGGGCGCGAAGGTGCCGCCACCGGCGGCCTGTTCGCGTTGCTGGCGCTGGCCACCTTTGCGCGCATGGCGCTGGTGGCGGCACAACTCAACAAGGATCCCGGCGTCAGTGCGCTACTGGTAATGCTGCCGGGGTTGGCCTGGGCGGCAGCGGGACTGCTGCTGGCGTGGCTGGCACTGCGGGCGCGGGCCGCCGCCGCCGCTGCCGGCTGAGGGTTCGGCTACAGCCTCAAACCGCCGTCCCGCCAGCGCCAACTTTCCCGCGATAAGAGGCCGGCTTCGGATTGGTTTGCGCGACATTGGAGGTTTCCAGGAAGTCGACGCTGCTTGGGCGGCGTTTCTTGCGAGCTTGGAAAGCAATCGCACACTGACCCCCTTTGGCTGCAGCACGCGAGGCGAGGCGGCAAGCCGTCCAACGTTCTCAGCGTGTTGTTTATGCTTAGGTCTTTGTACCTAATGTTGTGCGAAACGATCTGCCGGAAGCTCGGCTTCTTCCCGAAGTGCCCGGGGAAAAGAATATCGGTCAACGCTCGTTCGAACTCCGATTCCGTAAGATCGATACGGACAACGGCCTGGCCAACGATAGCTATGAACGTCAAGTCTCCCGACAATTCTTGGTGACCAGCAGGTGTTCGCCTCTGACCCGACCTTCATCTGACAGAAGTAAATGACCGTTCAGGCCGAGTTGTGTGAATTGGCTCTACAACAGCTTGCCGGCCGGACAGATAAAGATCCCCGCGACAGCGTCATAAGTGAAGTCGGTGGGCCCATAGCACTTGGGCACTTGGCGGGTTTCTTCGGATGCACCTTGTCGTAGAGCGGGTCGGGCTTGGCTTTGTGGTGTGCCTGATTTTTGAAACCTTCGTCGCGGCTGTGCATGCTGTTGTCGGCGCCAGCACCCCGGATCCTTGAACTGCTGAGAAGCACTTTTTTCACTGGGGAAATCCGATAATAGCGGCCAATTCGTTTTGAACGCTGGGATTCCCGCATGGAAATTAAGGTCAACTTTCTCGACAAGCTTCGTCTTGAAGCCAAGTTCGATGACTTCACGGTGGTGGCCGATCAGCCTATCCGCTATAAGGGCGATGGCTCGGCGCCTGGTCCGTTCGATTACTTTCTGGCTTCATCGGCTTTGTGTGCGGCTTACTTTGTGAAGTTGTACTGCGAAACTCGCAATATTCCTACCGATAACATCCGCCTGTCGCAGAACAATATTGTTGATCCGGAAAATCGCTACCAGCAGATATTCAAGATTCAGGTCGAGTTGCCGGCGGATATTTCCGCCAAAGACCGCCAGGGAATTTTGCGTTCCATCGACCGTTGTACGGTAAAGAAGGTGGTGCAAACCGGGCCTGAGTTTGTGATTGAGGAAGTAGAAAATCTGGATGCCGATGCTCAGTCATTGCTGATGCGGAATCCAGCTTCGGAAGTGACTACCTATATTGCAGGCAAAGATCTGCCGCTGGAGCAAACCATCGCCAATATGTCGGGGGTTTTGGCGGGCTTGGGCATGAAGATTGAAATCGCTTCGTGGCGCAATCTTGTTCCCAATGTATGGTCGCTGCATATCCGCGACGCGCACTCGCCGATGTGTTTTACCAACGGCAAGGGAGCGACCAAGGAAAGTGCCTTGGCATCGGCGTTGGGAGAATTTATCGAGCGGATGAATTGCAATCACTTCTACAACGACCAGTTTTGGGGGGAAGACATTGCCAACGCGGCGTTCGTGCATTACCCGAATGAGCGCTGGTTCAAGCCGGGTCGTAAAGATGCGCTGCCGGCTGGAATACTCGATGAATACTGCCTGAAAATTTACAACCCCGATGGCGAGTTACGCGGCTCGCATCTGGTCGACACCAACTCCGGCAATGTGCAGCGCGGCATTTGTTCGCTACCGTATGTGCGCCAGTCGGACGGCGAGGTGGTGTATTTCCCCACCAACCTGATCGACAACCTGTTCCTCAGCAATGGCATGAGTGCCGGTAATACGCTGGCTGAAGCGCAGGTGCAATGCCTGTCGGAAATCTTCGAGCGGGCGGTCAAACGCGAAATTCTGGAAGGCGAAATCGCACTGCCTGATGTGCCGCACGAAGTGCTGGCGAAATACCCCGGCATTCTGGCCGGGATTCAGGAGTTGGAAAAGCAGGGCTTTCCGGTGCTGGTGAAGGATGCGTCGCTGGGCGGGGAATTTCCAGTGATGTGCGTCACCTTGATGAACCCGCGCACGGGCGGTGTGTTTGCGTCGTTCGGGGCGCACCCCAGCCTGGAGGTGGCGCTGGAGCGCAGTCTTACCGAATTGCTGCAGGGGCGCAGTTTTGAAGGCCTGAACGATTTACCTCGGCCGACCTTTGAAAGCAACGCCGTGACCGAGCCGAATAACTTCGTTGAACACTTCATCGATTCCAGCGGCGTGGTGTCGTGGCGCTTTTTTAGCGCCAAAGCGGATTTCGATTTTGTCGAGTGGGATTTTTCGGGCCAGGGTGAAGAATCCAATGCCGAGGAAGCCGCGGCCTTGTTCGGCATTCTCGAAGACATGGGCAAGGAAGTGTACATGGCGGTGTATGACCAGCTTGGCGCAACGGCCTGCCGCATCCTGGTGCCGGGTTATTCGGAAATTTATCCGGTCGAGGATTTGATCTGGGATAACACCAACAAAGCGCTGTCGGTCCGCGCCGATATTTTGAACTTGCATCGCCTGGATGACGCCAGCCTGGAAGCATTGCTCGAACGTTTGGAAGACAGTGAGCTTGATGATTACACCGACATCATCACCTTGATCGGTGTCGAGTTTGACGAGAATACGGCCTGGGGTCAGCTAACGATTCTGGAGTTGAAGCTGCTGATTTATCTCGCCTTGCGGCAATTGGAAGCGGCGCAAGCGCTGGTGGGAAGCTTCCTGCAATACAACGAAAACACGGTCGAGCGCGGATTGTTTTATCAGGCTTTGAATGTGGTGCTAGAGGTTCTGCTGGACGATGACCTGGAACTGGACGATTACGTGGTCAATTTCCGCCGGATGTTTGGCAACCAGCGGATGGATGCGGTGATGGGGTCAGTGGACGGCAGCGTGCGCTTCTTCGGCTTAACGCCAACGAGCATGAAACTGGAAGGGCTCGATAGGCACCAGCGCCTGATCGATAGCTACAAAAAACTGCACATGGCGCGGGTCAATGTGGGGGCTCCGTCTGGATCTGTCTGATGCTGAACGGCAGCTATTCGAGGCATTGCGGACCTAAACGATCAAGCACTTGAACGTCTGCAAAGGCCGATTATGCACAGTCGTCTCACCAGCGCCAACTTTCATCTTTCCTGTCTCGGCCCTACCAGCGACACAGCGCGTCCGACCTGTCCAGCCCGATACCGCAACGCTCCAGTCCGGCGTCGACCTCGGGCGCGCGGCGCGCTTCGCGTGTTTCGCGGAACGAGACGTCAGTTCCCGGTCGGCGCCGCAGCGCTGATCGGCACCATCTCGGCGGCAGGCATCGGCCGCGCGAACAGGTAGCCCTGCCCGTAGTCGCAGCCGGCGGCTTTCAGCAGTTCGCATTGCTCCTGAGTTTCGATACCCTCGGCGATCACCTGCAGGCCGAGCTTGTGGGCCATGACCACGATGGCTTCGACTATCGCCTGGTCGTCGTGATCGGTGGCCATGTCGCGCACGAAGGACTGGTCGATCTTGATGAAGTCGAGGGGGAAGCGTTTCAGGTAGGACATCGCCGAATAACCGGTGCCGAAATCGTCGAGCGACACGCGGAAACCGGCGGCGCGGAACTGCCTCAGCTTGGCGGCGACTTCGGGCCGGTCGTCGAGCAGCAGGCCTTCGGTGATTTCGATGGCGATGCAGCGGGCCGGCAGCCCGATCTCATTGAGGTAATCGACCCAGGTCTCATGGGTATTGCCCGAAAAAAACTGGCGCGGCGACTTGTTCACGCTGATCTGGATCAGCCCGTCGTCGCTCGCGTCGAGCAGGCCCAGGTCGTACCAGCGCTTGGCCGTGCGCGCCGATTCGCGGAATACCCAGTCGCCGATTTCGTTGATCAGGCCGGTTTCCTCGGCGATCGGAATGAACTGCGCCGGCTCGACCATGCCGTGGGTCGGATGACGCCAGCGCAGCAGCGCTTCGGCCTTCATGATGCGGCCGGTGGCCAGTTCCACGATGGGCTGCAGATGCACCTCAAGCTGCCCGGCGGCGATGGCGTTGCGCAAATCGTTGCTCAGCAGCAGCCGGGTTTGTGCCGCCGCCTGCATCGACGCGGTGAAATAGCTGAAGCGGTTGCGGCCCTGTTCCTTGGCCGCATACATGGCCTGGTCGGCATGCTTGAGCAGGGATTCGACATTGTCGGCGTCGCTCGGGTAAATCGTGATGCCGATGCTGGCGGATACGTAGACCGTCTCGGCGCCGAGCGTGAATTTCGCGGACAGCGCCTGGAGCATGGCCTGGGCCACCTCGCCGACGCGGTCGGTGTCGGCAAGGTCGGACATGATGACGGTGAATTCGTCGCCGCCGAGACGCGCGACGGTATCGGTGGCGCGCACGCAATCGCAGACGCGGCGCGCCGCCTCGATCAGCAGGATGTCGCCGCTGTGGTGGCCGAGGGTGTCGTTCACTTCCTTGAAGCGGTCGAGGTCCACGAACAGCAGCGCCACGGCAAGGCCAGCGCGCTGCGCTTTCAGCAGTTCCTGCTGCAGCCGGTCGCGGAACAGGCGGCGGTTGGGCAGGTCGGTCAGGGAATCGTAGTTGGCCTGGCGCCAGATGGTTTCCTCGTTGCGCTTTTTTTCGGTGATGTCGGAAGACATCGCGATGCGCCGCAGCACCTTGCCGTTGGCGTCGCAGATGGTGCTGATCGACAGCCACTCCGGGTATTCCTCGCCGCACTTGCGCCGGTTCCATATCTCGCCCTGCCAGCGGCCGGTGGTTTCCAGCGCATGCCACATCTCCTGGTAGAAGGGCAGGTCGTGGCGTCCGCTCTTGAGCAGGTTGGAGTCCTGGCCGATGGCTTCGTGCGGTGCGTAGCCGGTCACCTGGGTGAAGGCCGGATTGATGGCGATGATGCGGTTGTCGGCATCCGTCACCGCGATCGCTTCGCTGACCGCCTGGTGCACCGAGGCGGCGATCTGCAGTTCGTTTTCGGTGCGCTTGCGCTCGATGGCGAGTCCGGCCAGCTGGGCTGCTTCGTGCATCAGCTCGATGTCGCCGGCATCGGGTGCGGCCGGATGTATCCAGAAGAACGCGAAAACGCCGAGCACGTCGCCGTTGATGGCGAGGATGGGTTCCGACCAGCAAGACACCTGCTCGCCCTCCAGGGCCGGGGGCCGGCACTCGTCGCAGACGGAATGCACGCTGATGTCATCGACGATCAGGCGCTTGCCGCGATTCTTGGCCGTCAGGCAGGTGGCGCCGTCGTCAGGGGTTCCGGTGCCGCCGACGCGCTCCGGCAGGTTCGCGGCGGCGCCATAGACCAGTTGATGGCCGGGCTCGTCCAGGTGCAGGATGGAGCAGGCCATGCCATGGGTCTGGCGCTCCGCGCCGACGGCGATCAGATGGAGTATCTCGGGCAAGTCGGCGTCCTCGGCGAGGCGGCCGGTGACCGTGCTGCGCGTGAGTTGCCGCTCTTCGCCGCGCTTGCGTGCGGTGATTTCGAGATTGTTGCCCAGATATCCGGTGACCTCTCCCCTGGCGTTGTGCAAGGCGATCGCGTTGCCATTCACCCAGACGATCCTGCCATCGGGCCTGAGGAAGCGGTAGTCCATCGACCACTCGCCCGCGGTCGCCAGGGGGCCGCGCCAGATCGCTTCGACGGCTTCCCGGTCGTCCGGATGCAAGGTCCGCGTCCACCCCTGCCCGGTGGCTTCGTCGGCGGCAAGGCCGGCGATTTCGCACCAGCGGCGGTTCACAAAAAGGCAATTGCCTTCGGTGTCGATCTGGTAGATGCCCACCGGCGCATGGGTGGCCAGCATGCGGAAGCGTTCCTCGCTGTCCCTGAGTTCGGACACCCGCTCGCGGATTTTCAGCTCCAGCATCAGTTGATTGGATTCGAGCTGGCGACGCTGACGGTAAAGCTCGCAGAAGACTTTTACCTTGCTCTGCAGGATGTGGGGCTCGAAGGGCTTGATCAGGTAATCGACGGCACCGAGTTCATAACCCTTGAACTGCAGCTGGATGTCCTTCATCCCGGCGGTGACGAAGATGATCGGCAGATGCCGCGTCTTGGGATTCGAGCGCATCAGTTCGGCCGTCTCGAAGCCGTCCATGCCGGGCATCTGCACGTCGAGCAGCACCAGTGCAAAATCCCGCTTCAGGGTATGGCGCAGCGCATCGTTGCCGGACGTGGCCTTGACCAGATCGAGCCCCTGATTGCCGAGAACCGCCTCCAGCGCCACCAGGTTTTCCGGGCGGTCGTCGACCAGCAGCAGCGCCACGTTCTCAGTCATCTCGCCCTTTTTCGTCGTGCGGAATCGTGTTGCGCCTAGCCGCCAGCTTCTGCAACAGGGTCGCGATGCCATCCAAGGCAACCACGTAGTCTACCCCTGTCGCCGCGATCGCGGCCTGCGGCATTTGCGGGGCTTCGGCGTCGGCCGGGTCCTGGACGATGGCCACGCCGCCTTTTCTCTTGATGGTCTTCAAGCCCCGGCTGCCGTCGAAATTCGCTCCGGTCAGGACGACGCCGATCAGGCCCGGTCCGAAGACCGCGGCGGCCGATTCGAACAGGACATCGACCGAAGGACGGGCGAAACTCACATAGGGGTCGGCGGAAAGCGACAGGAAGCCCTCGAGCTCCACCAGCAGGTGGTAATTGGGGGGCGCCAGGTAGACCGTACCGGGCAGGATTTCGTCCTGTTCGTCGGCTTCCTTGACACTCAGGGAACAGCGCTCGTCGAGCAGCCTGGCCAGGCCGCCGTCCGCATCCGCACTGATGTGCTGGACGACCAGGATCGGCAGCGGGAAAGCTGCCGGCAACTGGCCGAGCAGCGTTTGCAGCGCGTGTACGCCACCGGTGGAAACGCCGACGACCACGGCCTGGAAGGTCCTAGCCATAGCGCTTCCGGTAGATGCGCAGGGGGGCGGCCAGTTCCTCGTAGCGTTCGCCCATTTTCCTGCGCTCCAGGCTCTCCTTGAGGCCGAGGCAGAGGAAGCCGCCCGGCAGCAGGCTGCTGTCGAACAGTCGCAGGCAGCGTTCCTTGAGCGCGGGCTTGAAATAGATCATGACATTGCGGCACAGGACCAGGTTCATTTCGCCGAACTCACCGTCCGTCGCCAGATTGTGCGGGGCGAAGACGATGTGCTTCTTCAGGGCGGGCGACAGGATGGCGCGGTCGTAGCGGGCGGTGTAGTAATCGGCGAACGAGGCGCGGCCGCCGGACTTCTGGTAGTTGCGGGTGAAGCGCTGCATCTCCGCGATCGGCATCACGCCCTCGCCGGCCTTCTGCAGCACCGCCTCGTTGATGTCGGTGGCGTACATGCGATAGCGCCCGGCCATGCCCTCCTCGGTCAGCAGTATCGCCATGGAATAGGCCTCCTCGCCCGTGGCGCAGCCGGCGTGCCAGATCTTGACGAAGGGGTAGGTCTTGAGAAAGGGCACCACCTGTTCGCGTACGGCGCGGAAAAACGTCGGGTCGCGGAACATTTCGGTGACATTGACCGTAATGCCGCGCAACAGCGATTCGAACACGCTGCGTTCACGCAGCAGTTGCGACTGGGCCTGGGACAAGGTGTCGAAGCCCGACTCGGCCAGCCAGTGGTTGAGCCGGCGCTTGATCGAGGCGTCGGCATAGTCGCGGAAGTCGTAACCGTAGATCCGCTGCACCCCTTCCAGCAGGAGCCGGATTTCCACGTCTTCGACTTCGTCGGCTTTCATCTGAAAACCTCAATCAACCGCTGTCGACGCAGAGGACGCAGAGACGCAGAGAACGCAGAGGAATTCAAGCCTGGGTTTTCTCCGCGTACTCTGCGTCTCTGCGCACTCTGCGTTGAAGGAGTCTGGGTTTGCATTTGCGGCCTCGGGGTCATATGTGCTGGAAGATCCAGACGCGGATCAAGGACAGCAGCTTATCCACCTCGATCGGTTTGGCGATGTAGTCGCTCGCCCCCGCCGCCATGCACTTTTCCTGGTCGCCGCGCAAGGCCTTGGCGGTCATGGCGATGATCGGAATATTCACCAGCCGGGGATTCTTGCGGATTTCGCGCATGGCGGCATAGCCGTCCATTTCCGGCATCATGATGTCCATCAGTATTATGCCTATGTCTTCATGC
The DNA here is from genome assembly GCF_031426875.1 of Sulfuritalea sp. NCBI lineage: Bacteria > Pseudomonadati > Pseudomonadota > Betaproteobacteria > Nitrosomonadales > Sterolibacteriaceae > Sulfuritalea > Sulfuritalea sp. The sequence goes on from NZ_JASJPC010000021.1 coordinate 228,503, forward strand.
TGCTCCAGCCGGGCGAGCGCCTCGCGGCCGTTTTCGGCCTCGATCACCACCATGTGCTTCTCCGCCAGGACGCTGGAGAGGGAGAAGATGTTGCGCATGTCGTCATCCACCAGCAGCACCTTCCTGCCCTCCAGCATCGCTTCCTTGTCGATCGCGGTGCGGATCATGCGCTGCTTGTTCGGGTGCAGGTTGCTCTCCACCAGGTGGAGGAACAGCGTGACTTCGTTGAGCAGGCGCTCCGGGCTCTTGGCGCCCTTGATGATGATGCTCTCGGCGTAACGCCGCAACTTGCGCTCGTCCTCGTGGCTCAGGTCGCGGCCGGAGTGGATGATGACCGGAATGCGCCGCGCCCCTTCCATGTTCTGGATGTATTCGAGCAGATCGAAACCGGACATGTCGGACAGGCCGAGGTCGAGCACCATGCAATCGAAGGTCTGGGTTGCCAGCAGGCCGATGGCCTCGTTGCCCGTCGCCGCCACCACGATATCGACGCCGCCTTCCTCGAGCAGGGCGACCATGCTGCTTGCCTCGTCCCGGTTGTCCTCGACGATCAGCAGCCGGCGCACCGACTTGGCCAGCGAACCCTCGATCGACTGCAGCACCTCGTTGATCTGTTCCATGCTGACCGGTTTGGTGGCGAAGCCGATGGCGCCCATCGCCATGGCCTTCTGCCGGTCTTCCATGCAGGTGATGAAATGCACCGGAATATGCCGCGTGCGCGGGTGGTCCTTGAGGCTACGCATCACGCCCCAGCCGTCGATGTGGGGCAGCATCACGTCGAGAATGATGGCGCTCGGCCGGCAGCGCTCGGCCATGGCGATGCCGGATTCCCCATCGACGGCGACCAGGGCGGCAAAGCCGCGTTCCTTGACCATGCCCTGCAGGATCCTGGCGAAGTTGAGATCGTCCTCGATGATCAGGATGGATTTGTCGCCTGCCGCCAGGCTGGCCCGGTCGTCCGGCAAGGGCGCGGGGAAGGACGGGGCTTCCACGCCTGCCGTGCCGCCGGCGCGCGCTGCCGGCGTTGACGCAGGCCGTGGCGCCGCGGGCGGCGGGCGCAGGAGGGCGGCGGGCGCGGCTGTCGCGGCGGCCTCCTGGCCCGCCGCTGCGGCGAGCGGCATATACAGCGTGAACACGCTGCCGCGTCCCTCTTCGCTGTGCATGCGGATTTCGCCATGCATCTTGTGCGCCAACTGGAGCGAGATCGAAAGGCCCAGTCCGGTGCCCCCGTACTTGCGGCTGATGGAACCGTCTCCCTGCTGGAAAGCTTCGAAAACCAGTTGCTGCTTGGCCGCCGGAATGCCGATCCCGGTATCGCTGACGATAAAGGCCAGCACCGGCACCGGCAGCGGGTTTTCCTGCGCCGCCGGCGTGGCGACGCGCAGGCTGACCTCGCCCTGCTCGGTGAATTTCAGGGCATTCGAAAGCAGGTTCTTGAGTATCTGCTGTACCCGCTGCTCGTCGCCGTGGAACAGCGCCGGAACGCCGGCAGCGGCCTCGACGCGGAAGGCGAGCCCCTTTTGCTCTGCCAGCGGCTCGAAAGTGGCGCGGATGGAATCGCAAAGATCCGCCACCGGCAGTGCGGCGAAACTGAACTGCATCTGGCCGGCTTCGACCTTGGACAGGTCCAGGATGTCGTTGATCAGATTGAGCAGGTCGGTGCCGGCGGAATTGATGGTGGCGGCGAACTCGACCTGCTTCTCGCTCAGGTTGCCGTCCTTGTTCTGCTTCAGCAGGCTGGAGAGAATCATCAGGCTGTTGAGCGGGGTGCGCAACTCGTGCGACATGTTGGCGAGGAACTCCGACTTGTAGGTGCTGACCCGCTCCAGTTCCGCTAATTTCTCCTGCAGGATCCGGCTGGCGGCCTCGATCTCCTGGTTCTTGAGGCGGATTTTCTCGCGCTGCTGCTCCAGCATCTGCGCCCGTTCCTCGAGTTCCTCGTTGCTTTGCTGGAGTTCCTCCTGCTGCACCCGCAATTCCTCGGCCTGTTGCTCGGTTTGTTCGAGCAGTTCGGCGGTCTTCTGGTGGGCGAGGTTGGCGTCGATGGCGATGGCGATGGTTTCCCTGGCCAGTTCGACGAACTTCAGCTCGATCTCGCTGAACTCGCGGAACGTGCCGATCTCGATCACGCCGACCAGGCGGTTGCCATGCAACAGCGGAATGGCGGCGACGAGCTTGGGCGCCGAAGCGCCGAGGGCCGAACCGATCGGCATATAGCCGGGCGGCACGTCGGCCAGGCAGATGATTTTCTGTTCCCGCGCCGCCTGGCCGATCACCCCTTCGCCGAGGCGGAACTGCTCGCCGGGTTTCATGTCCCTGGCCAGGGCGTAGGTGGCGGCGAGGGAAAGCTTCACTGCGCGTTCGTCGAACAGGTAGAGGGCGCCCACGCCGGCCTTGAGGTAGCTCACCATGAAGCCCAGCACCTTGTCGGCGATCTCGGCCGTGCTCTGTTCCTCCCGGATCAGGAAAGTGAGTTCGTTGCGCCCGGTTTTCAGCCAGTCGCGTGCCGCTTCGTTGTCGCGCGCCATGCGCAGGGAATTGGTCATGTCCAGGAAGGATTCGTCGAGCGCGCACTGAACCTCGCTGAGGTGCGATGCCGTCTTCATGAGGACGCCCAACTCGTCGCTGGGCAGGCTGTCCAGATCGATTTGCAGCGGTTCGGAGACGATGATCTCGCGGCCCAGGTCGCCCGCGCCGACGGCTTGCGCGGCGAGCACCTTGTCGGCGCTGTCGGCGATCAGGCCATGCACGGCGGCGACCGCTCTTTGCAGCGATTGCCTGACGCTGCGGGTGATCAGGAAAGCCACCACGGCACCGCCGGCGATGATCATGGCCAGCATCCCGGCGATGGTCGCCATCGCCGCGTTGCGCTCGCTCAACGCCTCCTGTTCGAGCTCGGCAGCCTTGGCGTTGGCGGCATCGGCAACGTGGCTTACCTCCTTGAAAGCGATATCGACCAGGCGCGCGTCGCGGCCCTGGTCGAGCGCCGCCGCTTCGGTGCGGCGGCCGTTCTTCGCCAGGGCCAGGGTCTCGTCGCGGGCGGCATGCCAGTCGGCCAGCGCCTTGTCGATGTGGGCAATTTCCAGCGGGTTGCCGAGGAAGCGCTGGCGCACCGTGGCCATGTTGGCTTCGAGGCGGGTTCCCGTCGTGGCGAGCTGTTGCCGCAGTGCGTCGATCTCGGCCGCGTTGGTCTTGCTCACGAGGGCGGTCGCCATCTTCTGGCTGGCGAGGATATCCGATTTCACATTGAGTGCGGCGCTCGTCACGGCGAAGGGGTGGCGCAGGATATCCGAGCTGATCGCGGACAGCTGGGTGATGCTGCGGGTTCCCAGGATACCCAGCACCAGGGCGCCCAGCAGCATCAGCGAGAATCCGATGGACAGACGGGTGACAATCTTCATTCGATTCAACATCGCCTGGTTCCGATCCCGCAGTGGCGTTTGGCAAAAATCTGCGGCGCATCGAACGTGGCGACGATGCACCGCAAAGGTGGAGATCCAGCGCCTGGCGCATTTCCGAACACCTGGGTGCCGGAGGGCGGGGCGGTGGTTTCCTTCTTTCTCCCGAAGAAGGGACAAGCTCGATGCGTCTTATGGTTGTTGTGATACACGACCCTGTCAATCATAGCGTCGAATTTCATGGCAGTCATTGATCGCAGTCATCATTCATTTCGATGTTGCCCATAGCCTGGATTCCTTGGGTCGGGGAAGCCCGCTCAGCGTTCCGTGGCCGCCGTTTTGCTGCCTGGCGTCAGCTTGCTTGCGCGTGCGTCGGCGCCAACTCGATGCCGCCGCGTTCCAGCGCCGCGCTGATCCCTGTCGCGCAGCGCGCTTCCCGCACTGCGCCGAACAAGCGCAGTGCCTGCGGATAGCTGCGCTGCATCAGGCCCAGCCATTGCTTGAGGCGGCCTGGCGACTGGTGCGGCGGCAGTTTTTGCTGCACCCGCAGCCAGAACTCGGCGATCATGGCCTGCAGCAGCTTCCAGTCGGCGGCCGCGTCCCGTGTTTCGCCGTCGGCGCGGATGCGCTGCGCCAGCAGGGGATCGGCGACCGCGCCGCGGCCCAGCATGACATCCGCGCAGCCGGTGGCGGCACGGATGTTGCGGTAGTCGGCGAGCTTCCATACCTCGCCGTTGGCGATGATCGGCAGCTTTACCGCCTCGCGGATGCGCGCGATCCATTCCCAGCGCACCAGTGGCCGATAGCCGTCCTCTTTGGTGCGGGCGTGCACCACCAGTTCCTGCACGCCGCCGGCCTCCAGCGCCAGCGCGCAGTCCAGCGCGCGATCGGTGTTCTCGATGCCGAGGCGCATCTTGGCCGTCACCGGAATCGATGGGGGCACGGCGGCGCGCACCGAGCCGGCAATGCGCCGCAACAACTCCGGTTCGTCGAGCAGCGCCGCGCCGCCGCGATTGCGATTGACCAGCGGCGTCGGGCAACCGAAATTCAGGTCGATGCCGAATGGCTTGAGCAGCGCCAGATGGGCGGCGTTGGCCGCCATCAGCGCCGGGTCGGCGCCGAGCAACTGGATCCGCACCGGCGTGCCGCTGGCGGTGCGCGAGCCCTGCGTCAGTTCGGGACTCAGGCGCGTGTAGCAGGAATGCGGCAGCACGGTGGTGGTGACGCGCACGAACTCGGTGACGCACCAGTCGTAGCCGCCGGCGGCGGTCAGCACCGCGCGCAGCACGTCGTCGGCGAGGCCTTCCATGGGGGCGAGGACGATTTTGCCCGATGCGTTGCCCAATGCGCGGCTCATCGCCGGGGTGCCAGCGCCAACTCTTGTGCGCCGCTCAAGGCGCCACGGGCACGATGCTGATCTGCCGGCCCTTCCTGAGCTTGCCGATGACGTGCATTTCGCATTTCTTGCAGTCGAAACGCAGGGTGAGCTTTTCCTTGCCATTGACCAGGGTCATCGGGTCGGGGCGGATGCCTTTCACTTGCTTGGGGCACAGGTTGTAGCTGTAGCGCAGGCAGTGGCGCGTGATCATCAGCGAGACCTCGCCCTTTTCGCTGTTGGTCTCGTAGGCGTCGGCGATCAGCGTCACGCCGTGCTTTTCATAGAAGCTGCGCGCCGCGCTGTTGAGCACGTTGCCCAGATAGCTGAGTTCGTTTTCCGGATAAGTTGGCGCTGGCGATGCGGCGATTCTTCGCGCCGGGCGCTCACGCGCCGCCTCGCGCGCCACTTCGAGCGCGGCGATGGCCTCGCGGCGCAGGCCGTTCACGGCCGAGGCGGGCAGGAACCAGGGCTGGCTCAACGCCAGCGAAATTTCCGTCGCGTCGAAGATAGTGTTGCCCAGCTTGCCGAGGTGCTCGCGCAGGCCGGCATAGGCGCGCTCGGCATGCTTTGCCGGCTCGCGGGCGTGGGGCAGGGCGGCGCGCGCGGTAATGCCGTCTTCATCGGTCAGCGTCAGGGCGAAGCCGTCGGGCGTCTCGCTCAATTGCAGGTGCAGGCCGATGCGCCGCGCGGCGGATTTTCGTTCCAGCGCGCGCTCGAATTCCTGGTCGCGGTTGCGGTAGAGCGCGGTGCCGACGGTCAGGTCGTCGGGCATCTGCATGGGAAACAGACGCGCGCCGTCGACGCGGTTGATGCGCAGGCCGACCAGCTCGTGATGGCTGTCGTAGTAGCTGAGGCCGTCGCCGTTGTGCAGCGGCGCGCCGGCGTCGACCTCGAAGCAGTCGGGTGCAAGATGCGTGACCGTGCCGATCGCCTCGCCGGAAAACTTCGGCGTATCGAAAGCGCCGATGTCGGCCTGGCGCTCATTGACGAAGTAATCGGTGGCGCCGCGGTTGAAGGTCTTTTCCGGGCGCGGCGTGAACGTGTAGCTGCAGCGCCCGGACGAGGCGCGCCGGAATGCCGGCGCCTGGTCGAGGAAGTCGTCGAGCAGGCTGCGGTAGTGCGCCGTGATGTTCTTGACGTAGGAGAGGTCCTTGAGCCGCCCCTCGATCTTGAAGGAGCGGATTCCGGCTTCGATCAAAGCCGCCAGGTTGGCGCTCTGGTCGTTGTCCTTCATCGACAGCAGGTGCTTGTCGTGGGCGACGATGCGGCCGGCCTCGTCTTCCAGCGTGTAGGGCAGGCGGCAGGCCTGCGAGCATTCGCCGCGATTGGCGCTGCGCCCGGTGTGGGCGTGGCTGATGTAGCACTGGCCGCTGTAGGCCACGCACAGCGCGCCATGCACGAAGAACTCCAGCGTTGCCGGCGTATGTCTTCCCTCGCCCTCAGGGAGAGGGACCGAGGGAGAGGGTGGGGCGACGATCAGACCCGCCGAAACCTTCGCGATTTCCTTCAGCGTCAGTTCGCGCGCCAGCACGATCTGCGAGAAGCCGACGTCCTGCAGGAAGCGCGCCTTTTCGAGCGTGCGGATGTCGGTCTGGGTGCTGGCATGCAACTGGAGCGGCGGCAGGTCGAGCTGCAGCAGGCCCATGTCCTGCACGATCAGCGCATCGGCGCCCGCTTCGTGGATCTGCCAGGCGATGCGCCGCGCTGCGTCGAGTTCATCGTCGCGCAGTATGGTGTTGAGCGTGACGAAAACTTTGGCGTGATAGCGGTGCGCATGCGCCGCCAGCCGTTCGATGTCGGCCACGCTGTTGCCGGCATTGGCCCGCGCGCCGAAGGCCGGCCCGCCGATATACACGGCGTCGGCGCCGTGATCGATTGCCTCGATGCCGAAGTCGGCGTTCTTGGCGGGGGCGAGGAGTTCGAGCGTGGCGGGTGTCATCGGATGGGACAAATAGGCATGGAAATCCGGGCCGCCTCGCCTATGATTAACGTCATGTCGGGGCGCCTTGGTCGGGCAAGGCCAGTAAGGGGCGGCGCGTGGCCCGGAATGATGCCATGCGCCGGCCTGAAATGCTCCAAAAACCGTTCCGCTAAACCCTACCGCAATGAGTGCTTCACGTCATCTTCGACTGGCATCGATCCTGGCCCTGATCCTGCAGGGCTGTGCCGGCACGCCTGCGGAGCCGCCGAAGATCGAGCGTATCAGCGCCGAACAGCTGGAGGCCAGCCTGCCGCAGCCGTCTGCCGCGTTGCCGCTGGAGCAGATCGTGGCACTGGCGCGCCAGGGCGTCGGCGCCGAGGATCTGATCGGCCGCATCACGGCCTCCGGTTCGCGTTATCGGCTGTCGGCGACGCGGCTCATCGAACTGGCCGGGCAGGGGGTGCCGACTGCGGTGCTCGACCACATGGTGTCGGCCGAACGCCGGCAGATCTTCGACGACATGGCCGCCGAGGCCTACAAGCGCGACCGGGCCTGCCAGGACAGGATCGAGCAGGAAATCCGCTGGTGCCGCAACCAGGCGTTTGGACCCATGTTCATGCCCGGGCCGTATCCCTATCCCATGATCAACTGCTTTCCGCTGACGCCGGGCTCGCCTTTCTGGCGCTGCCTGTAAGCTTGCGGTGCCGGCCTCCCATAGCTCTTCACCCATTGCCAGGATTCGACCATGAAACGAACTCTTTCCCTGCTCCTGCTTTGCCTCGCATCCTCGGCGCTGGCGGCTCCGCCGCCCGGCCATCCCTCGCCGGTCCAGGCCATGGACCTCTTGATGCCGATCAAGCCGCCGGCGCCGGGCGAACTGCCGAACCAGGGCAAGGTGCTCAGCACGGTGGACGCCAACGATTTCACCTACATCGAGGTCGCTCATGCCGGCAGCACCGAGTGGATCGCCGCGCCGAAGATGGTGCTCAAGCCCGGCAACACGATCCGTTATGAAGACGGGGCGGTAATGACCAACTTCTACAGCAAGCTGCTCATGCGCAGCTTTCCGAAGCTGATCTTTGTCGGCCACGTGGCAGTGACGGGCCAGTAGCAGCTTTCCAGACGGTCGCCGGCGGCGCACCGAGGCCAGGCGTACAGCGGCGTTTTGCCGCACCCAGGCTGTCCAAGGCGCGCCCGCCGCTGCGTTAGAATGCGGCAGATCAAGTCTGATTAACTTTTCCTGTTGAATCCGCATGAATACTCATCCCACTCTTCACCGCATCAAGTTCAGCGATGTAAGCCTCGGCCAGCGCTTCTATGATCCGATCAGCGCCGAATATTTCGTGAAGCAGAGCGATACCCTGGCTGCCATGGTCACCGGCATAGGCGACGGCACGGTTCCGGACGAATTCGAGGCGGACGACGTGGTCGGCATCGACCGCTAGGGCGTCACAGGGCATCGTATCGGTCCCGATGCCGCGGGCAAGTTGCTCGTGTTTCAAGAGCTGGGGGAAAAGGAATGTCGCATGCAGGCAACGTTCACCCGTAATATTAAAAAGACGCTGAGCGAGCTTTCACTGTTCGCCGATCTTGCGCCGGAACAACTTGGCGAACTGATCGCAGCGACGCGCTGCATCGTCTTTCAAAAGGATCAGCCGATATATCGGGCCGGCGATCCCGTCAACGAAATGTATGTGCTGTTGTCGGGCCAGGTCACGCTGTCGCTGTCATCCAATCGGGGCAATGAGAAGGTCATCGACGTGCTGGGCGCCGGTCAGTCCTTCGGCGAGGCCGAGCTGTTTGCAAGCGATCCCTGCATCGTCGCCGCGGTGGCGGCAAGGCCCTCGCAGGTGCTGGGCATACGACGTGAGGGCCTGTGCCAGGTCATGGCAGCGGATCCGCGGCTGGCGCTGCGCCTCATGGGGGTGCTGGCGCGGCGGCAAGTCGACATGGAGACGGAATTCGCGACGCGGCATTTCTGTTCCGGCAGCCGGCGGGTGCTGGATTTCATGCTGCAACTGGCGGGACCGAACCGCGACCTCGTGGGTGAAACCACGGTGACGCTTGCCGTCAGCAAAAAGGTATTGGCTTCGCGCTTCGACATGCAGCCGGAGACCCTGTCGCGAACCCTGCGCGACCTCGCCGATTCCGGTTTGATCGTGGTTGACGGATGCCGCATACGGCTCAGGAACAGCGCGGTCGCACGTTATCTCGACGATGAAGCCCTGCCGCAGCCGGTGAATTTCCCCAATCTCCGGCGTCTTCCGCGCCTGGCCGGAAATGGCGGCGCCAGGGCGGCTTCGACCCTGGCGGCGCGGAGCCAGGCCAGGGATTCGAGGTCCTACTGCGATTCCATCAACCAGGCGGGACGCCTGCGGATGCTGTCGCAGCGCATGGCCAAGTCATGGTTGATGCTGGAGACAGGGCTGCTGGCGCGCCAGTCACGATTGATCCTCAGGCAATCGATGGACTCCTTCGGTGGCCAGTTGCAGGCGCTCGAACCGAGGGCGAACGGCGCCGAGAGTGCCGCCGCGATAGCCGAACTCACCCGGCTATGGCCGCGTTACCAGGCATTGCTCGATGCCGACCCGTCCCAGAACGCGGCACGCGATCTATTCAGCATCAACGAGGATGTTCTCGAGGCGGCGCAAACCCTGACCTTGAGTTTCGAGAAGGACGACGGCACACGCAAGGGCCGGCTGATCAACCTGGCGGGGCGGGAACGCATGCTGTCGCAGCGCGTGGCCAAGTTCTTCATGTTTCGGCACATGGGCATCAAGGTGGCGAGATGCCGCGTGGAACTCGACGATGCGAGCCAGGAATTTTCCACCGCCCTCGTCGAACTGACTTCGGTCGCGCAGGACCGGCACGTCATTCTCGGTGAATTGGAATCCGTGGCAGGGCACTGGAACACCATGCAATCGACGCTGGCGATGCGCAATGGAAAGGACTTTGCGCCGACCGCGCGCAAGCTGTTCACCACCAGCGAGAACCTTCTCCGGCGCATGGAAGCCGCCGTGGATTTGTACGCCCGGCTGCCGGGCTGACGCGACGCCAGGCGCCGCGTGCCGCGGCTACTGCTGCGGCCGATCCGGCAATTTCGGCAGGAGCCAGATCAGCAGCAGCGGGACGACGGGAATCGTGAGGGCGAGGATCAGCCAGCCGGCGACCGACCGGCCCTTGCGCTTCGCCAGGATCGCCGTGGGTATCGCCGCCACCACCGACAGGACCGTGAGGACGATCAGGCCGGACAGCGCCGACTCGATGGTTTCGGCGCTGATCCCCAGTTGATTCAGCTGCGCAACGGTATTTGCATCGAGCATAGCGGATTGCTCCCGGTCGTTCGTCTGACTTCTGGCACTGCACATGACGCCGCGGCGCGGCGCGACAGCATGAATCGCCGTTGCCTGCCCGCGAAGCGGAATCCCAGGTACGCAGAGCGCGCCAGCGCCAACTTATACCTATTTGCCCAGCGGCGCGCGCAGCCGGGCGAACTCGGCGGGGGCGACGTACTGCAGCACTTCCTTGCCCTTGCTGTCGAGTACGATGTCCAGGCCCTGTGCCGGATAGAGGAAATGTTCCAGCGTCTCTCCCTGGCGGATGCGCTCCGCCGGCATGCCGAAGCGATCCAGGATGACGGCCTCGTCGAGCCGGGCCGAGGGAATGAAGGCGATCGCCGCGAGCGGCAGGCGTTCGGCACGCTGCCGGTCGGCCTCGTGCAGTACATATTTGCGGATGCCGGTTTCCAGGTGATCGGTCTTCGCCGCATTGCCGCGCATCGATTCCAGTTCGCCCGGCGCGGCCGCGATGCTCAGCACCAGCTTGCCGGTCAGGGCGCCGAGCGACACGCTCTCGAAATAGGCTTCGAGGGCCGCCGGCGCATCCTGCGGCGTCAGCAGCGCGAGCGTGGGCGCTTCCTTGGAAAGGCGCAGCGCATCGGCCAGCGTGCCGGCCGCGCCGCCGCCCAGCGTCAGGCCGAACACCCGCGACTGGCCGGGGCCGGGATGCTCGATCTGCCAGGGCATGCCGTGCGTCATCGCCGGCGCCGGCTGTTGCTGCGGCGCGAACAGCATCTGCGCCAGCAGCATGGCGACCAGCAGGGCGAAGACGCCCGCCGCGACTTTGAGGCCGGTCATTGCCTGCCTCAACGCGTGATCGGCTTGTAGCGAATCCGCTTCGGCTTGGCGCCTTCCTCGCCGAGGCGCTTCTTCTTGTCTTCCTCATACTCGTGGTAGTTGCCGGCGAAGAAGCTCCATTGCGACTCGCCCTCGCAGGCCAGGATGTGGGTGCAGATGCGGTCGAGGAACCATCTGTCATGGCTGATGATCATGGCGCAGCCGGCGAATTCGAGCAGGGCGTCTTCGAGCGCGCGCAGGGTTTCGACGTCGAGGTCGTTCGAGGGTTCGTCGAGCAGCAGCAGGTTGCCGCCGGTCATCAGCGTCTTCGCCAGGTGCAGGCGTCCGCGTTCGCCGCCGGAGAGGTTGCCGACGTTCTTCTGCTGGTCGCCGCCCTTGAAATTGAAGCGGCCGATGTAGGCGCGGCTGCCGATCTCGAGCTTGCCGATGGTGATGATGTCGGCGCCGTCGGCGAGTTCCTGGAACACGGTCTTGCTGCCGTCGAGGCAGTCGCGGCTCTGGTCGACGTAGGAGATCTTCACCGTCGGGCCGACGACGACTTCGCCGCTGTCGGGTTTGTCCTGTCCGGTCAGCATCTTGAACAAGGTCGACTTGCCGGCGCCGTTGGGGCCGATGATGCCCACTATCGCTCCGGGCGGCACGGTGAAGGAAAGCTTGTCGATCAGCAGGCGATCGCCGAAGCCCTTGCTGACGTCATGGAACTCGACCACCTTGTCGCCGAGGCGGTCGGCGACGGGGATGAAGAGTTCGTGGGTTTCGTTGCGCTTCTGGTAATCGGTTTCCGACATTTCGTTGAAGCGCGCGAGGCGGGCCTTGCTCTTGGCCTGACGCGCCTTGGGGTTGCTGCGCACCCATTCCAGTTCCTGCTTCATGGCCTTCATGTGCGCGTCTTCCTGCTTGGCCTCGGTCTCCAGCCGCGCTTCCTTCTGCTCCAGCCAGTTGGAATAATTGCCCTTCCACGGGATGCCGTGGCCGCGGTCGAGTTCGAGGATCCATTCGGCGGCGTTGTCGAGGAAGTAGCGGTCGTGGGTCACGGCGACCACGGTGCCGGGGAAGCGGGTGAGGAACTGCTCCAGCCATTCCACCGATTCCGCGTCGAGGTGGTTGGTCGGCTCGTCCAGCAACAGCATGTCGGGGCGCGAGAGCAGCAGCTTGCACAGCGCGACGCGGCGCTTCTCGCCGCCGGAAAGATTCTTGATGCCGGCATCCCAGGGCGGCAGGCGCAGGGCGTCGGCGGCGAGATCGAGCTGGTGTTCGGTGTCGGCGCCGGAAGTGGAAATGATGGCTTCGAGCCGCGCCTGTTCCTCGGCCAGCTTGTCGAAGTCGGCATTCTCTTCGGCGTAGGCGGCATACACGGCTTCGAGCTTGGCCTGGGCTTCCATGACTTCGCCCATGCCGGATTCGACTTCCTGGCGCACGGTCTTGTCGGGATCGAGCTGCGGCTCCTGCGGCAGGTAGCCGATCGACAGGTTCGGCATCGGCGTCGCTTCGCCGATGATGTCCTTGTCGATGCCGGCCATGATCCTGAGCACGGTCGATTTGCCCGAGCCGTTCAAGCCCAGCAGGCCGATCTTGGCGCCGGGGAAAAAGCTGAGGGAGATGTCCTTGAGGATCTGGCGCTTCGGCGGCACGATCTTGCCGACGCGGTTCATGGTGAAGACGTATTGGGCCATGGTACTTTTCTGTAGTTGATGGATCAGTGTGAAATAACTCGTTCGGAGCGACAGGTGATCGTCGAGCGACGCGAGCTGATTGGTAGCCCCGCCCTGGGGCGGGGATGGGGGTGGGGGGCCTTCAATTTGTCTTTCGCGTGTTTCATCATCAGGGGTGCCGAGATCCGCATGAAAGTTAGAAGCCGGTGAACAGGAAATCCAGCGCGGCGACGATTTCGTCGCGCTGGGGGGAGAGGTTGGCAACGGGGTTCCGCAGCAGGCGGTTTGACACCGAGGCCATGTCTTGTGTCAGCGCGACAAGCGCCGTGTCGCCGACGCCGACTGTCGGGTTGAGGCGCAGGATGGGGGTCTCGATGGCGTCAGGATAGGCTAATGGGACGACGACGTGGGTCGGCAGGCCCGCGAGCAGTTCGCTCTGGACATCGACTACATAGGGGATGACGCTTGCCGTCGTGGCGTCCGGGTTGCGAAATACGTCGAGGTGCGCCATCAACTCTCGCGCATGAAGTTGCGGAAGCGGTCGGAGAACACGCCGTGCTTTTCGACGAAACGGCCATAGGCCGCGATGCCCTCTTTGTTCTGCTCCAGCCATTCGGCTTCGCGCTGCCGCTTGAGTTCGGCGGCGAGCGCGACTTCAAGTGTGTGCGAGAGGTTGATCTTGCGTGCGCGGGCTTCTTCCAGCAGGTCGGCGCGTACCGTCAGGTTGGCGGCTTTCTTGGCTGGCGTGCTCATGGTTGTGCTCCGCGTATTGGATGCGCGCAGCTTACGCGCATCAGTGATGCGCGTCAAATTGCATCGAGGTAGTTGTTCGAACTGCCTCGTGCACCACGGCCTCGACTTCGCACCACCAATGGCCTCGAACGCATCAATCGTGAGATCAAGTGCCGCATTCGCGTCGCCCCGATCTTCCCCAACTCCGCGTCCTGTTTGCGCCTCGTCTCAGCTTTGCTGGCCGGGAGCGACGAGGACTGGATGGCCTGCAAAATCCACCTCGACTTGAAAGGCCGATCACATCATCCCAATGGAATCGCCTGGGAACTTTCGCAGAAATGAAGTTGCACTGCCGGCTTCCGGCAAGGCTATCAACGCGGATTGCCCGATCTTTATGGGCCTGGCGGGATTGTAGTAGTCTGCCGAAACCGATCCGAACAGGTGTCGGCTTTATAAGAAATCCACCCACAGGAGAAATGACATGAATACCGACTTCACTTGCTTGCCCAAATTGCTTGGCGCCTTCGCGCTGGGAATGTTTGTTGTCTGCTCGACCGGAGTCCGGGCCGCTGACGACAGCGCGGCGCTGAAAGGACTCAAGGAGGGCAAGATCGCATTCGACATCCATGAAGGCAATCCCAAGCTGCTGCTGGCCCGGCTCGACGTCATCGACGAGACCCGGCAATCGCTGATCCAGCAGGGCGTGGCCCCGCATTTCATCCTGGCGTTCCGTGGCCCGGCGACAAAATTGGTGCAGACCGATCAGGAAAAGATCAAGCCTGAAGACCGCGTGTTGGCCGCGAAAGTCGCCGCCCGCATCAAGGAGATGAGCAAGGCGCCGGGGGTCGAAGGATTCGAGCAGTGTGCCGTCGCATCGCGTTCGCAGGAAACCAAGACCGAACTCGTTCTGCCCGAGATTCGCGTCGTCGGCAACGGTTTCATTTCGCTGATGGCATACCAGGCCAGGGGCTACGCCTACATTGCGCCGTAACCTCACGTCGGGTCCATTGCCGCTCGCGGTCGGTAGATCGCCTTGGGCCTGAGATGCACGTCCGCCCCAAGCTTGCCGGGCGGACATGTATTCTCAGGCGGTTTCCAGGGTCAGGATCAGCGTACGTTCGGCGACTTCATCGCCGGCCGCGACCATGACCTCGACCACGCGCCCGGCGTGGGGCGACTGGATGTCGAGCGCGACCTTGCCGGTTTCGAGGACGATCACGTTGTCGTCGAACTGGATGATGTCGCCGGGTTTGACCAGCACTTCATCGACGGTGACGTCGCCCTGGGCGCAACTGCCGCAGGTCTCCCAACACTCGGGATAGATCGGGATGCGGACCTCGACAATCTTGCCCATCGAGCCTAGTTGTCAGTCAACAGGGAAAAGGCGCATTCCCTGTAGAAGCGAGCTTGCTCGCGATAAGCCGTTGTCGCGAGCAAGCTCGCTCCTGCATCCATCGGTTTCAACATTAGAGGTACTTCGCGACGAAGGCGCCTTCACAGTCAGGCGGCAGGGCGATGCGCATCAGGTGGCCGCTGCCGGGCGCGACCGTGACCGCTTCGCCCTCGCGGTTCTGCATGGCCTCGATGACCAGTTCGAGGTTGCCGGCGGGGCGGATGATCTCGATGCGGTCGCCGACCGCGAAATGGTTCTTCACGGCGATTTCGGCCAAGCCCTCGGCGTCGTAGCCGAGCACGTCGCCGACATAGAGACTGCGGCTGGATTCGGAACTGCCGGAGAGGTAGTTCTGGTAGTCGCGGTCGGGGTGGCGATCATAGAAACCGGCCGTGTAGCCGCGATTGGCGAGGCCGTCGAGCTGGCCGATCAGTTGCGCGTCGAAAGGCCTCCCGGCGACGGCGTCGTCGATCGCGCGGCGGTAGCTCTGGCAGGTGCGCGCAACGTAATAGGGCGACTTGGTGCGGCCTTCGATCTTCAGCGAATCGACGCCGATCTCGGTCAGCTTGGCGACGTACTCGATGGCGCGCAGGTCTTTCGAGTTGAGGATGTAGCTGCCGTGCTCGTCCTCCTCGATCGGCATGTATTCGCCGGGGCGTTCCTTCTCTTCCAGCAGCCAGGTGGCGCCGGGGCGGCGCAGTGTGCCCGGCCTTGCGGCGCCCGGCAGAGTTGGTGCTGGCGCCACGGCGGGCGGCCGCGGCGAGGCGAGGGCGACATCGCCGCCGCCGTCTTCGCTGCCCTCAAGAACCTTGTAATCCCAGCGGCAGGAATTGGTGCAGCTGCCCTGGTTCGGGTCGCGGTGGTTGAAGTAGCCGGAGAGCAGGCAACGGCCTGAATAGGCGATGCACAGCGCGCCGTGCACGAAGACTTCGAGTTCCGTGTCCGGGCATTCCTGGCGGATTTCGGCGACTTCGTCGAGCGACAGTTCGCGCGACAGGATCACGCGCGAGACGCCGACACTGCGCCAGAATTTCACCGCCGCATGATTGACCGTGTTGGCCTGCACCGAAAGGTGTAGCGGCATCTCCGGCCAGCGCTCGCGGATCATCATCATCAGGCCCGGATCCGCCATGATCAGCGCGTCAGGCTTGAGCGCGATGACCGGCGCCATGTCCTCCAGGTAAGTTTTCAGCTTGGCGTTGTGCGGCAGGATGTTGCTGACAAGATAGAAATGCCCGCTGCGCGCGTGGGTCAGTGCGATGCCCGCGGCGAGGTTTTCCAGCGTGCCGAAATCGTTGTTGCGCACGCGCAGGCTGTAGCGCGGCTGGCCGGCGTAGATCGCCGTGGCGCCGAAATCCAGCGCCGTGCGCGCCATCAGGAGCGAGCCGGCCGGCGCCAGCAGTTCGGGGGTGTTCACGAGCGCGGCGCGGCGCGGAAATCCGCGCTGACGCGGCCGGCGTTCGCCAGTTCGGCCTCGTGCTCCGCTTCGCGGAAGTCTTCGGCCAGCGCGGCGGTTTCCCATTCCAGCAGCGCCGGGTGGGCGAGCATGGTTTCGAGGTAGCCGGCGGCGGCGCCATTCATGGTGACGCCGTAGCTGCGGAAGCGGAACACCACGGGGGCGAAGAAGGCATCGACGGCGCAGAATTCCTTGCCGGCGAGAAAGGGGCCGCCGAAGCACGACAGGCCTTGCTGCCACAGCTCGACGATGCGCGCGATGTCGGCCGCCACGGCTGCGCTGCGCTGACTCACCGCCACGCGCACGCCGACGTTCATGCCATGCTGGTTGCGTAGCGCGGCGAAGCCGGAATGCATTTCCGCACAGGCGCAGCGCGCCCAGGCGCGGGCCTGCGGATCGGCCGGCCAGACGCCGGCATGGTGCTCGGCCAGGTATTCGACGATGGCCAGCGAATCCCAGACCACGGTCTTGCCGTCTTCGAGGCAGGGCACCCGGCCCGAGGGCGAAAAACTGCGGAACTCGCCGGTAACGCCGAGCCGGTGCAGGCGTTCCGCGAACGAAATGTCCAGCGCGCGCAGCAACGCCCAGGGCCGCAGCGACCAGGACGAGTAATTCTTGTTGGCGATGTGCAGGGTGTACATGGCGCTCATGCCCGGATGGTTTCGTCCAGCGTGATATCGACCATCAGATCGTTGGAGATGCGTTCCAGTTCCCCGGTCAGCGCGCCGACGTCGAGGTCGGGTGCGGCGGTCAGTTCGGCCACGGCATGGAACAGCACGGCGGCCGACATCGGCGCGCTGGAGGTGTGGGTGTCAAGGCTTTCGACGTTCACCGCGTGGTGCGCCAGCACCTGCGACACCTCGCGCACGATGCCGATGCGGTCGTGGCCGACCAGCGCGAGCTTCAAGCGCCGTCCCTTCAGCGCCGACTTTCGGGCGGCAGCCGATTCGACAGTGACTTTCAGCCCGGCGAGCTGGCCGAGCGCGTTACGTAGCGCATCGGCTTGTGTGGCATCGACGCTGACTTCGACGATGCCGGCGAACTTGCCGGCCAGCTGCGCCATCGAGGATTCCAGCCAGTTGCCCTGGTGGGCGCTGATCGCGGACGAGAGTTCGCCGACCAGGCCGGGGCGGTCGTCGCCGATGACGGTAAGTACGAGATGTTGTGTCATGGTTTTCCTTCGGAATGGCCGCTTGCGGCCGCTTCGCATTTCAGCCGGAGAGACGGTCGAGCCAGATTTCCTGCAATGGTAAGAGATTGCCATCGTCCGCGGCTCGCAGCGCCGAAAAATACGCCTGCGCCGCCTCGCCGTGCGCCGCGGGATCGACTGGGGGCAGGCCGAAGCGATAGCACAGCACCACCAGCAGAATCCGTCCGACGCGTCCATTGAAGTCGCGGAACGGGTGTATCCACTGAAAGCGCCAATCAACCCAGGCCAGCAGGCCGGCGATGGACTGCGCGTCGCCGACATGGCGCAGGCGCTCTTCCAGATCGAGACAGAAGTTCTGCATTTGGACGGCGATCTCGCGCGGGGGTGGCGGCAGGTGCGTGCCGACCTGGACCTCCGTGGCCCGCCAGCGGCCCGCCCAGTCGGGAAACAGATCGCCGGCGATGTGTTGGTGGATTTCCCGTATCCACTCGGGGGTGACGGCGATGCTTGATGGAGGAGCATCGAGCAGTTCGTCGAGACAGTCGGCTGCCTTGGCGGCAAGGCGCTCTGAAACTTCGGTGTAGGTGAGCGGCCCCGCCGCACTGGCGAGTTCGCGCGTCGCGTCTAGCGGCTGGGTCGAGTCCGCAGCGCCTGCACCCGGTCGCGATCCACTGGCTCGTTTTCCAGCGCCATCGAGCTCAGCGTGAACTCCAGCACCTTCTTCCGATAGGCGGCGCGCAGGCTGGCCGCGTCCGCGTGGCGGGCGCGCCATTGGCTCAGGCGTTGGTCGAGTCGCTGTATCTGGCTGGGCTTCATGGGCGTTATCGTCGCACGGTATGGTGTTTGCGGCAAGCGTCGAGCTGCCCTCGATCAGGGCGATTTCGTCGGCGGTGAGATTGAACAGGCGATAGACCTCGGCGTCGATCTCCCTTTCGCAGCGCGCGATTTCCGCAGTGAGTTCCGCAACCCGCGCCTTGTCGGCGTCGAAGCGTGCCTGCCAGTCGTCGCGCTCGGCGAGCGGGATGGGCTGTTTGAACTGCTTCTTGATCTCGTCGTGAAAGGCCTTGAAATCGAGTGCCGGCCAGTCGAACAGCTTGTTTGTGAGTTTTGCGGAATGGCCACCTGGAGCGAGGTCGGTGAGGACGCGGAAGCGGAATTTCTGTTGCAGGTCGCGGCGCGCTTCGGCGGCGCGCTGGGCAGATTCGGCGAGGGTGCCGAGGCGGGAGTGGGTGGCGGCGTCGGCTTTGGGGATGGGTAACAATTCGATGTATTGCGTTTTCAACCGATGAAATCCGCCACGCACGAAAGGCGTTACTTGCTGAATCAACCACCACACTGCCCGAGAATTCAACAGCGCCAGAACCCAAGGTTTCGACACCTCGATGCAGAAACAGGTTGTGGCGAGAAATGAGCCATTGTTCAAAGAAAAACTTGAATGATCGGTAATGTCTGGGAAGACAATTTTTTCTTTGGAAAATGCGGTCGAATATCGCTCCTGTGATTGCTGCAGCTCAAACCATTCTTGGTTTGTCGCTCGATTTTCGAGTGCCGTCTTGAAAGGACGCAAATGGCGCTCGATGGCTGGAAAGTCGGCGATGGCAATACGGCGTTTGGGGATGTAGATCAGCCATAAATCCTGCGTGTCAACGTGCCAAGTTTTTAGGTCCTTGCCCTCAAGGTAGGGCTTCAATAGCTCTTTGCTACGCGGGTCTTCACCGATCAACCGATCTCGAGTAGCGCGATCAACCACGAATGCGCGTTCAAGGCCGGTCTTGATGCCATACAGCGGCGACCCATAAACTTCCTTCAGCGTCGGATGGCCCTGTA
This sequence comes from Sulfuritalea sp., assembly GCF_031426875.1. Lineage (NCBI taxonomy): Bacteria > Pseudomonadati > Pseudomonadota > Betaproteobacteria > Nitrosomonadales > Sterolibacteriaceae > Sulfuritalea > Sulfuritalea sp. The sequence goes on from NZ_JASJPC010000021.1 coordinate 247,546, forward strand.
TCAGTTTCTCGCGCAGGCGGGCCAGCACGTCGCTTTCCAGTCGCCACGCATCGTTGCCGAGCTGGCCTTGCGGCATGGTGCCGGCGTGTTGCCGGAACTCTGCCGCCAGGCTCTCGGGCATGGCCTGCCCCAATGCGAGGAAGCGGATCGGCGCCTGCGGATCGGGACTGTCTGCGCGATCCACGACGACGATGGCCGGGTAGGTGGTGACGCCTTCGAAGACCTGGATGTCGCCGAAATCGACCAGGGTACGGACTTGCGCGTGGGTCAGCAGATGACGGCGCAAGGCTGCTCCGGAACCGGTCTTGAAGAAGGTCGAGGATGAGATGTAACCCAAGCGGCCACCGGGCTTGAGCAGGGAGAGACCGAGTTCGTAGAAATAGCAGTAGAGATCGGCACGATCGCTGGCCACGGCATAGTGCTGTTCCAGATAGGGCTTGACCGGCTTGAGGCGTTCCATGCGGACATAGGGCGGGTTGCCGAGGACGACATCGAAACCGCCGTCGGCGAAGACATCGGGAAAGACGGCATGCCAGTCGAAGGGGCGCGTGGTGAATTTGCCGTCGGCAATCAGGCTGTTGCCGATGCGCAGGTTGGCCTCCAGGCTCTCCAAAGGCTTGCCGTGCTGGGCGGTCTTGAGCCACAACGACAGCTTGCTGATCTCTATGCTTTCGGGATTGAGGTCGACGCCATAGAGATTGCTGTTGAGGATTTCGCGATTGATGTCGAAAAAGTCGGGGTTGCCGGTGATGGCCTGAATCTGCTCGTTGACGCGGCGGTACTCGGCATCGAGCAGGTCGAAGGCGGCGACCAGGAAGGCGCCGGAGCCGCAGGCCGGATCGACCACGCGCAACGTGTGCAAACGGTCGCGCCAGGCGTTCCAGAAGAGAAATTCGACCAGGCGCTCCTGCGATTTGAGCTTGACCTGTTTCTTGCGCCCGGCAAGCTTCTTTTCGTCTTCAGTCGGCTTGCGCCAGCTCCCATCGTTCGTGGCGAAGCGGGCGCGCAGTCGACCCTGTTGCTCGGCGAGGAAAGTGCCGAGACTCTGATCGACGATGAAGCGGGTGATCGGGTCGGGTGTGTAAACAATTCCATCCTGCTTGCGCTTGCCGGAGATGGAGGTCGCCGATTCCCTGACCTGGGCTTCCAGCGCGCCCAGCGTGAAACCTTCCGTGCCGGCCAGTTCCTTGAGTTGCTCGATATCGCTGACCGACTGCTCGAAGATGTGGCCCAGCACGGTAACGGACACATCCTCGGCGAAGTCGTAGCCGCCGAGTTCGGCGAACATCCGGCAGGCGTCGTCGGGCACGGCGAGCGCGTCGAGCACGGGATCGGCAGCGAACAGGCCGCCGTTGTAGGCCGGTATGGAAAGCGCCGGGTTGCCCTTGTCGATGGCGCGAAACAGGGCTTGAAAGTTGTCCCAGACCGGACGCGGGTGATAGGGGTCGCGATGCGACCAGGCCTGGCTCAGCGACTTCGACGGCAGGAGCCCGCGATGTTCGGCGAAGGCAACGAACAGCACGCGGTCGAGGAGCTTCTGCACCGGCTCGATCAACTCTTCGGCGGATTTTTCGGTGCTTTGCATCAGGGCGATCAGCAGATTGATGCGCCAGGTTTTGTAGTCACGATACAGCTTCTGCGTGATTTCCTTTTCGGCCAGCGCGCTTTCGCGCAGCAGCGTTGCGGTTTCCCCGGACAGCAGGCGATCGGCGGCAAGCAGGAGGCGGAAGCGCTGGTAGGCCGCATCGGAGTCGGCCAGTTCGAGAATCTCGAAGCGCTCGTAGACCTGCCGGGTGTAGCCGATGGCATACAGGCGGATCTCGACCATGTTCGACACCAGCAGGAACTTGCAGCCCGGGGTGTCCATGGCGTATTCCCAGACCTGCTGCACGGGACTCTTGTGCCGGCCGGGCATGATGGCGTCGAGGTCCGGAGTATCGGCGCCCTTCAGTTCAACCGGAGCAATGACTTTCTTTCCGGTGCTGCTGAAAAGCCCCAGCACGGTGTCCGCCGAGCCGCTGCCGGTGCGCTTCTCATCGTTGAGCGTCCATTCGAGGCCACTGCCGAACGGGCGATAACCCAGGAGTTCGACGAACACGCGCTGGATGAATGGGCCGCGCAGTTCGGATTCCTTTTGCTTGCGGATGCTGCCATTGCGTATCGTCGCCGCCCAGTCGAGGAGCAGCCTTTTGTGATCCGCGGGCGTTGGCTGGCTTGCCGCGCGCTGGGCAAGCAAGCGCTGATTGAACAGGGGTTGGTGGAAAAGGGTCACGGACGCAGACCGATCTTCTTGACGACAGTCACGCCGGGCAGCTTTTCGAAGTGCGTGTCACAGGTCAGCAAATCGGCGCCGAACTCCCGCGCAGTGGCATACACCACGGCGTCGGCTGTCGCCAGCTTGTATTGGCGATGCAGGTCGACGGCAAGCAAGGCGATGCGGGTGTCAAGCGGTGCCACGACGCATTTCTGCGTAAAGGCAATCATCTGGTCCGCCTGGTCTTCGCCGGCTTCCCGCGTAAGCCATTTCGCCAGCTCCAGTTGCACGATGGTGGGCACGATGCATTCCGCTTTGTCCGGAATCTCCCGCGCCAGCTTCTTGCCCAAAGGGCTGTCGATCAGCCATTCGATCCAGACGGACGTGTCGATGACACGCATCAATAGCGATCCTGCCGGTCTCGATAGCCCCCGGTTTTTGCGCCACGAGCGATGCCGGCGAGCTGCTTCAGTTCGGGGACCGGCATGAGCAACACGCCCTTGCCCTTGGGAATGAAAACAAATTCCTGGCCGGCTTCCCAGTGCAGATCGTCGCGAATCGCTTTGGGAACCGATATCTGATATTTGCTGGACAGGGTGGCGGTCGAAGTCATTGTCTTACCTTTATCCAATCGATAGAGTTCTGGTAAGAGTATCACGACGGAGCGCTGAAAGCCAAGTTTCCATGGGAACCTGGCGCAAGCATTGCGACAAACGCTGAAAGCGTTTGCAATGAACAACAGCCAAGCGTCAGGCAACCGGGCGTAGCCGGCGTGTGCTACTGGAGGGGGAAGTGAAAAAGCGCTGCAGCGCCCTGGCCGGGAGGGGATTCCGGCTCGGAGATGGAGGGGGGATGGGCTGCTGCAGCGAAGGGGAGGACTAAATCAGGACGCGCCGCCGGCGACTGCCGGAACGGCCTTCGGGAATTCGGGCGCGGCGCTGCGTTGGGTCAGGGTCGGAGTGGCCGCCTCGGATGCCAGCGAGCGCACGTCACCTGAAATCTCGCCACCTTCTTCGATCAGGATCTTGCCGTAGCGGATGGTGCCGCTGACGCGGCCGGTGGCGTGGATGATCAGTTGGCTGCGGGCGGTGAGCTCGCCCTCGAAGCGGCCATGGATTTCCGCCACGTCGATACCGACCTTGCCCGAGAACGATCCGTTGCCGGCGATGTTGATGACCCGGCTGTCCATCGTCGCTTCGACGCGGCCTTCGACCACCAGGGTGTCGCAATCGAGGATTTCGGCACCCTTGAGTTTGACGTCGGGCCCGACCATGAGACGGTTGGCGGAAACGTTTTCGTTGCTTTTGCCTGTCTTCGCGTCGGCGGCTGTCGTCGTCACGGTGGCCGAGTTGGCCGCGTTCAGGCTGCCGGCGGAAGTGCCGGTCGGGCTTGGGGTGCTGCCGGGGTTCTGGCTGTATCCGGCAAGACGCGGATCGCGGGTGACGACGTTGTCTTCACGTTTGTTGCTGAACAGGTTCGATTTTGCGAGCATGGGTTCTCCTTGGGTCGATTGGCGCCGCTTGCCATTTGGGCGGCAAGCGCGACGCAATGGCCAACTGCAAGCGCCGTGCCGGTCGTCTTTTATCAATTAATACAATAAATTATCGCCATCGGCCGGAGTCCGGTGGGTGACGATCTGTCGGGCTGTGGCGACAAGATTCCAGGCCGAATCGACAAGCGGCTGTTTATCCAAAGAAAACTATGTCGCCGATGAGCGACGGTGCATCGCGTGGCATGCTCGATGCCGTGCCGGGCGATCAATCCGGCGCCGCATAAAAATGCGGGCCGTGCATCGAGGATGCACGGCCCGGTACTTCAGCCCTGTCCCGGGCGGCTCGTCAGGGGGTGGGCGAACAGCCGCAGAACAGGTTGCGGTCGCCGTATACGTCGTCGATGCGATTCACATAAGGCCAGAACTTGTTCTCCGCCACCCAGGGTAGCGGGAACACCGCCTGCTCACGCGAGTAAGGCCGCGTCCAGTCGCCCATCACATCGGCTTCGGTGTGCGGGGCCTGCTTCAAGGGGCTGGCCTCGAGCGTCCATTCGCCGTTCTCGATCCTGCGGATCTCGTCGCGGATGCCGATCATCGCGGCGCAGAAGCGGTCGAGTTCGGCCTTGTCCTCCGATTCCGTGGGTTCCACCATCAGCGTGCCGGCCACCGGAAAACTCACCGTCGGCGCGTGGAAACCGTAGTCCATCAGGCGCTTGGCGATGTCGATTTCGGCGACGCCGGTGGCGGCCTTGATGGCGCGCACGTCGAGGATGCATTCGTGGGCGACGCGGCCCTGGCTGCCGGTGTAGAGCACCGGGTAGTGGTCCTTGAGTTTCGCCGCGACGTAGTTGGCGTTGAGGATCGCGATTTCGGTGGCGCGCGTGAGTCCCGTGCCGCCCATCATGGTGATGTACATCCAGGAGATCGGCAGGATCGAGGCCGAGCCCCAGGGTGCGGCCGAGACCGACCCCATCCCCTCCCCAGCCCTCCCCTTGAAGGGGAGGGAGTCCAGTTCCTCCCCCTTCAAGGGGGGCGAGGCGGGAATTTGCGACGCATGCGTCGCGCCGCCGCAGCCGGCTGGCTGTGCAAAGCCAGCCGTGGGCCGCGCAGCGGTCAGGAGGGGGATGGGGAGGGAGAAATGCCCCGGCACGTAGGGCGCCAGGTGCGCCTTGAGGCCGATCGGCCCCATGCCCGGCCCGCCGCCGCCGTGCGGGATGGCGAAGGTCTTGTGCAGGTTGATGTGCGAGACGTCGGCGCCGATGTCGGCCGGGCGGCAGAGGCCGACCTGGGCGTTGAGGTTGGCGCCGTCCATGTACACCTGGCCGCCGTGGGCATGGACGATGGTGCAGATGTCGCGGATGCTTTCCTCGAACACGCCGTGGGTCGACGGGTAGGTGATCATCAGGCAGGACAGATTCGCCGCGTGCTGCGCGGCCTTGGCCTTGAGATCCTCGACATCGACGTTGCCGCTGTCGTCGCAAGCCACGGCCACCACGTCGAGGCCGCACATCTGTGCGGTGGCCGGGTTGGTGCCGTGGGCCGACTTCGGAATCAGGCAGATATTGCGGCTGCCTTGACCATTGGCGGCCTGATAGCGGCGGATCGCCACGAGACCGGTGTATTCGCCCTGCGCGCCGGAGTTCGGCTGCATGCATACGGCATCGAAGCCGGTGATGGCCTTGAGCTGGTCTTCGAGGCCAGTGATCAGTTCGCGATAGCCCTGCGCCTGGTCCAGCGGCGCGAAGGGATGCATCTGGCCGAATTCGGGCCAGGAAACGGGAATCATCTCGGCGGCGGCATTGAGCTTCATGGTGCAGGAGCCGAGCGGGATCATCGCGTGATCGAGCGCCAGGTCGCGGTTCTGCAGGCGCTTGAGGTAGCGCAGCATGCCGTGCTCGGTGTGATGCGTGTTGAATACCGGATGGCTCAGGATAGATTCGCGCCGCTGCAGCGAAGCCGGGATCGCGCAGGGGCGTGCGGCGTCGAGTGCTTCGACCGGCGTGCTTTTGCCGAAGATATTGAGCAGCGCGGCGACGTCTTCGCGCGTGGTGGTTTCGTCCACGCTGATCGCGATTGTGCCGTCATCGACCCGGCGCAGGTTGTAGCCGGCGTCGCTGGCGGCTTTCATGTAGTTTGCCGTCTCGCCAGCGCCAACTTTCAATTCGAAGCTGTCGAAGAAGCAGCGCCCGCTGACGCCCAGCGCGCCGGCCAGCAGCGCGGCCAGGCGATGGATGCGCCCGGCGATGCGGCGCAGGCCCTCGGGGCCATGCCACACCGCGTACATGCCGGCCATGTTGGCCAGCAGCACCTGCGAGGTGCAGATGTTGGAATTGGCCTTCTCGCGCCGGATGTGCTGTTCGCGGGTCTGCAGCGCCATGCGGTAGGCAGTCTTGCCGCGTGCGTCTTTCGAGACGCCGATGATGCGCCCCGGCATCGAGCGCACATGGGCTTCGCGTGTGGCGAAGAAGGCCGCGTGCGGGCCGCCGAAGCCCATCGGCACGCCGAAGCGCTGCGAGGAGCCGAGCGCGATGTCGGCGCCCATTTCGCCGGGCGATTTCAGCAGCACCAGCGCCATCAGGTCGGAGGCCACGGCAACCACGCCGCCACGGCCCTTGATCGCGGCGATCGTCGCGGTCAGGTCGGCGATTTCGCCGCGCGCGTTGGGGTATTGCAGCAGGGCGCCGAACAGCTCGTGCTCATTTGCCAAACTCGTCGCTTCTTCCGGGCGTCCGAGCACCACGTCGAAGCCGAACCAGGCGGCGCGCGTCCTGATCACGTCGATGGTCTGCGGGAAGGCCGCTTCATCGACGAAGAACACATTGCCTTTGGATTTGGAGATGCGCCGCGCCATGGTCATCGCTTCGGCGGCGGCCGTGGCCTCGTCGAGCAGCGAGGCGTTGGCGATTCCCAGCCCGGTCAGGTCGACCACCATCTGCTGGTAGTTGAGCAGGGCCTCCAGCCGGCCCTGCGCGATCTCGGCCTGGTAGGGCGTGTAGGCGGTGTACCAGCCGGGATTCTCGAACAGGTTGCGCAGGATCACCGGCGGCGTGTGCGTGCCGTAATAGCCCTGGCCGATCAGCGATTTCTTGACCACGTTCTTCGCCGCGATGGCTTTCAGGGCGGCCAGCGCCGCGTGCTCCGGCACGGGCCCCGGCAGATCCAGCGGGCGCTGCAGGCGTATGGTCGCCGGCACCGTCTCGGCAATCAGCGTGCCGAGCGAGGCAGTGCCGATCGAGGCGAGCATGCCGCCCATGGCATGCTCATCGGGGCCGATGTGGCGGCCTATGAATTCGTCGCGGTGTTCGAGGGTGGTGAGAGGAAGCGAAAGATTCTCTGCGTGCATGTCAGTGTCTGCTTTGTAGGGTCAATGACTACTGTAGGGCCGGTTGTAGGGCCGACTGTAGGGCCGACTTCAGTCGGCCATCGTTCACCGGCGGACTGAAGTCCGCCCTACAGTCTGCCCCACAGTGGGGCCGCTGTTTCGCAAGCGCTATGTGAGCGCTGTGTCAGAGCGTCGCGGCGTAGGCGTCGGCGCTCAGTAGCGCATCGAGTTCCGTCGCGAGTTTGGCAGCATCGGCCGGCTTGATGCGGAACAGCCAGGCGGCATAGGCATCGGCATTGACCGATTCCGGCGCGTCGGCGGCAGCTTGGTTGATGTCCACCACTTCGCCCGACACCGGCGAATAGATGTCCGAGGCGGCCTTCACCGATTCGACCACCGCGCATTCCTCGCCGGCCTTGACCACGCGGCCGACGGCCGGCAGTTCGAGGAAGACGATGTCGCCCAGCGCTTCCTGGGCGTGGTCGGTGATGCCGATGGTGATCGTGCCGTCGGCTTCGGGCCTGGCCCATTCGTGCGAGGCGGCGTATTTCAGGTTGGCGGGACTGTTCATTTATAACCTCCAAAAATCATGGGCCACAGAGATCACAGAGAACACAGAGAAGACCTGGAGGTGTTTACCTCTGCGCCCTCTGTGTCCTCTGTGGCTAAATCAGACTTTTGCCGTTGCGGACGAAAGTGGGTTTGACGACGCGTGCCTTGAGCAGCTTGTCGCGGATTTCGACGTCCACTTCGCTGCCGATTGCGACGCCCACCGGCAGGCGCGCCAGTGCGATGGATTGATTCAGGGTCGGCGAAAAGCTGCCGCTGGTGGTCTCGCCGCTCCCCAGCGGCGTGATGACTTTCTGGTGGGCGCGCAGCACGCCGCGATCGAGCAGCAGCAGGCCGGCGAACTCGTTGTGCAAGTGCCGGGCACTGTCGCCGACCAGCGCCGACTTGCCGATGAAATCGCGCGCGGGGTCCTTCAGGTCGACCGTCCACTTGAGGCCGGCCTCGTAGGGCGAGATGCTCTCGTCCATGTCCTGGCCGTAGAGATTCATGCCCGCTTCGAGCCGCAGCGTGTCGCGTGCGCCCAGGCCGCAGGGCTTCACCCCGGCCGCCAGCAGCGCCTGCCAGACGTCGGCTGCCGCCTCGGCCGGCACGGTGATTTCGAAACCGTCCTCGCCGGTGTAGCCGGTGCGGGCGACCAGCCAGTTGCCCTGCGTCGACGCAAATTCGGCGGCCTGGAAATTCTCCAGTTTCTCGGTGGCAGCGCGGCTGTCGGGGAAGGCCGTCCAGAAACGCTCGCGCGCCTGGGGGCCCTGCACGGCGATCATCGCCACGGCATCGACGCCGGTGCTGCGGCGCTCGTGCGCATTGGGGCCCTGCAAGGCAATCAGGGTCACCGCATCCTCGCTGCCCTTGCGCCGTACCATCACCGTGGCATTGAAGCCGCCGTCCACCCCGCTGAGCTGGGCGCGCATCCAGGCGACATCCTTGTCCGTGGTGCCGGCGTTGACCACGACGCGGTAATGCTCGGGGCTGAAGTAGTAGACGATCAGGTCGTCGATCACGCCGCCCGCCCTGTTCAACATGCAGGAGTAAAGCGCCTTGCCGGGCGTGACGAGTTTCGCCACGTCGTTGGCCAGCAGATGGCGCAGGTAGGCGCGGGCATCGGGACCGGCGAGATCCAGCGCGCACATGTGGGAGACGTCGAACATGCCGGCGTCGCGGCGCACGGCGTGGTGTTCCTCGATCTGCGAGCCGTAATGGATGGGCATCTCCCAGCCGGAGAAGTCGACCATTTTGGCGCCGGCGGCGAGATGGGAGTCGTAAAGGGGAGTACGTAGCGGCATGGCGATCCTCGGGCTGATGGCGGCAAGAAGCGCAACGGGGTTCCGTCGCATCCCCATCTGTCCTTGGCGCCTGAGAGATTTACTCCGTCGGCGGGCAGGCTTCACGATGCTGCAATGAGCTGCCGCTCTCCAGATTTGTGCAGCGTCGTCGGTCCTTTTGCCTGAGCGGTTCCTGGGGGTTGCGCCTTCGGCGGTGACGGTGGGAGTCACTCTCTCCCGACGACCGGGGCGAATTATCCTATAAATGGCCGCATCGCGCTCAGGGGCTTGCCGACCGGCCGAATGCCTTGCTATTGCAGCTTTTTTTGGGATCGGTATGCATTTCGGCTTTCTTGACTTTCATTCGGCATAAGCGTACAAGGCGAAATAACCTCAGCATAACCGCGGTTGCTGCGGTGCGTTGAACTCGATATCGAATTGCAATTCGAAAGGAGGCAACATGTTGAAGCGCATTATTTCCGCTTTGCTAATCGCCTTGTCACTCGGGGCGGCAATGTTCCCTACGGCGAGCTTTGCGTGCGGCAGCGATGATACGAGAGACTGTACAAGTCCTCGTCCCGATCCACCTCCCGAGCCACCCAAGCCGATCTGACTTGACGCAAGAAGCAGACCGCATAGCGACTTGCCTGGTGTTTTCGGTTCGGTTCGCGCGGTTTGCCCAGCGTCATTTGTGTAGTCGTGAAGTCACCCCGTTTCTAAAAATGACGTATCCGTATGCACGGCCTCGTCGCTGTAACCACAGCAAAAGCCAATCAACTACTCCAATCTGCTGCTGGCCGAGGGTACTGAGTTGTATGTAGTGGAATCAACGCATGAAATAGGATACCAACGACCTGCTCTCGTGAAATGTCCTGACCAGTTTTGACTGAATGATTCATCGTCATCGGGAGGGGATCATGAATGCATCGGACGACGAATATGCGAGGCTGAAAACCCAGGAAGCGCTCGAGTCGGAGTTCGGATGCCTGCACGGTTCGGGTGCGGCGTTCCGCATCGATGGCACGCTCGAACAACGGCAGCAGCAGCTGCGTGAGTTGATCCACGGCCTCGACGAAGAAAAAGCTCCATGGGCGCTCTGCCTGTCCGGCGGAGGCATCCGCAGCGCGACCTTCAGCCTTGGTGTGCTGCAGGGTCTTGCCAGTCGCCGCATTCTCAGCCGTTTCAACTATCTCTCCACCGTCTCCGGCGGTGGTTACATTGGAAGCTGGCTTTCGCGCTGGATCGAGACGTCCGGCGGCAAGGTCGACGATGTCCAGAAGGAGCTATCCGGCGGAACTGAAGAATCATCCGCCCTCGAGGCAAAGCAGGTATCCCAGCTTCGCAGCTACAGCAATTATCTCAGCCCGGTCTGGGGCCTGTCCTCGGATTTTTTCACGCTGATCTCGATAGTCCTGCGCAACATGATCCTCAACTGGTTCGTGCTGCTGCCGGTGATCGCCGCTGCGCTGCTTGTACCATACCTCTATATCGGACTGCTCAACTCGACGTCTCTCACGGCATGGTGGAATCCAGTGATGATGGCGCTTGGCAGCATATGTCTTGTCGTCGGCATCCGGTATGTGGTGGCCGATCTGCCGGAAAAGCAGAATGGCGGTCCGCTGCCCGTCAACCAGTTCACCAGCTTCTGTTTTTTACCGATCCTTGTCGCGGCGATTCTGCTGAGCGTCAGCCTGAGCCGGCTCGAGCTCCCACCGGTTCACGGATGGTTTGACTGGCATATCGGGTGGTGGTTTGGCGTTGGGGGGGCGGTGGTGCATCTGGTTGGCTGTGTCGCCGGCATGCTGTGGAGAAGAGCCAGCGTCGCGCCTGCTGAGATCCGGTCCGCCCGCTCGGAGAGCGCCGGCGATCAGAAGCAAACCAGAAATTCCCTGAAGACCCTGGCGTTCGTGCTCGTGGGCGGCTTGGCGGGCGGCGGCCTTGTCTATCTCTTTACCCAGTGGCTACCGCAGGAGTATCTGGCCTTTCGTTCGTCCCTGTTCTATGCGACGGTCACCGTTCCTGCGCTTCTGATGAGTTTCTGGATGGCGACGACGCTCTATGTCGCCCTGAATCGCGGCCAGTCTTCGGAAGACCAGCGCGAATGGTGGGCACGCTCGGGAGGTTGGTGGATTCGCGCAAGCGTTTTCTGGGCCGCTGGCTTCATCCTAGTGATCTATGTGCCGCAATTGATGCTTGGTCTCCCCGCCTATGCAGCCGCGGACGGCACCACTCTGATCGCGGGCGGCGGGCTTTGGGGCATTGTCACCGGCCTGATCGGCTATTGGTCAAAGAACGGTGCGGAAATCACCGGCCGTGCGCGTGGAGTGGCCTCAGCCATCGGCGCACGGCTCCTTGATCTGGCCGCCATCGCGTTCATCCTGGCGCTGCTGACAGCTATCTGCCTCGTACTTGCATTGGGGCTGGCGATGTTGCACGGTAAACCGGCGCCCATGAAACATCCTTGGTTGCAAAATTCCACGAGTGCGCTTGCGGTCGAGAGCGCAGCGCGTGCCACCGAAGCCGCCGCGCGCGCGACCGAAGCCGCCGCGCGCGCGACCGAAGCCGCCGCGCGCGCAGTCGACTTCCTGCACCGTCCCGGCGCGCAGGGAAAGCAGAACAAGGGCAGGCAGACACCGCCCGCCGATATATCCGCCACCCTCGTCACCGCCGCGAAAGCCACCGATCTGGCCGCGGGGGAACTCTTGATGATCACCAAGGAAATGCACGGCGACGAAACCGAACTGCACCGTGTCGCCGGCGCGGTCGTCCGCTCCGCACAGACCGTTGCTACCGCCGCGGCCCAGATTCCCGCGTCGGAAGAAGCGGCGCGTGCGACGATCAGCCTTGCTCTGGGCTCGGTGTCCGCGGCTGCGACCAATCTCGGCGCAAGGGTGGCACACGCCGGCGAACCCGCACCGACGCTCGTCTACGCTGCAGAACTCACCCGAGCAGGATGGCGCGCGTGGGCTCTGTTTGTGGTGTTGGTCATCCTCGGCTGGGGATCTTCGAGGTTCGTGGGGGTGAACACGTTTTCGATTCACAGCATGTACGGTAATCGCCTCGTTCGCGCCTACTTTGGCGCGGCGCGTGCCGGCGAAGTACGCAAACCACACTGGTTCACCGGGTTCGACAACAACGACAACATCTCAATGTCGCAGTTGCGCACCGCAAAGGACGCCGGCGGAACGCCGCGCCTCTTTCATGTGGTCAACCTTGCCTTGAACCTTGTTGCTCCCTCGAGCGGGCGGCTTGAATGGCAGCAGCGCAAGGCGGCGTCGTTCTCGGTCACCTCGCTCCACACCGGAAGCACCGCGGTTGGGTATGTGCCGTCACGGGATTATGCGGGCCCCGAGGGGCAGGGCATTTCACTTGCCCGCGCGATGACCATCTCTGGCGCGGCCGCCTCGTCCAACATGGGTTATCACTCATCGACCCCGGTGGCATTCGTGATGACCCTTTTCAACATTCGCCTCGGATGGTGGTTGCCTAATCCTGCACCGGTCGGGGAAAAAACCTGGCGCCGTAGCGATCCGGCCATATCGTCGTTGCGCTTGCTGCTGGCCGAAGCACTCGGCCTCACCACCGCGGACAAGCCCTATGTCTATCTTTCCGACGGCGGCCACTTCGAGAATCTTGCACTCTACGAAATGGTGCGGCGCCGTTGCCGGAATATCCTCGTGGTCGATGCGAGCGCAGATCCTGGGCTCGGTTACGGCGATCTGCAGGACGCGATACGCAAGATTCGGATTGATCTCGGAATCTCCATCGAGTTCGATGAAGGAAATTTCGAGTCACAGCACCGCTATCGCGTAGGCACGATTCGCTACCGGGACGCGGATCCCGGCGGGAAGGATGGTGTGCTTTGTTACCTGAAGCCGATGGTGTTCGGCGATGAACCCCTCGACGTTCTGTGTTATGCAGCCCTTAGCCGCGAAAACGACGGAACGGAAGCCTTCCCGCATCAAACGACGGCCGATCAGTTCTTCGACGAGGCACAGTTCGAGAGCTATCGTATGCTCGGATATCACATGGTCGCGAAAGCCTTCGCAAACTCGGGCAAATGGCCGACAAAGTCCGTTCCCGGCGAGCAAATGTGGCAGCAAGTATCGCCCTCGCTGTCATCAGACTCTGTCAGGAATGCCACTGGTCATGGTGCCAGCGAAAATGGTAGCCTGGTTTCGAAGATCGCAAACTCGGTGCAGAACATGAGTCAGGGCGCCATCCTTGCCTCGGCCATCACCGTGGGAGGCGTGCTGGGAGTAAGCGGCACGGTGGCGCTGAAGGACTCCACCGTGACGGTGAAGCCGGGTGCGGAAATCAACATCAGCCAGAAGAGTCTCGAAGAACTGAGGGCAACGGTGAATACGCCACGACCCGATGACCGAGCGCCCGCGGATCTTAAACCGCTCACCGAGCAGGTTCGCGCGATCGCGGCTGAACTCGAGACTGTAGCCGACACGCAGAAAGCTACCGTAAAGACGGTGGCGAGACTTGAAAGCGTGGTTAACGCGCTCGGCACGCGGATCACGGCCATTGAGTCGTCAAAAACAACGGGAGCCCTGCCTTCGAAGGAGTCGATCGACGGGCTGAAAGCCGCCGTATCTAACCTGACCGCTGCGATCAATAAATTTCCTGATGTGATTAAGGACGGAGTGGAGGCGAAGGGTGTTCTGAGTGTGCTATCGAAGATTGATAAGACGCTGAACAACATCAATAACTCGGTGCAGGAAATTCCTCCCCGGCGGAACATCCGCGGGGTCGAAGGAGGTGGACGATGAAAGCCTGGGTGGCGAGTCTCGCGGTTCTTGTGTTTGGTGGTTGCGCCGCACTGCCGGCGCCGCCCCTGCATTCCGCTTGGTACATGCAGTACGAAACCGGAAGCGCGGGCGAGAAAATACAGCCACAGTCGCAGCCGCAGCTATACGTGGCGCTGCTCAATCGCAGCGGACGTGATATCGAAGTGAAGGATGTAATCCTCAATCGCGGCGACGACGAGAGCGGTATCGAATGGAGACTGTGTATCGCTTCAACGGAATTGCCCTCCAAAAAGATGGGCAAACTCGTGCTCCATCCCGGGCGCTTGGTTGTGTTTCCCTCGAAAAAATTCAAACGGACCGTCAAGGGCAACGACGGAAAGCCGAAAGAAGAGGAGTTCGCCGACAAGTGCCTTCTTCCGGTGGAGGTTGCCGTCGAGCTTGTGGCCGAGCAGCCCTGGTTCGAGCAATGGCTCAGCCGGGCGCATGGTGATTCGAAGGGAATTATTCGGGCAGAACTCGCTGGCCGCATGCCGAGTTCTCTCCCCGACGGCTGGGATACCGCCTGCGAACCGACCACAGATAAATGGTAGATTCCTGCCGGGTTGCGTTGACCGTGGTGCAGCATGTATAGGACCGGCGTTAGCCTTTACTGACGCTGTGCTTTACTGTACTGTACGAAAAAATGGGGTATCCACTTAGCTCCACTAAGCGGTTTTCCTTGCTTTTTTGCTCTTGA